>JAZPZJ010000056.1:0-87358 GCA_045544635.1 Oscillospiraceae bacterium
CGTTGGATGCCTTGCCGGGGCTGTACAGCAGACCGGAGGACTGAACCAGTGCGATTGCTTCGGGAGTCAGAGGCATATTTGCGCCTTCGAACACGCCCATGCAGCCGTTGTCGATCAGAGCCTTTGCTCCATTTGCATCCATTTCGTTCTGGGATGCGCAGGGCAGAGCGATGTCGCACTTAACGTTCCAAATGTTCTTGCAGCCTTCTACATAGGTAGCGCCTTCCACTTCCTGAGCGTATACGCTGATGCGTGCGCGGCGCTTCTGCTTGATATCAAACAGCACCTTGAAGTTGATGCCGTTGGGGTCATATACATAGCCCTGAGAGTCGGACATTGCAACAACCTTGCCGCCCAGCTGGGTAGCCTTTTCTGCTGCGTACTGAGCAACGTTGCCGGAACCGGAAACAACAACGGTCTTGCCTTCGAAGCTGTCGTTTGCCAGATACTTCAGAGCTTCTGCTGCAAAGTAGCACAGGCCGTAGCCGGTAGCCTGAGTACGAGCCAGAGAGCCGCCGAAGCTCAGGCCCTTGCCGGTCAGAACGCCGCCGTCGAAACGGTTGACGATGCGCTTGTACTGGCCGAACATATAAGCAACCTCACGAGCGCCTACACCGATGTCGCCTGCGGGAACGTCGGTGAACTGGCCGATGTGACGGTACAGCTCGGTCATGAAGCTCTGGCAAAAACGCATGATTTCGCCGTCGGACTTACCTTTGGGATCGAAGTCGGAACCGCCCTTGCCGCCGCCCATGGGCAGGGATGTCAGGGAGTTCTTGAAGATCTGCTCAAAGCCGAGGAACTTGATGATACCGCTGTATACGTTGGGAGCGAAACGCAGACCGCCCTTGTACGGACCGATTGCGGAGTTGAACTGTACACGGAAACCACGGTTAACCTGTACCTTGCCATTGTCGTCCACCCACGGAACGCGGAATGTGATCTGACGCTCGGGCTCTACGATTCTCTCGAGCACGCCTGCCTCTACCAGGTCAGGTCTCTTTTCCACAACTGCTTCCAGAGACTCCAGAACCTCAGTTACAGTCTGAATGAACTCGGGCTCGCCCTGATTTCTCTTTTCAACTCTTGCAAGCAGATCTACCAAATACTGATTCTTTAACGCCATTGTTAAAAAACCTCCTCATCAAAATTCCGTACACGGCATACAACTGTACTCGCTGTGCGGTACATTTATTATACCACTCTTTAATAAAAGTTGTCAAGAGGGAATGCGGAATTTTCTTTTAAAAATTGGCTTTCAGCGTAAATTATGGTTATTTGACCAAAGGGTACGCCGGGTGATTTGTTTATTTCTGGGTATTCTGACGGATACATTGAATTTAGAAGCGTATCGCTGCTGCTTTTACGGCAACGAATGCAGCCACCGGAAGACCTGCCTGCAAAAAAGGGAGCTTCCGAAACCGGAAGCTCCCGCAGCATCTCTGACCAACGCAGTTTTTGCGCCGGGTCTGATTTCTATTTACGTTTTACGTCCTGTGCCTTCGGGGTATTTCCCGAAACACGCAGACGATTGAGCGCACGCTGGAGCTTGAGGTTTGCACGCTCCTGACGATCCGGCTCATTCTTGTACTGTTCCAGCTTCCGCAGGGCATCCTGACGGGAACGTTCCGCCCAGTCGGTGTCGATCTGCTCCGCCCACTCGGCAGCGGTCGTGATGACGGTGGTCTTTTCATCGGAAACCTTCAGAGCGCCGCTTGCCACGGCAGCCGTACGGTTTTCTCCGTTTTCAAGACGGATCTGCAGTGCACCGGTTTTCAGGATCGCCGCATAACGGGTATGTCCGGCAAGAATTCCCACATCGCCCTCGGTTGTGCGGGCAGTGAGCTGAACGGCGTCGCCGTCAAACAGGATCTTGTCGGGCGTGATGATCTGGAGTCGAAAGGTTTTCATGGCTCTCCCCTCCTGCCGTTATTCCTGAAGGCTCTTCGCTTTTTCCACTGCCTCGTCGATGGTCCCGACGAACAGGAATGCGGACTCGGGCAGGTCGTCATGCTTGCCCTCGATGATCTCCTTGAAGCCACGGATCGTTTCCTTCAGCGGCACATACTTGCCCTCCATGCCCGTGAACTGCTCCGCAACGGAGAACGGCTGGGACAGGAAACGCTGTATCTTTCGTGCACGCATAACGGTACGCTTATCCTCTTCGGACAGTTCCTCCATACCCATGATGGCGATAATGTCCTGCAGCTCTGTATATCGCTGAAGAATGGTCTGCACGGCTCTTGCCACTTCGTAGTGTTCCTTGCCGACGATCTCGGGCGCAAGAATTCTGGACGTACTCTCCAGCGGATCCACCGCCGGGTAGATACCGAGCGATGCGATCTGACGGGACAGAACCGTAGTCGCATCCAGATGCGCAAAGGTCGTAGCCGGAGCCGGGTCGGTCAGGTCATCCGCAGGGACATAGACTGCCTGAACGGAGGTGATGGAGCCTTTGTTGGTGGAGGTGATTCTCTCCTGCAGTGCACCCATTTCGGTCGCAAGGGTCGGCTGGTAGCCAACGGCGGAGGGCATACGTCCGAGCAGTGCAGACACCTCGGAACCTGCCTGTGTAAAGCGGAAAATATTGTCGATGAACAGGAGCACGTCCTGACCTTCCTCATCACGGAAATACTCCGCCATCGTCAGACCGGACAGACCCACACGCATTCTTGCGCCCGGGGGTTCGTTCATCTGACCGTACACGAGAACGGTTTTGTCGATAACGCCGCTTTCCTGCATTTCGTTATAGAGGTCGTTGCCCTCACGGGTACGCTCACCGACACCGGTGAAGACGGAAATACCGCCGTGCTGGTTGGCAACGTTGTTGATCAGTTCCTGAATGAGAACGGTCTTGCCGACGCCTGCACCGCCGAACAGACCGATCTTACCGCCCTTCAGATAGGGGGCAATGAGGTCGATAACCTTGATACCGGTTTCGAGAACTTCGTTCGAAGCCGTCTGCTCCTCGTAGCTGGGGGCTTCCCGATGGATCGCCCACTGCTGTGCAGTTTCGGGTGCCGGCTTTTCGTCAATGGCATCGCCCAGCAGATTGAACATTCTGCCGAGGGTTTCCCGACCAACGGGAACGGTGATCGGGGCGCCGGTGTCGATGGCGTCCATGCCACGCACCAGACCATCCGTGCTGCTCATAGCAATGCAGCGGACAATATCATCACCGATATGCTGTGCGACTTCCAGAACGAGCTTTGTTCCGTGATTGTCCACAGTAATGGCGTTCAGCAGACGGGGCAGGCGCTCCTTCGCAAAGCGAACGTCCACGACCGCACCGATGATCTGCACGATTTTACCTATATTCTGCATTTTCTGCATGCTCCTTTCGCTTACTCATTCGCTGAAGCACCAGCGACAATTTCTGTAAGCTCTTGTGTAATTGCACCCTGTCTTGCACGATTATAGAGGAGGGACAGATTGTCGATCATTTCCTCCGCATTATCGGTCGCATTTTCCATCGCCGTGCGTCTTGCCGCCTGTTCGGAGGCAAAGGATTCGACGATCGCACCGTAGATCAGCCCTGCCACATACTGCGGCACGAGCTTGTCAAAGACTTCCTCCGCAGAAGGTTCATACTCCACAGCGCATTTTCTCGGGTGGCTGCCCGCCAGATTTTCCAGCGGAATCACGCCGATTTTCTGTGCTTCCTGCACGATCGGTGAGACATAATTTGTATAAACAAGCTCCACACTCTGCAGCGACGCATGCCGTTCGTAGGTACGCAGTACCAGTTCCGCCATATCCATCGCCAGATAAATGCTTGCCTGCTCCGCAATGTGGTCATACGACCTGAGCACCTTCACATCACGACGTGCGAAATAATCCACCGCCTTCTGCCCGATGGGCATCACAATGGGGTTGCCGCCCTGCGCCTTGACCTCATTGATGCGTGCCTGTGCGATCTTCAGTACATTGGAGTTGAAGCCGCCGGCAAGACCCCTGTCGCCTGCAATGACGATCAGGAGCACCGCACCATTTTCTGTGCGCTTATGCACAAAGCTGGAGTTGAAATAGGGATCCTCCGCAGCGATCTCTGCCATAAGCTTATAGGTTGCGTTGAAAAACGGCTGTGCCGCCTCTGCACGCTCCTTGGCACGGCGGAACTTGGAGGATGCCACCAGCTCCATTGCTTTTGTGATCTGCATGGTACTCTCGACACTGTGGATGCGGCGCTTGATATCCTTCAGATTCGCCATCTTGTCACCCCAATCAGTGCGCTGCCGTATACTGCGCAGTAAAGGTATCGAGCGCAGATTTCAGAGCTTCCTCGTTCTCTGCCGTCAGTTCCTTGGTTTCCAGAATGGAAGCGAGGATCTCCGGATGATGCTCCTGCATCTCTGCAAAGAGCTGTGCTTCGTAGTCCTTGATATCGTTCACAGCCACATTCTTCAGATAGCCCTTGGTCACGGCATAAATAATGCAGACCTGGAGCTCGACCGGAACGGGGGAATTTCTGTCCTGCTTGAGCACCTCAACAATGCGCTCACCCATGGACAGGCGGTTCTTGGTATCGGCGTCGAGATCGGAGCCGAACTGAGAGAATGCCTGCAGCTCTCTGTACTGCGAGTAGGACAGTTTCAGAGAACCGGAAACCTTCTTCATTGCCTTGATCTGTGCGGCAGAACCAACACGGGATACGGAGATACCGGGGTTGACCGCCGGACGCACGCCTGCGTTGAACAGGTCGGTTTCAAGGAAGATCTGTCCATCCGTGATGGAGATCACATTTGTCGGGATATAGGCAGAAACGTCGCCTGCTTGTGTTTCGATGATCGGCAGAGCCGTCAGGCTTCCGCCGCCGTAGTTTTCATTATAGCTGCATGCTCTCTCCAGCAGACGGGAATGCAGATAGAAAACATCACCCGGATATGCTTCACGTCCCGGCGGACGCTTGAGGAGCAGAGAAAGCGCACGGTATGCCACCGCATGCTTGGAAAGATCGTCATACACGCAGAGCACGTCCTTCCCCTGATCGAGGAAGAACTCACCCATTGCACAGCCCGAATAGGGGGCAATATACTGCAGGGGAGCAAGCTCGGATGCAGTTGCGGAGACGATGATGGTATATTCCATCGCCCCTGCCTTGCGCAGTGTTTCGGCTACATTTGCCACCGTCGAGCGTTTCTGTCCGATGGCAACGTAGATGCAGATCATATCCTTGCCCTTCTGATTGATGATGGTATCAAGGGCAATGGCGGTCTTACCGGTCTGGCGGTCGCCGATGATGAGCTCACGCTGTCCTCTGCCGATCGGGATCATGGAGTCGATCGCCTTGATACCGGTCTGGAGGGGCTTATGGACGGATTTTCTGGTGATAACACCGGACGCTACCTTTTCAATCGGGGCACGTTCCGTGGTTTCAATAGGGCCCTCGCCGTCGATGGGCTGACCGAGGGCATTGACCACTCTGCCGAGGAGTGCTTCACCCACGGGCACGGACATGATCTCGCCCGTACGCTTCACTGTGGAGCCTTCCTTGATCTCGGCATCGGAGCCGAGCAGAACGGCGCCGACGCTGTCCTGTTCAAGGTTGAGCGCCATGCCGTAGGTACCATTTTCGAACTGGAGCAGTTCACCGGACATGCACTGTTCCAGCCCATGGATATTGGCAATACCGTCGCCGACCGTGATGACTGTACCAACGTCACTCAGCTGGATCTTCGACTGGTAGTTCTTGATTTGCTCTTTAATAATACTGGATATTTCATCCGGACGTAAATTCATTGCAGCACCTCAAATTCTTATTATAGTTTGTGGCGATGGGTCGCCGGCGCAGGTCTGCGCTTATTTCTTCAAATTCTCGGACATCTCTCTCATACGAGTCCGCAGGGAATTATCCATTCTCGTATCCCCGTACTGCACGATCATACCGCCCAGAATGGCAGGATCCACGGTCTCGACGAGCTTGATCTGCTTCGAAAGCTTTGCTCCGAGTGCGGCGCAAAGCTTCTCCCGGTGCGCCTGCGACAGCGGCTCTGCCGTTGTAACAAAGACCTCCGCAATGGAGAATGTCTCGTAATAGAGCGCATTGAACGCATCCCGAATCTCAGCAATGCGGTTGATCCGGCGTTTTTCTGTCAGAAGACAGAGGAAATTTTCGGTGATGCCTGCGCCGTCGCCAATGACCTTGCGCAGGGCTGCAAGCTTTTCCTCAGCGCCGAGATCCGGCACGGAGAGCAGCAGCAGAAAATCCGGATACTGCGCCAGCAGATCCGCTGCTTCATTCAGTTCCCGGTACACCGTTTCCTCGCACTGTGCCTCACGGGACAGTCCGAACAGTGCCTCGGCATACACCTTGCCTACGGTCTGTGTCATGCATCCTCACCCATTTCTTCAATGAATTCGTCGATCAGACGTGCATGATCCTCCTTGGAAATTTCCTTTTCCATGATCTTTTCAGCCAGTTCCATTGCAAGACCGGAGATCTCACCCTGCAGCTCGCCCTTTGCCTGTGCCATTTCACGGGCAATATCACGATTCGCCTTTTCACGGACAGCCAGTGCTTCCCGGCGTGCATCCTCGACGATGGCGTCGCCCTTTGCCTGTGCCTGTTTTTCGGCACGGCTGATGATCTGGGCGGTTTCCTCCTTGACCTGTGCCATGCGCTGTGCATACGCTTCCTTATCCGCATTGGCGGCAGTCTGCGCAGCGTCGGCTGCGGCATAGGTTGCAGCGACTTCATCCTGCCGCTGGGCAAGGATGGCATCGACACGCTTAAAGAGGATGAATTTGAATGCGAGGAAGATCAGCAGGGTATTGATCAGGGTAAAGAGAATGGTTCCGACATCTATTGTCAAAAAATCCAATTTCGATTCCTCCGATTCAGATTACAGCTTGCCGATGAAAGGATTAACGAACATCAGCAGCAGTGCTACTACGAAGCCGTAAATACCGGTGGACTCTGCGATTGCACAGCCGATGAACATGGTTCTTGTCACGGCACCGGAGCTTTCCGGCTGTCTGCCGATGGATTCACATGCCTTACCTACGGCATAGCCCTCACCGATACCGGGGCCGATACCTGCGATCATTGCGGTGCCTGCACCGATTGCGGATGCTGCGAGTACGATTGCTTTTTCCATAATGAATTACCTCCAAGTAATTTGTTGCTTTATTATGTTTGATTCCGAATTCAATCTGTCTCAGCTGCATTTGAGACATTTACCATGGTAAGCATGATAAAAATAAACGCTTGCATAAAACTGCTGAACAAATCAAAATACAGTGAAAGCACTGCAGGAATACCGATGGTCATAAACGCCACGCCGATCGCCTTTGTAATGGATGTGAGAGCGAAGTACACGAGGCTGGAGATGATCATACCGCTGGCAATATTGCCGAAATGACGGATGCTCATCGAAATAGGGAGAGAAACCTCACTGAGGACATTCATGGGCAGCATCACAAACACAGGGGATGCATAACCCTTGAGATAGCCCCAGAGTCCATTGGTGCGCAGCTTTGTGGCATGCACCCAGAAGAAAGTGATCAGCGCCCATGTCAGCACGACGCTGAAATCGGCAGTCACGGAACGCAGGCCAAAGAGGCTCAGGAGGCTTCCGGTGATGGAAAAGGTAAACAATGCGCCGATATACGGAGCAAACCTGCGGCAGCCCTGCCCCATGGTATCATCCACGAGGTCATAGACGGTCTTGACCGCCCATTCGGCGAGCACCTGCCGTTTGGAAATGTTCTTTGTTTTCATATCGTGGGTAAGCCACAGCAGCAGCAGGGTCACACCTGCGATGAGCACCCAGCTGAGCAGGATGCTTTCGGTAAGATTGATGGTCACGCCAAAGATTTCAAATGATGCGATGATCTTCGGACCGGTGACATTGATCTCAGTGGTACCCTGAAAAAAGTCACGGATATGCAAGGATTATATCCCTCCATTCTTAGGATGATCCGACCGCATTGCGAGTACGCCGAAGAGGATCTTCGGATAGAGAAACGGCACAATGGCGGCAACGGAATTCATGTACGGACACAAAAGTCCCAGTGCGATCACAGCGGATGCGACAGCGCAGCGCAGGAGATATCCCCCGAAATCCCGTGTTTTCCCGTGATACACGGCATTGGTGATGCTGCGGCGCAGCAGGAGCAGGTTACACAGCATCCCGGCACTCCCGGCCAGCAGACCAAGCGGCACAGCAAGTCCGAGTCCGCACAGCGGCAGTGAGCACAGCCACATGAGCGCATCGAGCGCCACGGTGCCAACGGCGCAAAACCGCAGTTCTTTCTGCAATGTATTCAAATCGTTCGCCTCCTGCACATGGGTACATATGTTTATTATAGCATATTTTGCATGGTTATGCAAGGGATTTCTGAAAAATTTAGTGCTTTGCCGCAGGAAATTCAGAAGAAAAAAATTTTTTAAAAAAAGGCTTGACAAATGGGGACAGGTGTGGTATAATAGCTAAGGTTGCTGATGTGGCACAGGTGGTAGCGCAACGCCTTGGTAAGGCGTAGGTCACCGGTTCAAATCCGGTCATCAGCTCCAGCACAGCGTCCGTGCTGTTGGACGCATTTGAAAGTCTCCCTTTTAGGGAGACTTTTTTGTTTTGCGGTATGGTGCAGTTTACCGCATGATTCCTTTGCTTTGCAAGCGGAATCATGGCTGCGGAAGGCTTTGAAACCGAAAGGTTTTCGATCTGAATCAGTCCCCGTCTGCTGCACGCCGTCCGTGCAGCTGGGCGCACAATGAGAGCTCCCGATTTTCGGGGACTCTTTTGATTTTCAGTTCTATCTGTATTTCTTCATAAAACAGAATCGTCCCCGTCCGGTGATTTCACCCGACGGGGACTTTCTCTTACCCCAACGCATTTCCCCATTTGCGCATCACCGCACCAGTGTCACCGTACTTCCGGATGCGCTCTTGTGCACGATGACCTTCCGTTCAATGCGATTGCGCAGTGCATCCACATGCGAGATGATCCCAATCAGCCGCTTGCCGTCGGCAAGGCGGTCCAGCAGTGCCACTGCCTGCCGCAGGGACTGCTCATCAAGCGTTCCGAAACCTTCATCGATGAACATCGCATCGAGCCGGATGCCGCCGCTGCCGTCCTGTACCACATCCGACAGTCCCAGCGCCAACGACAGCGACGCCAGAAACGACTCGCCCCCCGAGAGGGTGCTCACATCACGCCACTGCCCCGTGCTGCGGTCGAGCACCTCGAGATCGAGTCCCGACTGCTGGCTGAGGTTCTTCGCCTCCTCCCGGCAGCGCAGCACAAAATGATCCTGTGTCAGGAGCTTCAGCCGGCGGTTGGCACTTGCCACCACCCGTCGGAAATAATACTGCTGCACATATGCCTCGAAACGCAGCTTTGCCTTGCCGCCGCCCTGTTGTCCGCTGACCGTCCGGTACAGCTCAGAGATCAGGCTCCACTCCCCTCGCAGCTTCTCCTGCGCCGCAAGCGCCGCTTCCAGCTGCGCCATTACATCCCGATTGATCGTGTACGCCGTATCGAGCGTGCGCACTTGCAGGAGGATCCGTTCCTGTGTCTGCTGCGCCTGCAAAAGCATCTCCTCGAGTGCAGCAATATCGGCAAGCGTCACACCCTCGGTCTGCCGTTCCAGCTCCTGCACCGCAGCCGTCACACCCGCAAGCGCCGTCCGGTACCCGTGGATCCCCTGCTCGAGCTGCCGCAAAGCCTGTGCACTGCGTTTTGCGCCTGCATATGCCGCTGCATCCGGGAATTGTGCCGCCGCAAGTGCTTCCGTAAACGCAGCACTCTGCCGTGTGAGATCCACTGCAAGCTGTGCCTGCGTATCTTCGAGTGTCCGGCTGCGTTCGGCAAATTTCTCATACCGCACATGCTCCCGATGCTGCGCCTCCTGCGCCGCCGCAAGCTCCGTTTCCAGCCGGAAGATCTGTCTGCATACCGCCCCGTGCGCATCCTCCAGCTCGATCGCTGACATCGAAGAAAGCACGGGATGTTCCGCAAGCTGTGTGATCTTCGCCTGCAGCTGTGCACAGTCCTCGGCACTGCGGCGGTAATCCCTCTCCGCTGCGTCCGCACGGTTCTGTGCCGCCTGTACCGCCGCCTCCGTGGGCGTATGTGCAGAAAGCTTTGCAGGCTGCGGATGCACTGTCGCACCGCAGACCGGACAGGGACAATTCTCCTGCAATCCCTGTGCAAGCACGCCCGCCTGTCCAAGCAGATATGCATTGAGCTGTGCCCGATACGCCGCACCTGCCGCTTCACTCTGCGCCTGCAGCTGCAGAAGCTGCTTCGTCCGTTCCGCATGGCTGTGCCGATAACGCTGCAGTGCCGCATAGAGCGGCTTTGCCTGTTCCAGTTCCGCACGCCGGCTGCGCAGGGCATCCAGCTTTCCTGCCTCTGCCTGCGCCTCCAGAAAACGCCGCTTTGCACGTTCCGCCTCCTGTGCCTGCAGGCGTACCGCCGGCGCCAGTGCCTCCAGTTCCTCCCGTGCTGCAGCGCTGCGCTTCTGCAGATCCAGTAGCCGCTGTTCCACAGGGGCGATCCCCTCCGCCCTGCGTGCGGCGTCCAGTTCCTGCTGCAGCAAGGCGATCTCCGGTGCCCTGCGGCGCAGATCCTCCAGCACCCGGTGCTTCTCCCCCAGCTGCGCCAGACGACGGTTCCCCTCCCGTCCCTGCTCGAGCGCCAGCTGCAGCGCCTGTGTTCGTTCCGCTGCTTCTTTCCGTGCCGCTTCCTGTGCGGCAAGCTGTGCGGCATCGGATTGCGTCCGTACCCGAAGCCGTTCCAGAAACGCTGCTGCATTTGCAGGATCATCCGCATCCGGCAGATCAGTCACATCTTCTCCGAAACGACCACGGTGCATCTCCGCCACCATCCGGTCACGCAGGCGCTGCGCATCCGCCTCCATACCGCTGTTCTTTTCCTTGAGACGTTCCTGGAAACGCTCGTACAAATAGGTATCGAACAGCTGCTGGAAGATCTTCTTGCGGTCGTCGCTCTTGGCGGCGATGATCTTCTGGAAATCGCCCTGTGCAATCATGATGGTCTGCGAGAACTGTTCCCGGCTCAGACCCAGCAGTTCCTGCACACGGCGTGTGACCTCCTCGGGGCGCTTGGCAAGGTAATCCCCGTCGAGATCGAGCAGATAGCCCTTGGCAGTGGATTTCGTCACGCCCGTGCCACGCTTGGCAAGGCGCTCATATTCGGGCGCACGCATGACCTCATAGCACCTGCCGTTCTGTTCAAACTGCAGGATCACATAGGTATCCCCCTGCAGTCCCACAAAATCCGAACGGAAATTCTTGGCGCTGCGTCTGGCTCTGCCGCCGGATGCCTCACCGTAAAGCGCAAAGGAGATCGCATCAAAGATGGTCGTTTTTCCCGCACCCGTATCCCCCGTAATGAGGAAGATGCCGTCCGTCCCAAGGGCTTCAAAGTCGATCTCGGTCTCTGCAGCAAACGGTCCGAATGCGCACATGATCAGTTTCAAAGGCTTCATTCCTGCTCCTCCTCCAGTTCCGTAAAGATGCGGCGCACCAGTTCCATCTGCTGTTCGCCCGGCGCCACACCGTTGTTCTGCAGCGCATAGAAATCCGCAAACAGCGCAAGCGGCGATTTGTCCGCAAAGGTTTCTTCCGCTGCCACATTGACTTCATACTTCGTCTTGGAATTTTCCACACTGAACTTCACCATGTTCGGGAACGTACATCGCAGCGAGATGCGTGCATCCGGCGGAACAAGCTCATCCGTTACGACCACCCGCACATAATCCTCCGTGTAGCACTCACCCTGCAGCTGTGCAAAGCTCCCACGCACCGTGCGGACGTCGTGGGGGAGCCGCACGGGGATCTGCTCGAAGGTGATTTCCCCTTTGCCCCGTACCTCCACAAGGGTGAAGCTCTTTCGCTGGTGCTCCTCCGAGAGAGAGTATTTCAGCGGCGAGCCTGCATAGCGGATGGTATTGCGCCCGCAGCACTGCGATCCGTGCAGATGCCCGAGGGCAACATAATCGAAATCGGCAAAAACCTCCGCTCCGATATTATCCAGTCCGCCGATGGCAAATTCTTCCGAATCGCAGGTGCTGCCGCCCGTCAGGAACTGGTGGCAGACAAGGATATTCACCTGAGAACAGTCAATGGGTGAATGCGCCAGCACCGAGCGCACAGCGTCCTCGTAAGTCACAATCTGCTCCTCCGGATAGCATCGCCGCACATCCATCGGGCGCAGGAACGGCAGCAGGTGAATCACCGTCCGTCCATCGGGGGCGGTATGCTGCTGGAGCATCCCATCAAAAGGGGCGGACATATGCACACCGCTGTGCGTGAGCAGCTCTGAAAAATAGGAAATGCGCCCTGCTGCATCGTGATTGCCGCTGATGATATAGGACGGGATCTGTGCCTGACACAATTCGGTCAGGAAGCCGTCGAACAGCGACATTGCCTCCACCGAGGGGGCAGCCTTGTCGTAGACATCGCCCGCAATGAGCACCGCATCACAGTGCGCATCCTTCGCCAATGCGAGCGCCTGCTGCAGCACGTCACGCTGGTCATCCAGCAGGGAATATTCATGGAGCCGCTTGCCGATATGCAAGTCAGCCAGATGCAGAAATTTCATAATCCACCTCGTTGCTTCGTCATTCATCCTGCACGCCGCTCACAGCTGCGCACCGTAAGCTCCTGCTGCGGCACAAATGCCTGTGCGCCGGAATGCGGCGTTTCATACTGCTGCGGATTGAGTATGCGTGTCACGGCGATTTTCCAGAACAGCCGTCCCATCAGATATACCTCCAGTGCAAACAGCGCATAACGCAATACTTCCATCATGTTGAACACCCTTTCTCTATGTGATGTTCTCATTATAGCATAACAGATGTTCAGAATTGCATAAACTAAAAAACTTCAAAAAAATTTTATCTGCCGGATCATATCATCCGGCAGATGCGCCGAAAATGCATGCAGGGGGGGGAGTTTCCCCTGCCGCTTTTCTACGACCGGTATTTTTTCAGCACGCTGCACAGCGCATCCCCCATCGCTTCCCGCACATCCGCCGGAGCAAGCACCTCGATATTCTCCCCGTAGCGCATCACCCAGCGGTAAAAGCTCTGACTGATGCCGATCTTTGCCGTCACCTGCACGCAGTCGGGGAAATCGGGATCATCCTGCGCATAGGCATGGCTGCCGAACTGTTCGAGCATTTCATCAAGCAGCACCCGTCTGACACGCAGCTTCACCGAAGCATAGCGCTCCGGCTCGAACATATCCAGCACCGCACCCTCGGGCTGCGGCAGCACCGGAAGTTTCCGCACACGCTCGCCGCCCCGGATATTCTTCATGCGATCCACACGGTAGGTACGCAGATTGCCGCTGACCGCATCCACGCAGCGCAGATAGAAGCGCTCGTTGAAATAGGTCACGCGACACGGGATCATTTCCCTGTCCTTTGTATAATAGACCAGTCTGCCGTGCAGGTCGGATTTTCCGTAATCGAACTGGATCTTCTGCCGTTCGGAAATGAGCGCATGCACCTTCTCCAGATTCTCCAGAAGGTCGTATGACGGCGTTTCCCTGCCGTCAAGTGAAACACGGCTGATGAGCTGACGTACCTGAGCTGCAGAGCAAAGCCCCTCGAATTTCTTGATCAGGCGCTGCTTGCGGGTCGGGGACAGGAATTTGTTGATGCTGACCGAATCGACCAGAAAACGGATCTCATTGAACGTAAAGCCCCGGTTGGGGATATAGTAACGCCTCGTGTTATGTGCGCCGGTGGAGAACTGCACGTCATGTCCGGCGCATGCAAGCCGCTCAAGATCACGGCGCAGCGTAAGGATGGAAACCTCCTGCATATTCGTTTCGGATTCCAGATACTGCTTGAGTTCCTGCAGGGTCACACCGTGCTGCGCATCGGTACAGCGGCTGAGGTAATCGAGGATGTACAGAATTCGTTCGTGTTCCATAATTTACTTGACCATTCCCTGCAGCTGCTGGAACAGGGCGATATCATCCGCATCGACACGGATGTTGGTGACGATCTTCTTCCCCTCGGGATCCACGATGCTGACCTCAATGAGACTGCCCTCAGAAATGCTCTTTCCGGCGTAGCCAAAAAACTGAATAAACTTGGGGTGGCGCTCACGGAAGCGGTCGAACATGGGTTTAAGCTGCATCAAAGCAATCGGATTCATGATAGGTTCCTCTTTTCTGTAAAATTCGGGCGTTTGCCCTTTTCTTCCATTATAACAGATTGCGCCGCAGAAATCAACCGCAAACGGCGCAGAACAGAAAAATCCCCCCTGCAGCTGCAGGGGGGAAGAATTCTTATGCACCCAGTTTATCAATCAGCTTTACAATAAACTTCATGATGTTCAGGGAGTCGTTTGCATCCGGTGCGCCGTTGCCGTCAACGTCCGCATTCTTTGCACCCTGGTCGGTAAGCTTGCCGCCGCCGAGCAGGAACTTGTTCAGAAGAATGATATCGAGCACGTCGATCTCACCGTCTTCATTTGTGTCACCATACTTCACATTGTTCACAACCGGAGTGGTGGTAGTGGTTGTGGTGGTAGTCTCCGGTGCGGGAGTGGTATTGGATGTAGTGGTCTGCTCAGGCTCCGGATCGGGCTCTACTGTGCCGTCGCTGGTGGTGTAAACAACGATCGAATCCACAATAAATCTGGTACAGTCGATCCACCAAACGCCCCACTTCAGCTGGCCTTCATAATCAAGCTGGATGATCTTGGAAGTTTCTTCGTCGATATCCCAAGTGATCGTGCCGGAAGGATCACCCAGATACTTTTCATCATCCTGGCTCTGGATCCAGTAGCCGTCTGCCTCTACGCTGGTAGAAGAACCAAACGCACCCTGCCATGTACCGATCAGCTCAGCACTGGAGGAATTCTCAGTGATATTGACCTCAACCTTGATCGGTCTTTCACCCTCCGGAATACCGAAACGAGACCATTCCCAACCGATCATCTTCTCGGTCATTCTGCTGTAGTTGTAGGACTCATTGAGTTCGAGTGTGTACTTGCCGTCGCCCTCGGGAACGGTTGTGGTTGTCTCAACGAAGGACGGATCATCCGGATCGGGAGCAACCGTATCGCTGGTATAGATCTTTGTAACGCCGGGAATGCTGGACTCTACGGAACCTGTGCCGTAGTAATCATACAGACCAGCTGCTGCGCCAACGAGACCTGCGTTATAGTCGCAAGCAACTTCGTTTGCAACATAGTCAGCCAGAGAGTCAGTGTAAGTACCGCCAGCATCGGTCGGACCGCCAACCAGTGCGCCGATCAGGCTGTGACCGTTCGGACCAGTTACAGTGTTGTTGCCCAGCTCATTGTAGCTGTTGTAACCGGAAGCTGCTCTGTGGTGCGGATTCTTTGCAGAATTATCCGCAAAACCGATCACGAAGCAGGTGTTTGCAGGGTTGTTGCCCAGCAGGTAATTCATCTGACCCTTGCACCATGCAGAGTAGTCAGCAGAGGAGTTCTTGGTTGCAATCATTGCAGTCATCTGCATGGAAGCGTTCAGTCTTGCACTGCCCCACTTGTTCAGGAAGTAGTAGCTGTTCGGATCTGTGCACTGGCCGCTCAGATAACTGTTAACCTTGCTCCAGTCGTTGGTGATGTGTGCATAGACGCATGCAGCACCAAGGCCAACGTTCTCCCAGCCGTGTACCCAGCCGATGTACTGCTGCTGCTTGTTTGCACAATCGGTCTTGTAGGATTCTTCCTTAGTTGCCATGTACAGCCAGCCTGCTGCCCAAGCCTGCTCATCCGTGCAGCTGGTATTCTTGTAGAAGGTCTGGTCGCCTTCGATCGGACCATCCACTGCAATCTGATTGTACTGTGTTGAGAACTTATAGAGTGCCTTCGCATAGGTCAGGTCCTCTTCGTTGCCGAAGTTCAGGTAGTTCAGTGCGAGTGCTGCTGCATATTCTGCGGCAATATCACTTGCGCCGTTGGAAGTCCAGTACTGCTTTCTGGTCTTGCCCTGGTTCTCCGGCGGGCCCCAGTAATCGTGGTCGGTGATACCGCTTGCCTTCTGATAGCAGAAGTTGGATACGCCGCCGCTGCCGTCGAGTACAGTGGAAGCCTTGAAGAACTTACAGAAATAGTCAGTGATGGTCTGCAGATGTGCACCCTGACCGGTTTTTGTGTAAGAATCCTTGAATTCATAGTAGCTCCAGCCCAGTGTCGAAGCTGTGAAGCCCTGCGGCAGACCGAACATTGCATGGTCGCCTGCATCGTGGAAACCGCCGTCAGCATCGTCGCCCGTATGGCAGTCGCTTCTCCAGTCCAGACCTGTGGTCTCGCTTACCGCATTACCGCACATATTCGCATCGTAGAAATACATGGAATACTGCAGGAGCTTTGCGTAGTTGTCGGTATCCGCTGCTGTTGCTGCCATCGGCAGCTCCTTCTGCGTAAACGCAGCCGGAAGCGGTGCTGCGACTGCTGTCACTGCCACCATTACGCCGGCAAGTGCAGCTTTGATCTTGTTTGCCTTCCTCTTTAACATAATAACACGCCTTTCTTTGAAAGAATTGATATTCACTGCGGTACCTCTCCTACCGCAGAAATATTTCGATTTTATGAAGCGATCCGCCGCATTATCAAAATTTGCACAAAGATCGCCCACCTTATGTCATTAATTATACCGCATTTTCACAAAAAATGATTACGAAATCATGAACTAGATATTTCAAAATAATGTACTCCAAAACTTTGTGCATGTACCACAATCAGAAGTCAATATCCTGCTAGGATTTTATCCGCATTGTCAAATCATACGGGAGAATTGACTTTTCCCAATTATTTTTTATGCAATTTCTCTTTTGACTCATCTGTGATTTTATGAACCAATTATTAATTGTTTTGCATTTTGCGCAATTTTCGCATCAGATTCACGCATTATTCAAAACCATTTTGCAGAAAACCCTGCAGGGAACACCCTGCAGGACATTCCGCCATATTGAAAAGAGAGTTGAACATTTCAGATCAATCTTCCGCCAGCGTAATGAGCTTGACAATGGATTTCATAATCATCAGCGAGTCATTCGGATCAACAATGCCGCTCTTATCCACGTCAGCATTGCGCATGCCGTCCGGAGTCAGGCTGCCGCCGCCGAGCAGCATTTTGTTCAGCACGATAATATCCAGCACATCTACGGAACCGTCCACATTTACGTCGCCATACTTCACCTTAGTTTCCGTCTCAGTGGTGGGTTCGGTGGTCGGCTCCGGTGTGGTTGTGGTCTCCGGCTCAAGAGTGGTCACAGGCTCCGTGGTCGTGGTCTCCGGCTCAGGAGTAGTCACAGGCTCCGTGGTCGTGGTTTCAGGCTCAGGAGTAGTCACAGGCTCCGTGGTCGTGGTCTCCGGCTCAGGAGTAGTCACAGGCTCCGTGGTCGTGGTCTCCGGCTCAGGAGTAGTCACAGGCTCCGTGGTCGTGGTCTCCGGCTCGGGCGTGGTCACGGGTTCCGTGGTCGTGGTTTCAGGCTCGGGCGTGGTCACGGGTTCCGTGGTCGTGGTTTCAGGCTCAGTCGTCGTTGTAGTCGTGGTTGTAGTGGTAGTTGTCGTTGTGGTCGTCGTTGCCGCAGCAGGCAGCTCGTACTCAAATTCAATGGACTTCACGGTCAGTGTCGTGGAGTCGCTCCACCACATGCCGAACATGAAATTACCCGTATTGTCGATATCGCTGTTAACGTCGGTAACATCGAATTCCACGGATCCGCTCGTACCCATCGCCTGATTGCCGTCCTTCTGGTACCAGTTGGATGCGTTGTAGCCGCTTGTCATGGAAATGCCGCAGCCATAGTTTAGGTTGCCGAGGTTCTGTGTGGAGGTGATATTCACAATGACCTTGTTAATGGTTGCATTATACGGCACATAGTCGCTCAGGCTGACCTGTACGGTCTTTGTGCTGTCATTGGAACGGTCGATCAGGTGGTTCAGTGTGACTTCCACATGTCCGTCATCCTCTGCCGGAGCGGTGGTGGTCACAGGATCATCTGCATTTGTCGTGGTGGTCTGCGCAGGTGTTGTCTCAATCACAGTGCCTGCTCCATAGACGGTCTTCACGCCGACGATCTCCGTATCCAGCTCGCCCGTTTTGAAGTAGTCGTACAGACCTGCCGCTGCGCCGACAAAACCTGCATTATAGTCAAGTGCTACTTCATTGCAGATATAGTCGGAACGGCTGTCGTGGTAAGTACCGCTTGCCTCTTCCGGACCGCCGACCAGTGCGCCGATCAGGGTATACTTGGAAGCTTCCGTGCTCTTGTCGCTGTAAGTGCCGGACGCCGCTCTGTGATGCGGATACTTGGCGGAATTATCCGCAAAGCCGACCACAAAGCAGGTGTTGGACGGATTGCTGCCGAGCAGATAATTCATCTGTCCCTTGCACCAGTTGGAATAATCCGCAGAAGAATTCTTGGTGGCAACAAGCGCACACATCTGCATTGCAGCATTGAGTCTTGCGCTGCCCCACTTATCCAAGAAGAAATAGTTGTTCGGATCGGTGCACTGACCACTCAGATAGCTATTGACCTTGTTCCAGTTGCCGGTGATATGCGCATAAACACATGCGGCACCAAGTCCGGTATTTTCCCAGCCATGCACCCAGCCGAGGTACTGCTGCTGCTTATTGGCACAGTCGACCTTGTAGGATTCTTCTCTGGTCGCAAGATACAGCCAGCCGGCTGCCCATGCCTGCTCATCCGTGCAGCTGGAATTCTTGTAGAAGGTCTGGCTGCCTTCAATGGGGCCGTCCGTCGCAATGGAGTTGTACTGTGTGGAAAATTTGTAGAGTGCCTTTGCGTAGGTCAGATCCTCTGCATTGCCGAAATTGATATAATTGAGTGCCAGCGCTGCAGCGTATTCCGCAGCGATATCGCTTGCGCTATTGCTTGTCCAGTACTGTTTGCGGTTGTTGCTCTGGTTCTCGGGAGCGCCCCAGTAATTGTGATCGGTCACACCGCTGCCCTTCTGATAACAGAAGTTCGTCACATTGCCGCTTGCATCGAGAATCGTGGAATTTCGGAAGAATTCACAGAAATGATCCGTGATCGCTTTCAGATGTGCTGTCTGTCCCAAAGCATCATAAGCAGAGCCGAATTCGTAATAACCCCAGCCCAGTGTGGATGCCGAAAAGCCCTGCGGCAAGCCAAACATAACATGGTCGCCGGCATCATGGAAGCCGCCGTCCACGTCGTCGCCCGTGTGACAGTCGCCGCGCCACGTCATCTGGGAGTTTTCACTCACATGCGTGCCGCACATATTGGCATCATAAAAATACAGCGAATGCTGCAGAAGTCTGGCGTAATCGGAGCTAACGTCTGCTGCTGATGCGGACATCGATTCCACCTGTGCAGAATACGTTGCCGGCAGCGGTGCAGTCACTGCCGTAACGGCGAATACTGCGCCTGCAAGCGCAGCCTTGATCCTCTTTATGTTGTGTTTCAGCATGATTTCAACCCTCTCATTCTGTCTGTGTGCATTTTGTTTCGTTGGTTTACCGCAAGCAGGTCGGATAGCGCTTCCGCCGACTATACGATTTGTATTCACTTTTGTCGCTTCGCCCGTCAGTTTTGGACAAAGTTTTTCCTCTCATGTTATCTATTATACTATATTTTTCACAAAAGTGTTTACATTTTTCACATATTTTCATGTCCAATTTGTAAAGCCATTCATTTTGTGCATATCGTCAATTTGCAAATGTTTTCATCTTATACATCTATGCATTTAGACGAATTCAATTGCATGGAACGAGATAGAAATAGGAATTTTCGGTTTTTAGAATTTTAAAATTCCGGTCGTAATATTTCTTATTTATGAATTGATTTATTTCAATACAAATAAATTCAACGAACCTCAATTGATTTGACATTTTTTACAAATAGTACTATTGGATGCAGAATCATCCGGAATTTCACCGAAACTACGTTGTTTTTCCATTTCGTTACTATCGCCTGTTGCAGCATTGTTTTTTAGGTAAAAATTATGACTATTTCACAAATTGTGCAGACATCTCCGAAATCTATTGACTTTTCCGGCAAATTATTTTACAATATATGTATAAAATATGGGAAATAATGCCGAGAGTATTTTGAAAAGAGGGTATCTTATGAAGCAAACACATTTTCTCAAACGCATTCTGTCCGTCGCCACCTGCGCAGCATTGATGCTCCCGACGGCGGCGCTGACAGCGTCCTCCGCAGATGAAACAGCGGATGCAGCCGCAGCCGAGGTGGATGTCAATTTCGCCAAAGCCCTGCAGCTTTCCATGTATTTCTACGACGCCAACAAATGCGGTCCCGGCATCACGGGCGGCAATCTGGAGTGGCGCGGCGACTGCCATGTCGAGGACGCTGCCGTACCGCTGATCCCGATGGGCGAGGACTACAAGGGAACGAACCTGTCGCAGGAATTCATTGACGAGCACAGGGACATTCTCGACCCGGACGGCAACGGAACGATCGACGTAGCAGGCGGTATGCACGATGCCGGCGACCATGTGAAATTCTGTCTCCCCGGCAGCTACGCCGCTTCCACGGTGGGCTGGGGATATTACGAGTTCCGTGACGCTTATGTGGATGCAGGGCTGCAGTGGCATATCGAGGACATCCTCCACTGGATGAACGATTACTATCTCAAGTGCCTGTACTACGACGAAAACGGCGATGTGCTGGCATTCTGCTATCAGGTCGGCGAGGGTAAGATCGACCACAACTACTGGATCGCACCGGAGCTGCAGAATGAACATCTGCTCGATTTTGCAAGACCTGCTTACTTTGCAACGGTGGAAACGCCCGCATCCGATATGTGCGCCGGTGTTTCCGCATCGCTTGCTGTCAACTATCTCAACTTCAAGGACACCGAGCCGGAATATGCCGAAGAATCGCTGAATGCAGCAATTAAGCTTTACGAATTCGCCGTTGCGACGCATTCCGAGCTGGAGGGCAATGAAGTCACGAGCCTTGGCTATGACGGCGGTTTCTATGAATCCAGCTACGACTATGACGAGCTGGCATGGGCTGCAGTCTGGCTCTACGAGTGCACGGGTGAATACAGCTATATTGACGACATCATTCATGTCGATGAAACTGTGACCGGTGATATGGGGGCACACCCCTACACGGGCTACCTCAAGCGCATTATCGCTGACACCGGCAACTGCTGGCAGAACATCTGGGTGCATTGCTGGGATACCGTCTGGGGCGGCGTATTCGCAAAGCTTGCGCCGATCACGAACACACGACGTGACTGGTACATTTTCCGCTGGAATCTGGAATACTGGGCAGGCATGAAGCCGGAGGATGCTGCCAATGCGGCATTTGACGTTCCGGTCACCGAGCACAAGTACTTCGGTCCGGATGACACACTCTGGAACACCTATATTACGGCGGAGGAGATCGCTGATCTTCCGACAGCGGACGGCGCATGGCTTGCGAAAACACCTGCCGGCTTCTCAATGCTGAACGAATACGGCTCTGCAAGATACGATACCGCAGCCCAGCTGCAGGCGCTTGTCTATGCGAAGGAAACAGGCGACATGACCTTTGCGGACTGGTCGTACGGACAGATGCAGTACATCATGGGCGACAACCCCATGAACCGTGCATACATCGTCGGCTATGACCTCGAAAACGGTGCATGCCATCCGCACCACCGTGCATCCCACGGTTCCAAAACCCTCAGCGCACTCGATCCGGTCGATCAGGTGCATGTCCTCTGGGGCGCACTGGTCGGCGGTCCGGACAGCGACGATTTCCATGTGGATGACACCAACGACTATATCTACAACGAGGTTGCTGTGGACTATAATGCCGGTTTTGTCGGCGCTTCCGCAGGTCTGTACTATTATTACGGCAAGGAAGCAGGGGATGAAATCGACCCGAACCTCCCCCTCCCTGAATCGGAACTGAAGGGTGAAATCACAGAATACTATGTGAAAGCAAGAGTCATGCAGGAGAATACGGCACGTTCGCAGGTCGAGGTTACGATCTACAACGACACCTTCCTGCCGCCGCATTATGTGGACAATCTCAAGTGCCGCTACTTCTTCAATATCAGTGAACTGCTGGCAGTGGGTCAGACGATCGACGATGTGATCGTAGAGGTCTACTATGACGAAGAAAACGCAAACACCAACGGCGAATCCTATGCGTCGATCTCTGATCCCGTCAAGTGGGATGACAATGGCACTTATTATGTAGAGATCAGCTGGGAAGGCTGCGAATTCTACGGCGACAGAGTATTCCATTTCGGTCTGATTGCTGATATGGACGAGAACTTTAAGACCAACTGGGATCCGATCGACGACTACAGCCGTGAGGGTCTGGAAATCACGGACGATCCGCCCACGCTGACTGAGCTGATTCCCGCCTATGTGGGCAATGAGCTGGTGTGGGGCATTGAGCCGGAGGGCGGCACAGCCGCCAATTACGGTGACGTCAACGAAGACGACACAGTCGATGTACTGGATATCATCGTGCTGAACCAGTACCTGCTTGGCGGCGGCAGCCTGACCACGCAGGGAAGCCTGAATGCAGATGTGGATCAGGACGGCGAACCGACCCCCAATGATTCTCTGAATATCATGAAATACATCGTGAAGCTGCTCGAAGCACTTCCGGTATAACGAAAACAAACAGCGGCAGGTCCGGAAAGACCTGCCGCTGTAATTTTTTCGTTGCTGTTTTCCTTTGCTTATCGCATGCAGATATACACAACATACGCCGCATAAACCGCAAGCATGATTGCGCCATTGATACGTCCAAGACGTTTCTTCGGCCAAGCCATCAGCCATACCAATGCGCTCACACCGATCAGTACGATAATGTCAATGATATTCTCTCCGATGAATGCAATAGGAGAGATCGCACTGGCAACACCCAGCACGAGCAGGATATTGAAGATATTGGAACCAATGACATTGCCAAGTGCCATATCCACTTCGCCCTTCTTTGCTGCGACAACGGAGGTCACCAGCTCCGGCAGGCTTGTACCGAATGCTACGATCGTCAGACCGATCAGATTATCCGAAAGTCCGAAGGATGCTGCAATTGCAGATGCAGAATCCACGACAAAATCTGCACCGATTACAATCGCTGCCATGCCGCCCACAATAAAAAGAATACACTTCCAGACGGGAAGGACTTTGTATTCTTCCTCAGATTCCTTACGGGATTTCAAAGCAGTGACAACCGTCCATGTCAGGAATGCCGCAAAAACAAGCAGCAAAATGATGCCTTCCAGTCTGCCGACGATCATGCCGGTCAAACCAAGTACCATCAGAAGTACCGCAGCACCGACAGAAATCGGATATTCCTGCAGGAGGGAATTCTTCTGAATATTCATCGGACACATCAGGGCACAGAGACCGCAGATCGCCATCAGGTTAAAAATATTGGAACCGACAACATTTGCAATTGCAAGCTCGTTACTGCCGGCAAGTGCCGCACTGATGCTGACAGCGCATTCCGGGGCACTGGTACCCATCGCAACAATGGTCAGACCAATGATAAGGGACGGCACCTTCAGGCGCTTTGCAACGCTTGAACTGCCATCAACAAAAAAGTCAGCGCCCTTGATCAGCAGGACAAAACCGACGATCAACAATACATAATCCATATCCATTTCTCCTTTGTTTTACTTGTCATTTCGACACGAACATGTACATTATAGCACAGTTCGACAGGGATGTCAAGTAATGAATCGCCTGTAATTCCGCTCACAGCGGATGGCGCTCCGGATCACTGACGATTATCCGCCTTGAGCGGCAGAGCTGCAGCACTTATCCCCCAAAATCACTTGACAAACCGGTGCAATTCTGGTATCATGAAAGCAGTACAGATCACAGAAAAGGAGCAGACTATGACAAATCAGACACGCAAGCCAAAATTCAGCCTGTCCGCACTGGACATCGTCGGCATGGTATTTGCACCGATCGGTGCGCTTTTTATCCTCATCGGCGCCGGCGTATCTGCCCATGCCAAGGCGCATCCTGAAAACGTCACGGGAGATCCCGGCATATTCCTGCCCGTATTCGGCGGAATCGGGCTGCTGTTCTTCCTGCTGGGTGCGGTCTTTCTGGGCATTATGTTCCGCAAGCGCATGCTGCAGGCACAGCTTTTGCAGGAAGGCTACTGCATCACGGCACAGATCACAAACTGTTCCCCTAATTACAATGTCCGTGTCAACGGACGCTGCCCGTATATTGCGGAATGCAGCTATGTGGATCCGGCAACGGGAGTGGTGCATTTGTTCCGCAGCAGGAATGTCTACTTCGATCCCACGATGATCGTGACAGGTACGGATGTCCCGGTGTATGTGCGCCCCGATGATTTCCGGCATTATTATGTAGATATTGATGCAGTGCTTCCGCAGGTTGTAAATCACTGACGCAAAGCAGCACGCCTTATGATGGCATGCTGCTTTCTTTCTGCAATTACCGCATTCCCACTGCGCTGTCCACGGGCAGGGAGAAGCAGATGCCCCTTGCTTCGCTCTGGATCCCGCAGGTATCCACGATCGACTTCATCACCTCGGCACGGTCTTCCTTATTGACCACAATGAGCACGACATCCTTCTCCTCCTGAATGGAGATGCCAAGGAATTTCGCAGCTTCCTCGCCGCCAAGACCCAGTCCGTGCAGCGTTGTACCGCCTCTGGCACCGCTTTTCTTTGCCGCTTCCTTGACCTCGGCAGCATTGCCCTTGGTCACAATGGTAACGATCAATTCGTGGGTGTACTCAAATTTCTTCGGCATTTCTGTTTTCCCCTCCTGTTTCGTTTGTGTCGCAGCATACTGCATCAGCTTGCTGCAGAATCCGCTTGCAGCGGAAACCGGCACGGTGAACGCAATACCCATGCCCTTTTCCGAGATCTTCAGCTCCTGTTCGAGTATCTCATAAAAACTGCCGATCTGCGTTGCATCCAGTGCAATCAGCGCTACTGCCTTGCGGTTTTCGGTAATACCGAGCATTTCAAGGATCTCGGAATCCGCAAATCCAACACCGTGCGTGAGCGCCTTCGGCAGGATGCCGTAACGGCTGATGATGTGCATCAGCTTCTCTCGCAGTGTGAAATCCACGATCACTGCAAGAAATTTATATTGTTGCTGCATGGCGCAGCCCTCCTTTCACAAAAGCTAATCTTCCCATCCAATCGGGAATTCCATGATACCATCCTCGGACAGTGCCAGTACGGGCTGGACGCTTCTGCTTCTTGTACGGAGCTTTGCGATCAGACCAAGTGTCTGGATGGTCAGCAGGGGCGTCATGGCAACCATTGCCACCACACCGAATGCGTCGGTCAGCGGATTACCGCCCACCGCATCGCATGCGCCCTGCGCCAGCGGCAGCAGGAATGTTGCGGTCATCGGGCCGGACGCTACGCCGCCGGAATCAAAGGATACCGAAGTGTAGATCGGCGGTACAAAGAACGAGATCAGCAAGGATGCTGCATAGCACGGCAGCAGAATGTACAACAGCGGCAAACCTGTCAGCACACGCAGGAGCGATACGCCTGCGGATACTGCAACGCCGATCGCCAGTGCGATTCCCATGGTTCTGGCAGAGATACCGCCCTCCGTGATGTCCTCGACCTGTTCCTTGAGCACATGCACAGCAGGCTCCGCTGCAACGATGAAATAACCGATCACTGCACCGAGCGGTACAAGAAGCCACGAAAAGCTGCTGTCGCCCAGCGCTCTGCCGATTGCATAGCCCACGGGCATAAAGCCCACATTGACGCCTGCCAGAAAAATTGTCAGTCCCAGCGCCGTGTAGATCAGACCAACACCGATGCGTCCCAGCTGTCGCTTCGGAAGGTGCAGCGCCACGATCTGATAGATCACACAGAACACCAGAATCGGCAGAAGCGCCCTGAGCACTTCCAGTGCATACTCGGGTACCGCATGGGCAAAATCACGCAGAAGCGCTCCCAGATCGGTATAAACCGTGACGTTCTGTCCGGCGGCGGTCACACCGTCCGTACCGCTGAACACACCCAGCAGCAGCACAGTCAGGATCGGTCCGACGGAACACAGTGCGACAAGCCCGAAGCTGTCCTCCTGTGACGTCTTATCTCCACGGAGCGAAGCCAGACCCAGACCCAGCGCCATGATGAACGGTACAGTAATGGGTCCCGTTGTCACGCCGCCCGAATCAAATGCGATTGCCACGAAATCATTCGGGATGAGCGGCGAAAGGATCAGCGCAAAAATCAGCGCATAAAATCCCAGCAGGATGTACGACAGACGGATCTGGAGCAGAATCCGCAGGAACGACAGCACCAGAAAAATGCCGATGCCCACAGCAACTGCGTAGATCAGTACATTCGTTTCCACAATGGGCACCTGATCCGCCAGCACCTTCAGATCGGGTTCGGCGATCGTAATGATCACGCCAATGATAAAGCAGATCAGGGTGATCAGCCAGACTTTGCGGCTTTTGACCAGATGCGCACCGACCTCTTCGCCAATGGGCATCATGGCAACATCTGCGCCCAGCGTAAAGAAGGCGCTGCCGATGACAAGCATTGCGGCACCAAGCAGGAACGCCAGCAGCGTGAAACCGGAAATCTCTCCATGCAGGAGCGTAAACGAGAGTGCCAGCACAATCAGCACAATGGGCAGGACGGAACGGACGGATTCCACGATCTTTTCGGAGAATCCTCGCATAAACTTCAGTTTTTTCAGCAAACACATCACCCTTTCTGCAGATTCAGGAAACCTTACTTATTTATATTATACACGATTTATCCGGCTTTGAAAAGGCTTTTTCCGGAAAAACTTCAGATTTGACATAAATTTAACATAAATACACTTGCAATTCATATGCTTTTGCGATATAATATATACTGGTGAAATTTGGATCAAATTTTTGCCAGTAAATGAAATTCCTACACGGAAACGGAGTGTCGATAATGAGAAAAACAAAGATCGTATGCACCATTGGTCCTGCAACGGATGATGAAGCAGTACTGCGTGAAATGATGCTCGCAGGCATGAACGTTGCCAGATTCAACTTCTCCCACGGCGACTATGCCACACATGAAAAGCGCTTCAAGGAGATCGTGAAGCTTCGTGAAGAGCTGGATCTGCCGATCGCAACCATGCTTGATACCAGAGGTCCCGAAGTTCGTCTGCGCAAGTTTGTCGATGACAAGCCCGTGGAGATCCATGACGGCGATCTCTATACGCTGACCACGCGGGATGTCCCCTGCACAAACGAAGTCGGCAGCATCACCTTCGCAAAGCTCCCGCAGGACGTGACGATCGGCACCCGTATCCTGATCAACGATGGTCTGGTGGAACTTCTGGTTGAGAAGATCGCCAAGACCGATATTATCTGCCGCGTCATTCACGGCGGCATCCTGTCCAACAACAAGAGCATCAATGTCCCCGGTGTACAGCTCTCCATGCCGTATCTGAGTGATGCGGACATGAGCGATCTGGAATTCGGCGCAAAGATGGGCTATGATTTCATTGCAGCCAGCTTCGTGCGCACCTCGGCGGATATCAACTACCTGCGCAAATTCACACACAGCCTTGGCTGGTTCAATGTCCGCATTATTGCGAAGATCGAGAATCTGGAGGGCGTGCAGAACATTGACGAGATCCTGGAAGTCGCAGACGGCATCATGGTTGCCCGCGGCGATATGGGTGTAGAGATTCCGTTCGAACAGATTCCGGCGATTCAGAAGGAGCTGATCTCCAAGGGCTACAATGCCGGCAAGCAGGTCATCACAGCGACCCAGATGCTCGAATCCATGATCAGCAACCCCCGTCCGACCCGTGCGGAGATCACTGACGTAGCAAATGCGATCTATGACGGCACAAGCGCCATCATGCTTTCCGGCGAAACAGCTGCCGGACAGTTCCCGGTGGAAGCAGTCCGCACCATGGTACTGATTGCCGCTACCACGGAAAAGAACATCGACTACAAGCATGAATTTGACACCCGCAAGGAATCGGAAGAAACAAGCATTGCCGAAGGCATTGCGCATGCGACGGTCAATGCGGCGCACGATCTGAATGCCAAAGCAATCATCACGGTCACAAAGCGTGGCAAGACCGCAAGACTGATTTCCAAGTACCGTCCGGCGTTCCCGATCATCGGCTGCACCACGGATGCAGAAAACCAGCGCCAGATGAGCATGAGCTGGGGTGTCACACCGATCGTCATTGACGAAGAAACCAACACTGACGCACTGTTTGAAAAGGCAGTCGCTGCTGCAAAGGCAACCGGCATCGTTGAGGACGGCGATCTTGTTGTTATCACTGCAGGTGTCCCTCTCGGCGTATCCGGCAGCACGAACCTCCTGAAGGTGGAGAAAATCTGACACGTCCGACTGTCCGGACAGAATCAATAAAACAGACTGCGAGAACTCTCAAGAAATTGGGAGTTCTCTTTTTGCACTGTAGTCAATTTTTAACAAAAAAGAAGTTTCCCCTTTCGGAGAAACCTCTGATTATTCATAGAAACAGTACGAGAATTATTCCTCGTCCTCAGCCTCGTCTTCCTCAGCCTCGTCAGCGTCATCGAGCAGAGCACGCATGGAGAGGGAGATACGGTTGCTGTCCAGATCCACGCCTGTGATCTTTACCTGAACCTCGTCGCCAACTGCAACAACGTCCTTTACATTCTCTACACGGCGGTCAGCCAGCTGAGAAATGTGGATCAGACCGTCAACGCCGTCAATGATCTGTGCGAATGCACCGAATGTAGTGATGGAAACGATCTTTGCATCAACAACATCGCCAACCTCATAGTTTGCCTTGAACTGCTCCCAGGGGTTGTCCTCTGTCTTCTTGTAGCCCAGAGAAATTCTGTCGTTCTCCTGATCCAGATCCTTGATGTATACCTTCAGCACATCGCCAACGGATACAACCTGGCTCGGGTGCTTGATTCTGTTCCAGGACAGCTCAGAGATGTGAACCATACCGTCAATGCCGCCCAGATCTACGAATGCACCATAGTTTGTCAGGGACTTAACCTCGCCCTCGTACTCCTTGCCGATCTCAGCAGTTTCCCAGAACTTTGCCTTTGCAGCTTCCTTTTCCTTGCGGAGAACAGCCTTGATGGAGCCAACTGCGGACTTTCTTCTCTGCTCCGGAACTTCCAGAACAACGAAGTTTACTTCCTGACCCTTCATGCCGTCGAGAGATGCCTCACGGGGCAGACCTGTCTGAGAAGCGGGAATGAAGATACGAACGCCCTCATAGTATACGTTCACGCCGCCCTTTACAACTGCGCTTACAGTAGCAGTCAGAACTGCGCCCTCTTCCTTTGCCTTAACAACCTTCTCAACGCCAGCCTGCTCGTCCACTCTCTTCTTGGACAGAGTAGCCATACCGTCCTGATCGCTTACCTTGATTACGATCAGATCGATCTCGTCGCCTACGCTGACGATATCGGAAGGCTTCTTTCCGGGGTCATTTGTCAGCTCAGTTGCAGGCACGCTGCCGGTCTGCTTTGCGCCCAGATCAACGATTACTTCGCTGTTGTTCACGGACATAACATAGCCCTTGACTCTTGCTCCCGTATGTAATTTCTTGAAGGTCTCATCGATTGCCTGTGCAAAATCGATATCCTCCTCGGTCATTTCCTTGTTCAGCATTTCGCTCATAGTAGTAACTACCTCCTTAATTATATGCGCCGGCGTGGATGCACCGGCTGTAATGCCGATTTTCTCAGCATTGATCAGGTCTAAAGTGTTAAGCTCGTCCGCATTCTCGATGTGATATGTCTTACAGTAATCAGAGCTGACATCGTACAGCTTCACGGTATTGGAGCTGTGCCTGCCGCCGATGACGATCATACAGTCGGATTTTGCAGCAAGTGCGGCTGCATCGGACTGCCGTGTTTCAGTTGCACTGCAGATTGTGTCATAGACTACGATATTCGGATCATCTTTAGGAAGAACCTTTAAACACTCTCCCCATATTATATTATTATACGTTGTTTGGGCAACAATTGCAAGCTTTTTCGGAAAATTTTTTTCGTTTTTTTCAAAAAAAGCTTTTAGCACAAATTCATCCTTAAAAACAAAATAATTTTGTTCACAATGCCCAACGATTCCCTGCACCTCCGGATGGCTTTCGTCACCGGCGATGAGGATGAAATATCCTTCCGCTGTCTTTTCTGCAACGATCTTATGGATCCTTGCAACGAACGGACAGGTGGCGTCGATCACGGGATTACCGAGCTTGGCGATCTCCGCATAAACTGCCCTTCCGACGCCGTGGGAACGGATGACCACATGCTCGCCCGGACGAAGCTCACTGACCTCGTTCACGATGCGTGCGCCCCGTTTCACCATATCATCCACGACATCCCGGTTATGGATGATCGGACCGAGGGTAGCGACAGGTTCCTGGCGCTCCAGCGCTTTATAGACCATCTGCACGGCACGATTCACGCCGAAGCAGAAGCCTGCGGACTCTGCAACTGTGATCTGCATTTAAGTCAGCTCCTTTTCCTTGGATTCTTCAGCAGTTTCCGGCTGCACGGGTGTTTCCTCCGGCTCATCAACGAGGGCACGGATGCCGTCCATGATCGGCGGCACGACATTGCGCTTGAGTGTGCGCAGCATATCACGCTCGGACAGATCCTCCGCAAGTGCCAGCTTTGCCGCAGGGATGGGCTTGCCATAGCGCACGATGATTCTGCTGCGGAAATGCAGCTTGCCTTCGAAATTGATGCCGACAGGGATCACGTCTGCGCCTGCCTTGGCAGCAATGAGTGCAACGCCGGTTTTGCCCCTGCCGACCTTACCGGTCATACTGCGTGTTCCCTCGGGGAAGATCAGCAGATGGGTACCGTTACGGACGGTATTGATGGCACGGTCAATGGCAGCGGTATCCCCCTTGCCACGTTCCACAGGGAAAGCACCGAGTGCACGGATCAGAAAACCAAACGCCTTGTTCTCAAACAGCTCGGATTTTGCCATAAAGCTGAATCTGCCCCTGCCGCAGATGACCACCAGCACGGGATCAGCATAGCTGCGGTGGTTGGAAGCGAAAATGAACGCACCTTTTTTCGGGATATTCTCACGTCCCTCCACCTTGACATTGTACCAGACCGCATAAGCGATCCGCACCAGAAATACAACAAGATGATAAAGCATAGCGCCACCTCATCAATCCATGATCTGACGGATCATGTCACTGATATGCTCCACGACCTCATTGAAGCCCATGTTGGTCGTATCCACGAGCACAGCGTCCTCAGCACGCTGCAGGGGCGCAATCTCCCGGTGCATGTCATTGTAATCACGCTGACGGATATCCTCAAGGATCTGCTCATAGGTCGGACAATCCGGCTTCTCACGCAGTTCCAGATAACGGCGGCTTGCACGTTCCTCATCGGATGCGGTGAGATAGATCTTCAGATCCGCATGCGGCAGGATCACTGCGCCGATATCTCTGCCGTCCATGATGACGTTGTTTTCAGCAGCGATCTTCTTCTGCAGATCGAGCAGATGCGCACGCACCGCACCGACAGCAGAAACTCTGGACGCTGCCATGGTCACCTCGGGGCTGCGGATGAAATCCGTAACATCCTCGCCGCAGAGCAGCACACGCTGCATGCCGCTGATGAATTTCAGCTCCACCTGAATATTTTTGATCTCCTGTGTGATCGCCTCCTCGGAAAGGCAGTCATGGCGGACGGCGTACAGGCCGATGGCTCTGTACATTGCGCCCGTATCCACATGGATAAAGCCGAGTTCATCGGCAATGGTACGGGAAATACTGCTTTTTCCGGCACCGCCGGGGCCGTCAATGGCAATGTTGATGGTTTTCATAATTTTCTCCTTTTTATGTAATCTTGGGATTGCGCAATGTATAAGGGGCACTGCCCCGTTCAGCTGCAGGCATTTGCAGCAAGATACGCTGTAGAAAAGGCGATCTGCAGGTTAAATCCGCCGGTGTAGGCATCCACATCGAGCACCTCGCCTGCGAAATACAGCCCCTGCACGAGCTTCGATTCCATTGTCTTCGGGGAAACCTCCTTACAGAGGACGCCGCCCCGGGTGATGATGCCCTCCGCAATGGGGCGTGTGCCCCGCACGGTAAAGCTGAAATCCTTGAGCACACCGCAGATCATGCTCCGCTGTTCCCGGGTCAGGGAATTGCCCCTGAGATAGGGCGGGAAAGCACATCTGCCCAGCATGGGAGAAACCATGCCTGCCGGGACAAGCTTCCGCATCAGGCTCGGCAGCTGCTTGTTCGGCTGTGCTGCGATCTCACGCTGCAGCCGTTTATCGAGCTGTTCCATTGTAAGTGCCGGTTTCAGGTCAATATGCAGGGTATAGGTACCCGGCTTGTCCATATGCGCAGAAGCGCTGAGCACGAGGGGGCCCGATACGCCGAAATGTGTAAACAGCATCTCACCCAGCTCTTCAAAGACGGTCTTTCCGTCCCGTTTCAGGCGCAGTGTGACATTCTTCAGGGAGATCCCCATCATCTCTGCGCAGTCACGCTCAAGCGTCTCCAGCGGCACGAGAGAAGGTCTCAGGGGGCTGATGGTATGCCCCGCCTGTTCTGCAAGGCGATAGCTGTCACCGTCGGAACCGGTTGCAGGATAGGTCGCACCGCCCGCCGCAAGGATCACTCGATCCGCATCGTATCGGTGTGTTCCGCACTGCACGCCCCTGCAGACGCCGTCGGTGATCTGCAGTGCCGTCACACGGTCACAGATGACCTTCACGCCCGTACGTCTGAGTTCATCGTGGAGCGCATTGACGATCTCTGCCGCCTGATCACTGACGGGGAACACACGGTTTCCACGCTCGACCTTGAGCCGCACACCGAGGTTTTCGAAATACGCCATCACATCCTGCGGTGCACACGCCGCAAAAGCGCTGTACAGGAATCTGCCGCCGCAGGGAATATTCTGCATCAGGGTGTCGAGATCACAGTCGTTGGTGAGATTGCATCTCCCCTTGCCCGTGATGCGCAGTTTTTTTCCGATCGACTGGTTCTTTTCGATCAGGAGCACCTCTTCACCGCAGTATGCGGCATGGATCGCTGCAAAGCAGCCGGCAGCACCGCCGCCGATCACGATCGTTTTCATGTCGGTGTCCCTCCGTGCAGCAGCCGGCGCCTGCGTGCTGCAAGCTGCTGTCTGCGTGCCTGTGTGGCTTCGGGATCAAGTTCCCAGCCATGTTCCATATTCCGCAGAACATCGCCTTCATCGGCTGCCGGCGGCAGCTGAGTGCGTGGGATGTTCAGGGTGCCGTCATCCGTTTCGATCACGGCAATATCGCCTGTCAGGCGTTCAATGATGTACATAGATTTCTCCTGTCCGTTTATTCCGCTGTAGTTTGTCCGGTAAAAACAGCGCTCTGCGTATCCTTGTCATAAGCAAAGACAAGGCTTCCCTCTTCGGCGGTGATCCGGATGTCATTCGTATGGCTGCGCAGCCGTGTCAGGGCTTCCTGCGTGGGATGTCCGTAGTCATTATTCTTGCCGCAGGAAATGGCTGCATACTGTGGTGTAACTGCTGCCAGAAATGCTTCGCTGCTGGAGGTCGCTGCACCGTGGTGTCCGACCTTGAGAAGATCCACGTCAAGATTCGCACCGCTTTGCAGGATCTCACTTTCCTCCGGCGTCTCCATATCGCCAGTGAAGAGGCAGCTTGCCTCCCCATAGTCCACACGCAGGACAAGGGAGGTATTATTCAGATCCTCGGGTTCCTCCGAAACGGGACCGAGTACCGTGATTTTTGCATTGCCGAGGGTGAAGGTCTCCCCTGCCTTTGCGGCATAGAGTCCGATATTGTTCTCCTCGATCGCATCAAGGTAGCGTTCATAGACCTTCGTGGTCGGCACAAGGGAATCCGCATAGACCGGTTCAAGAACGGTTCTTGTTTCGATACCGTTCAGCACCTGCGCCATGCCGCCGATGTGATCGGCATGCATATGGGTTGCGGCGGCATATTTCAGCTTGGTGATCTGCTGTGCTTCGAGATAGGAAAGGATCGTCTCCGCACTGCCTGCCTCAGCAGCGTCGATCAGCATTGCTTCGCCGTCCGCAATGACCAGAATGCTGTCCGCTTGTCCGACGTCAATGACATGCACCTGAAATTCCGCATCCGCCAGGGTAAAATCACCACCCGGCAATTTTTCCTGCTGTGGCGTACTGTACCGTGCATTCAGCAGCGCTATGCCGAAAAGAATGGCGATCAGAAACCAGTAGAGCGTCAGATTCCGGCTTTTCTGTTTCTTGGGGATGGGGGATCGTTTGTATGCCACGCTGTATTCCTCCGATTAATGGTTATCGTTCAGTTTCCGGAGCTTGCGCTCCTCATACTGCAGCTTGCTGATGAGCACACGGCGGGGCTTTGCACCCTCGTAGGGACCGATGATGCCCATTTCCTCCAGCTCATCCATGATTCTCGCTGCACGGGCATAACCAAGCTTCAGACGTCTCTGCAGATTGCTGGTGGACGCCTGTCCGGCATTGACCACAACCTCGATCGCCTTTTCGATCAGCTCGTTATCGCCCTCCGGCACGTCGCCGTCCTCCTCATCGCCGCCCGCAGCGGAAGCATTCGACGCAGTTGCCATCTGCTCGACAGCCTGCATAATGCGCTCATCATATTCGCTCGAAGCACCCTGCTTGACGAAATTGACCACCCGTTCGATCTCCTGCGTGGAGACATAGCATCCCTGCACACGCACGGGTTTGGGCTGCCCGTTGGGCATATAGAGCATATCGCCGTTGCCGAGAAGCTTGTCCGCACCGCCTTCATCGAGGATGATACGGGAGTCAATCGCAGCCTTAACCTTCAGGGCAATACGGCTGGGAATATTCGCTTTAATGAGACCTGTGATGATATCCGTGGTCGGTCGCTGGGTCGCAATGATCAGGTGCATACCGGCAGCTCGTGCCATCTGTGCCAGACGACAGATGGAGTCCTCGACTTCCTTGGAAGCTGCCATCATCAGATCGGCAAGCTCATCAATGGCAATGACGATCTGCGGCATGGGTTTGAGGTCGGTGCGTTCCTGACACAGGCGGTTGTAGTCACCCAGATCACGCACACCGGTCTCGGCAAAGATCTGGTAGCGCTGGAGCATTTCCTGCACCGCCCAGTTAAGAGCGCCTGCCGCCTTCTTGGGGTCGGTCACCACGGGAATGAGCAGATGCGGAATGCCGTCGTAGACACGGAATTCTACGATTTTCGGGTCGATCAGAATGAGCTTGACCTCCTCCGGGGTCGCATGATAGAGGATGCTCATGATAATGGAATTGGTACATACGGATTTACCGGAACCGGTGGTGCCGGCAATGATCATATGGGGCATCTTCGCAATATCGCCGATGATGATGTTGCCGGCAATATCCCTGCCCACAGCAAAGGAAAGCTTGCTTTTCGCATCAGTAAACTGCTTGGATTCGAGGATCTCACGCAGGGAAACCATGTCACGCTTGGTGTTGGGGACCTCGACGCCGATCGCAGGCTTGCCGGGGATGGGCGCTTCGATACGCACGCCCTCCGCTGCCAGATTCAGCGCAATATCATCGGCAAGACCGGTGATCTTGGAAACCTTGACACCGGCTGCCGGCTGCATTTCGTAGCGTGTAACGGAAGGACCTCTTGCGATATTGGTGATGCGCACGCTGACATTGAAGCTCTGGAGCACTTCCTTGAGCAGATCCGCCTTGTCACGCAGCTCACCGACCACATTCGGGTCATTGGCATAGCTCTCGCCCTTTTTCAGGAAATCAATGGAGGGCATCTGATAAACATGCACCGGCTCGGCAGTTTCCTGCTGGGCAATCTCCTCGGCGATCTCAAGCACCGCCTCCTGCTTTTCTTCCTCACGGGTTTTCTTCCTGGGTTTGGTTGCCTGACGGATCAGCTCCTCAAGGGCTGCATCCTGCTCGGGATTGCTCTTCGCAGGCTTTGCAGGGGGTTCCGGAACAATCGCAGGGATCTCCACGGGAACCTCCGGTTCTGCGGCAAATTTATCCTCCACGGGGACATCGAACAAAAACTGAGGATCCTCCTGCTTGGAACGCTTCTTGGCGGAAGCATCCGCAATGGAAAGTGCTTCTCGTTCGGAGCGTTCTGCCAGCTCCTCACGTTCCTGCTCCCGTCTGTCGTAATCACGCAGGATGGTGGTATCTTCATAATCATCATGCAGAAGCTGCCAGAAGGAAACAAAGGGTTTGCCGAGCAGATGGAAGAAATCAAGCAAGCCCTTCTTGGTCAGCCACATCAGGCTGACAAAGAGCAGCAGGCAGATAATGATCTTGGAGCCGACATCTCCGAACAGGTTCAGCAGGGGCATGGCGATCAACGCACTGAGCATGCCGCCGCCCTTCCAGGCAAGACCGTTCTCATAGAGCATCTTCATAGCGGAGAGAAAATCATGCTCAAGCAGCCGTCCGCCGCCCGTCATGATCTCCCAGAAACCGCTGGTAAATGCAATGGTAACCATACCCGTCATAGCACGCTGCATGATCTTCTGCGGTGTTTCATCCTTGTCAAGCATCATGGCGATATAGCCGAGTATCACAGGGATGAGCAGCAGCGGCCAGCCAAAGAAGCCCTTGAGGGCTTTATGTATTGCAAGCCAGCCGGCGGAACCCTGAATGAGTGCCAGCAGCAGAATCAGGATCGCTGCCGCAAACAGGAGCACCGACCACTGCTGGTTGACCACTTCACTCATGGTTTTTCTGAACTGGGAGTCTGTCTTTTTTGTGCCGGCGGAAGATGTGCCGGTTTTGGCAGCAGGGGGATTCTTTTTCTTTTGTGTACTGCTGCCGGGTTTCTTTCGTTCTGCCACGTTGTTTCCTTTCTGCGCAGAGCTGCGCTATTAGAACAATTCCTTCACGCCAAACCCGATCACCACAAGACCGAGCAGGAGCGTATAGGCTGCAAAATACTTGAACTTATTGCTTTTTACGAGCAGATCCACCATACGGATCGCCAGCACGCCGACCACTGCGGCAACTGCAAAGCCGACCAGATACAGCGGCAGCTCATTCCAAGGCATCACACCTTCGGAAATGGCGTCCTTGATCTCCACAAGGCAGCCTGCCAGAATGGTGGGGATGCCGAGCATGAAGGAATATTTCACGGCGGTATCACGGCTCATGCCGGCAAACAGACCGCTGCAGATGGTGGAGCCGCTTCTGGAGATGCCGGGGAACAGGGCGATCGCCTGAAAAATGCCGACGGTGAGGGATTCCTTCCAGGTCAGATCCTTTGCTTCCTTCTTGCCGGTCACGCAGCGGTCAGAAAGGAAGAGGATCACAGCGGTATAGAGGAAGAAGCAGCCGAGTGCAATCAGGTAGGTCTGTGCGACATGCTCAATAAAATCCCGCAGGAAATAGAACGGCACAAGCACCACAAGGGACAGGAGCAGCATCACGATCATGCGGCGTTCCGGATTATGTAACCCTGCCTTGAACAGCTTGCCGGTGAACAGATCCTTTGCCATGCTCCAGAGCTCCACTGCCAGAGATTTCACCGTGCTCCAGAACGCAATGCAGATCGCAAGCAGCGTACCCAGATGCAGGAATGCGGAGAACAGAAAGCCGGTTTCGCTCTCAGCGGTGTCCGTCAGATGTGCATAGAGCATCAGATGCCCCGAGCTGGATACGGGCAGAAATTCGGTCAGTCCCTGGATAATACCCTGAATGATCGCATCAAAAAGTGTCATAGATCTTCCTCCTAACGCTGACCGCAGCGTGCAGCACAGAATGCCGCCGCTGCAGGTCCGGTATGTGTTCGGTTATTGGTGTTCATCCGGATAGCGTGCTTCGCCGGTTTCGATCAGGTCATACAGTCCCTGGATCGCATCGCTCAGGCTCCCCAGATGGTCGATCAGTCCCATCTCCACCGCCTGTTCGCCCGATACGACGGAACCGACATCGGTGGCAAGCTCCTTGGTATTGGTCATGAGCTTGCGGAACTGTGCCTCGCTGATATTGCTCTGTCTCGTCACAAAGTCAATGATCCTGTCCTGGATTCTGTCAATATAGGACAGACTCTGCGGCACGCCGAGCATCATGCCGTTCATCCGCACGGGATGGATGGTCATGGATGCCGATGGCACGATATAGGACACCTTTGCGCTCACGGAAAGCGGCACACCGATGGAATGTCCGCCGCCGACCACAAGGGACACAGTGGGAGTGCGCATACCGGAGATCAGCTCTGCGATGGCAAGCCCTGCCTCCACATCGCCGCCGACGGTATTGAGGATGATGATCAGTCCCTCGATACTTCTGTCCTGTTCAATTGCCACCAGTGCGGGAATAATATGCTCGTACTTGGTTGTCTTATTCTGGGAGGATAGCACATAGTGCCCCTCCACCTGTCCGATGATGGTCAGGCAATGGATGAGATGCTTTGCATTCTGCGGCTGGATGCTGCCGGTCTTTTCAATCAGGTCGCTTTCGTCCAGCTGCTGCTCCACGGGATCCTTTTCCTGGGTTTCATCGGGGTTTCCTTCCTTCGGAGGATTATATTCTCCGCAGTTTTCACGCATGGATGCTCCGTCCTTTCTATATCGGAATTACGGAACTAGTATGGCAAAAACGGGGGAATTTATGCATTCTGCGAATGCCTTTCGTCAAGTGGAAACACTTAGTTTAATTATACCACATTTCGAGAATATGTCAAGTGCGGAATTGTGAAAAGGACGGCGGCTGTTTTTCTGATTCGAAAACGAACGGAATATTTGCGGCGATCAGACCCACATGCAAAAAATATGCAGCGGTGCTCCGCAATTTGACAAATTTCTCCTGCGCCGTATGCTACAATAAGAGCATACAAAATTCAAATCCGGAGGATGTGATCGCATGAAACTGCATTACGACACCGCAGCGGACAAGCTGTTTGTCCTGCTCGACGGTGAAATCGACCATCATACCAGCGGCAGGCTGCGCACCGAGGTGGATGCCGCCATCTACACCCACACGCCCCGTACCTTGGTCCTCGATTTTCAGGATGTCACGTTCATGGACAGCTCGGGGATCGGACTGATCATGGGACGCTACAAGGTACTTGAGCCGCTCGGCGGCGACATTATACTGCTGCGCCCTTCACCGCCCATCAAACGCATTCTCAGACTCGCCGGCATGGAACGTCTCGCTGAGATCCGTGACGAGCTTGGAAAGGAGGCTATGCAATGAAAATCCTGAACGAATTCAAATGTACATTTCCCGCAGTCTCTGCAAACGAGGGGCTTGCCCGTGCAACGCTCTCGGCGTTTCTGATTCCCGCCGATCCCACGGCACAGGAGCTTGCTGATCTGCGCACCGTGATCTCCGAAGCGGTCACCAATGCCATCGTACACGGCTACCGTGGCAGCTCGGGAGAGGTTTCCGTGTGCCTGCGGCTTCTGCCGGAGCGCACGATCTACATCAGAGTCACCGACAAAGGCTGCGGCATTCCCGATGTTGCAAAGGCAATGGAGCCGCTTTACACCTCCGCCCCCGAGGAGGAGCGTGCAGGACTGGGATTTGCCATCATGCAGACCTTTACGGATTCGCTCCATGTCCGCAGCACCCCGCAGCACGGCACCACCCTGACCATGCGCCGCAGATTGGGAAAGTCCGATGATGAAGCCTAGTGCGGAAGAAAATCTGGGACTGGTGCACCTGTGTGCCAATCGCTTCCGCAACCGTGGCATTCCCTATGAGGATCTGTATTCCGCTGGCTGCGAGGGGCTGGTCAAGGCAGCAAACGCCTTTGACACAAGCAGGGGCGTGCAGTTCTCGACCTATGCTGTTCCCGTCATTCTTGGTGAAATCAAGCGGTTATTCCGTGACGGCGGCACAGTGCATGTCTCCAGAGGGCTGCGGGAGCTGTCGATGCGTGTACAGAAGATCCGGGAACAGCTCATCAAGGAAACAGGGGACGATCCGCCCATCAGCATGTTAGCGGAACGTGCCGGCAGCACGGCGGAGGAGGTATCCCTTGCGCTGTGCGCCTGCAGTCCGACCGTATCCCTGACGGCACCCGATGACGGGGAGGGACAGATCGACATTGCCATCGATGCGCCTGACGAGCAGATCGGCGACCGTCTTGCACTGCGGCAGATGATGGCGACGCTTAAACCAGCCGACAGGCAGCTGCTTGAATACCGCTATTACCACAGTCTCACACAGGTTGAAACCGCCCGGAAGCTCGGCATGACGCAGGTGCAGGTCTCAAGGCGGGAAAAGAAGCTGCTGCTCTATCTGCGGCAGGAGCTGCTGCGCTAAAAAGCCTCCCCTGCTGCGCAGGAGAGGCAAAGAGCATCATGATTCCAGAAACTGCCGGAAGGCAGTCGGCAGCGAGTACACCTGCGCCAGCTCTTCCGGAGATGCCCAGACGAAATCCGCACTTTCGACATCGCACACCAGATAAACCCCCTGCATCTCCCAGGTGATATGCGTGAAGATATGCCGTCGCTGCACGGTTCTGACAAGCTCACGGGGCTTTGTGCCCCACGCAGCGCATTGTTCAGCTGCGGACTGCGGCGACAGGAAGCCCTCGGCATTCGGCAGCTCCCAGAGCGAAGCCAGCAAGCCCTTGCTTCCACGCTTCCGGATGGCGATCCTGCCATTACATTCGAGCACAAACACGGTTTTTTCCTCCATACGCCGTGTCTGTTTTTTCTCCCTGACGGGCAGCAGCATGGTGCTTTTCATTTTTCTCGCCATGCACAGCCCCGACAGGGGGCATTTCTCACAATGCGGCGCACCGTTTGGCACACAGACGGTTGCGCCGATTTCCATAAGTGCCTGCGTCAGCATGCCGCAGTCAGCGGATGGATACACCGCCGCAAGCTGCGCTGTGATGTCGGCTTTATACTGCGGTGACAGGATGTTGCGGAAATCCTCCGTCAGCCTTGCCAGCACACGCAGGACATTGCCATCCACCGCCGGCGTTGGCTGACCGAAGCAGATCGAAGCGATGGCACCTGCCGTATAATCCCCGATGCCGCACAGCGCACGGATCTCCTCATAACGCTGCGGAAACACACCGCCATGCGCTGTCTGGATCTGCACGGCAGCTTTCTGCATATTGCGCACACGATTATAATATCCAAGCCCCTCCCAGAGCTTCAGGAGCTGTTCCTCAGGGCATGCCGCCAGTGCGGAAATATCGGGCAGCGCCTCCAGAAAGCGCTTGTAATAGCCTTTAACCGCCTCCACACGGGTCTGCTGCAGCATGATTTCAGAAACCCAGACATGGTATGGCTCCCCGTCCCTGCGCCATGGCAGGTCACGCTTATGGGATGGGTACCACTCCAGCAGCGGTGCGATCATTTCCTGCGGAATTCTGCGTTTTTCCGCTGCTATCTGACGCATACGCTCCACAAGCTTCTCGTAGATCGGCAGCATCTGCGGTTCGGTGCAGTGAGCGGCAATCTCCTCGGTGCGCAGCCACATGACATTGCGGTTTTCATCGGGCTTATCGGCAATTTTCTGATTTTTCGGTGCAATCAGACCATAGGTGACATTGTAATGCATATGCGCCGGCACGGGTACCCCATGCTTTTCATGGGGCGGCACAGGCAGCACATCAATGGAAAGAATGCGGCGGCTCTGGGGATAGATCCGGGTAACAGAGGTCTCCTCCATCGCCTCACGGACAGCAACTCCGAGCAGATCCGCATCCCCATCCGCATGCCCGCCCGTCCAGCCGACCGAACCATAGATCAGGTGGTACGCCATGAGCGTTTCCTGCAGATCGGGGGACAGAATAAAGCCCGAACAGGTGATATGTCCTGCGTCACAGTCACGCTCCAGCATGTGCTTTCCGTGCAGCTCCAGAAGCCCGAGCAGTGTTTCCTTCGCCGCTTGTTCCTCTGCCGTGTACGGCTGAAAGCTCTGAATTTCGGTGTATAATTTCTCCGGCATAACTACCCCCACATTCAAATATCGTCCATCCTCAGACGAGGATGGACGATTGTCTGTTAATTTGGATTCCGTTCCGCAAGGATATCCGTCACGGCAAATTTCTCGCACTCATGACGATTCGGACGTCCCATCAGATGTCCGAGAGACAGATCGGAGCTGCCCTCCTCGAACAGAATTTTGTGCAGTTCCTCTGTGATCGGCATGGTCACGCCGAGTTTCTTTGCCAGTTCATAGGCAACTTCGCAGCAATGATAGCCCTCGACAGTGCCCACCTGCTTGACCGCCTCTTCCGGAGTCTTTCCCTGTCCGATCAGGATGCCGGCACGGCGGTTGCGGCTGTGCATACTGCAGCAGGTCACAATGAGATCACCGATACCGGTCAGACCTGCAAACGTCTCAACTCTTGCACCCATTGCAACGCCGAGTGCTGTGATTTCATGGATACCTCTGGTCATGAGGGCTGCCTTGGTGTTGTCTCCAAAGCCCAGACCATCGCTGACGCCTGCCGCAAGCGCAATGATATTCTTCATCGCACCGCCCAGCTCACAGCCCAGCACATCCGTATTCACATACAGGCGCAGCGTCGGTGACGTGAACAGATCCTGTATGTACTCCGCATGCTTCACATCCGAACTTGCCACAGCAACAGTGGTCGGGATACCCCGTCCAAGCTCCTCTGCATGGGAAGGGCCCGTGAGCACGACGATGGGATTGTACGGGAATTCCTCTGTGAGCACCTCGCTCATACGCTTGAAGGTACCTGCCTCCAGACCCTTGGAGGTATTGACCACCACGGTTTCAGGAGACATATGAGGTGCCGCTTCCTTTGCAACGGAACGCACAAACTGTGTGGGAATGCCGACCAGAACGGCGTCCTTTCCGTGCACAGCGGTAATATCCTCGGTCAGCTCGATCTCCTGCGGGATCTTCACACCGGGCAGCTTGCCGGCAAGTTCACCTGTTCTGCGGATCTCCTCCAGCTCTGCGGAGAATTTCGACCACACGGTCACCTTATGACCGATCTGATTGCACATAACTGCCAGGGCAAGACCAAAGCCGCCCGAGCCAAGAATGGTAATGTCTGCCATGATGGATGTTCCTTTCTTGAGAGGTTCTTCTATAATCGTTAGTACCTGCAAACCCGGATTCATTACAAGGAATCCTGCACAAATTTACGATGTATTTCTTGTGACTTTGCCATAGATAGACGCATACCGTCCTGCCGCTGGACAGGACGGCATAGTAATATTATTCCGTCTTTGCTTTTTTCTTTCCGAATTTATTCTCCGTGCCGTTGCGCAGACGCTCGATGTTGCTGCGGTGCATCCAGATAATGGTTGCCGCCATCACTGCTGTCAATGCAAAATGCAGCACGAGCCGCCAGGTATCATACCCTTCCCAGCGGATATACTGGGAAATCACCGTCACGAACGGTGCACACGCCGTTGCGATGATGGAAGAAAGGCTGACGTACTTTGAGATAATGAGGATCACGGCGAAAATGCCGATCAGGATGCAGAACACTCTCCAATCGAGTACCAGGAACACCGATACACCGACCAGCACGCCCTTGCCGCCCTTGAATCCGTAATAAAGGGGGAACACATGTCCCAGAATGGCGGTCATACCAGCCACATAGCCGATGAAGTACATGTCATGCTCCGACCCCATAATGAGCTGCGCAAACAGGTCACGGCTCAGGAGTACGGCGATGACGCCCTTGGTCAGGTCACCGATCAGCGTCAGAAGCGCACAGCCCTTGCCAAAGCAGCGCAGGGTATTGGTGAGTCCTGCATTGCCGCTGCCGAACTTGCGGACATCCTCATGCTTGAAGATGCGCACCACGGTGATTGCGGAATTGATACTGCCCATCAGGTAACCGATGACAGCAGCGATCACGATCGTTAAAATCAGCTTACCTATCATGCTTATCCTCCGTTATGCATCATTGCGGTTTCTCTCACGGATGATGAAGCGCACGGGAGTGCCCTCAAGTCCGAAGGTGGTGCGGATCTGGTTTTCGATGTATCTCTGGTAAGAGAAGTGGAACAGGTCTGCACGGTTGACGAACATGACAAACGTCGGAGGCTTTGAGGAAGCCTGGGTCATATAGTAGATCTTGAGTCTGCGTCCCTTGTCAGACGGGGGCTGGACTCTTGCAGTTGCATAGGAAAGCACATCATTGAGCATACCGGTGCTGATGCGCATGCAATTCTGTCCATGGACAAACTTGATCATCTCGAAGAGCTTTTCGACTCTCTGACCGGTTTTCGCAGAAATGAAGATGAACGGTACATACGCCATGAAGCTGAAATCCTGCTCGAGCTTCTGGCGGTATTCCTGCATGGTCTTGTCGTTTTTCTCGACCGCATCCCACTTGTTCACGGCAACGATGCATGCCTTGCCCTGTTCATGGGCATAGCCTGCAACCTTGGAATCCTGCTCGGTAAAGCCTGCGGTGGCGTCGATCATGATCACGCACACATCCGCTCTGTCCACCGCCATATAGGCACGCAGAACACTGAAATGCTCCACTCGTTCGGTGATCTTTGCTTTTTTGCGGATGCCGGCAGTGTCGATGAATACGAATCTGCCTTCCTCACGCTCGATGATGGTATCCGTTGCATCACGGGTGGTGCCGGCGATATCGGACACGATCACACGCTCCTCACCAGCAATACGGTTGATGAGGGAGGACTTGCCCGCATTAGGCTTGCCGATGACAGCGACACGGATATCCTCCTCGCCGTAGTCATCTTCGTCGTTCTCGGGGAAGTATTTCATCACTTCGTCGAGCATATCGCCCGTTCCATGACCATGCACAGAAGAAACGGGGAACGGATCGCCCAGACCGAGGTTGTAGAATTCGTAGACCTCCATGGGAGTTTCGCCCAGATTATCGCACTTATTCACACAGAGCACGATGGGCTTGCCGCTTTTCTGGAGCATATCTGCCACGGCATAGTCATTTGCCGTGACACCGCAGCGCACATCCGTAACAAGAATGATGACATCCGCATGGGAAATGGCAAGCTCTGCCTGCTGGCGCATGAGGGTGAGCATTTTGTCATCCTCTTTCGGCTCGATACCGCCCGTATCCACGACCATGAACTTTCTGCCACGCCATTCGCACTTGGAATAAATGCGGTCACGGGTAACACCGGGTGTATCCTCTACGATGGACAAACGCTGTCCGATGAGTTTATTAAATAGTGTGGACTTTCCGACATTCGGTCTTCCCACAACTGCGACTACTGGAAGTGCCATAGTAATCTCCTCCTTTTAATACACGATCCCCAGAATTGCATCTAGCAATTCATAACCGTCATTCGGTACAAGGCGAATTTTTGTCTGTAATGCTTCCTCTGCCTCTCCGATGGTCACATCATCGAGGAACACGTCACTGTCACGGCGGATCATACTTGACGACAAAAGCAGCTCGTCCCCAAGGTCACGCCCCTTGAGCTGGGCGATCAGATCCTGTCCGGTGATGAGTCCCGTCACGGTGATGCTCTCCCCGAAGAAATCATTGCGGATGGCTTGCACATGGACGTGCAGTCCCTCCCATTTCTGTTCGGCTTCTGCCGTCAGTGCGGAAAGGAAGGCACAGGGCGCAACGCCCGTTGCCATGGTAACGGTTCTGGGAAGTGTTTCCGGCGCCGCTTCCTCCATTGCCGCATAGAATTCATCGCTGAGTGAACGCAGCATCCCGACGCCGTTTTCATACTGCGAGTAATCCTCATAGTATGCGCCGTCCGGAACGGGGCGCTGTGCCAGCAGGAAGAATTCATCGGACGGAAATACAGTTCTGGTGCCGTATTCTGCCAGAAACCGCTCCTGAAATGCTGCGATTATATCCAATGCCCTGCCCGCCGATTCCTGATCGAAGGGCGTGAGCGGATACAGCCCCTCACGGTATTTTGACAAGCCCACGGGAACGACTGCAACACTCTGGAGATGCGGGAGCATCTTTCCCAGATCCGTGAGCGTCCGCTCCAGCTCTGCCCCGTCATTGAGACCGGGACAGAGGACGATCTGACAGTTGAGCCGGATGCCGGCATTCGCCATCTGCCAGAGATAGTCCAGCTTCTCACCTGCAAAGCGATTGTTCATCATCCCGCAGCGCAGTTCGGGATTGGTGGTATGCACGGAAACGTTGATATTCAGCTTCATTTCGATGATACGGTCAATGTCCGCCTGCGTCATATTGGTAAGGGTCACATAGTTTCCCTGCAGGAAGGAAAGTCTTGCGTCATCATCCTTGAAGTAGAGCGTTTCCCGCATTCCGGGGGGCATCTGGTCAATAAAACAGAACACGCATTGGTTACGGCAGCGCTGTTTTTCATCCATCAGATAGCTTGCAAATTCCAGCCCGAGGTCATCATACTCCCCTTTCCGGATCTGCACTTCATACGGCGCACCGCTGCGTTCGAGGACGAGCGCCACGTCCGTCTCCGCTGCATAGAACATATAATCGAGCACATCACGCACATCATGTCCGTTCATGCGCACCAGAACATCGCCGTCAGCAATGCCTGCTCTGTCTGCGGGTGATCCCGGGATCACCCCTGTGATTGTAACCATCTGCCCACCTCCTTATTCGAATTCCCGGTCTTTTCTGCATTCCCATATGCCGTTTCCGGTAGCGAACCGGAACAGGAATTCCTTCATGATTTTCAAATGGGAATCGTATTACATAAAAACGGAGAGAAGTGATTCCGCCTCTCTCCGTCCGCCTTATGTCGAATGCTTATTCAACATCCATCTTCAGAACTTCTACACCCTTGTAGAAACCGCAGTTCTTGCAAACCTTGTGCGGAGCCTTCAGCTCGCCGCAGTGGTCGCATTTGCACATAGCAGGAGCTTCGAGCTTCCATACAGCACTGCGTCTCTTGTTCTTTCTAGCCTTGGACGTTTTTCTCTTCGGTACAGCCATTTTGGCACCTCCTTACAGCCGATTCACATCGGTTTATTCACTCATGCAATCACAATCTGTTTCATTCCTGTCGCAGCCGCACTTCGGGCACAAGCCCTTACAATCCTCTCTGCAAAGCAGCTTGGACGGCAGCTCGAGCAGCAAATCAGAAATTGCAATTTCCGCTGTGTCAATACTCTCCGCTCTTGCAACAATGTAGCTTTCTTCCTCGTCCTCCGAGTGCAGCTCACGGACAACCGTGTGCGTACTCTCATACGAAAAGTCCTGCACTGTTTCCTTTAAGCAGCGATCACATGTGACAAGCAGAGAAAAAGCAATATGCATCGTCAATGTTACAACTCCGGCATGGTTTGCGATCTCGCCTTCCACCGTTACGGGTGTGGAGAATACATAGCCATGCACCTGTTCCAAACGCTCCTCCGGGATGACAAATGCCACTTCCTTGGAAGTGCCGGGGATGTTCAGCACATTTTTGATATTCATCAGCATAACATATTCCTCATTCTAAGAGCATCACAACCTATATTATACCGAACAATCGGCAGTTTGTCAAGCCCTTTTCCAAAAAATCAGAAAAATACACGAAAACCGGCAGCGGAAAGCCGCCGGTTTCGGATAATTCTCAGTGATATGGGATCTTACAGATACTTGGTAACGGACTCGGGCAGCTCGTCATTGTTTGCAGATACAGTGAATGTGATCAGTGTATCGTTGCCTGTGAGCTTTGCGAGCTTCTCGAGCATTGCGCCCAGAGCGTCAAAATCAGCGCCGCCGATCTTCAGAATGCCGTCAACAAAGATCTCCTTGATATCATAGTTGCCAGCCAGCATGCCAGCGATGAAACCGTAGAAGTTGTCATAGCCGGTAACATCGAACTGCTCAACGCCTACCCAGCGAACCTTGTAGCTGATGGAACGGCGCAGTGTCTCGCCCTTTTCCACGCATACGAGGCAGCCGTTTGTCTCTGCAACTGCTGTGTTGATCTTGTCGATGAGGATCTTGGTCTTACCAGTACCCTTTCTTCCGGTAATCAGTTGAATCATAAGTAAAACTCCTTTCAATGCCTTGCGGCATATTGTTGCATTATGTTATATATTACTGCAGAAAGCCGCAGCTTCCGGCAGCAAGTGCCGTGTTTATTGGGATTTAGCCGTTCAGCTTTGCTTCCAGAGCAGCCTTTGCGCCCTCATAGCCGGGCTTGCCGAGCAGTGCGAACATATTTGCCTTGTAGCTCTCGACACCGGGCTGATTGAAGGGATTTACGCCCAGCACATAGCCGGAAACTGCGCAAGCCTTCTCAAAGAAGTAGATCAGCCAGCCGAGGCTCTCCTCAGTGGTATCGTCCATCTCAATGATGATGTTCGGAACGCCGCCCTCGGTATGTGCAAGGATGGTGCCCTCGAATGCCTTGCGGTTGACAACGGACATATTCTGACCGGTCAGGAAGTTCAGACCATCCAGATTCTCTGCGTCATCCTCCAGGAAGAAATCCTGCTTGGGAGTCTTGATATCCACAACGGTCTCGAACATCAGGCGTGTACCTTCCTGGATGTACTGACCCATGGAGTGCAGATCGGTGGAGAACACAACGGATGCCGGGAAGATACCCTTGTTATCCTTGCCCTCGCCCTCGCCGAAGAGCTGCTTATACCACTCGGACATCATTGCGAAGCTCGGATCATAGGAAACGAGCAGCTCTGTGGACTTGCCCTTTCTGTTCAGGATGTTGCGCAGTGCTGCGTACTTATAGCAGTCATTCTCCTCGAAATCAGCGGTATATGCTTTCTGTGCCTGTGCAGCGCCGTCCATGAGCTTGTCAATGTCACAGCCTGCAACAGCGATCGGGAGCAGACCTACTGCAGTCAGAACGGAGAATCTGCCGCCGACATCATCCGGAACAACGAAGGTCTCATAGCCCTCAGTATCGGACAGTTCCTTGAGTGTGCCCTTTGCCTTGTCGGTTGTTGCAAAGATACGATCCTTTGCGCCTTCCTTACCGTACTTCTCCTCTACCAGCTTCTTGAACACACGGAATGCCAGTGCGGGTTCGGTAGTAGTACCGGACTTGGAAATAACGTTCACAGAAATATCCTTGCCCTCACAGATGGACAGCACCTCGTTGAGATAAGTAGGATTGATGTTGTTGCCTACATAATAGATATCGGGTGTGTCCTTCTTCATGCTGTTGTAGAACGGGGACTTGAGCAGCTCGATGGCAGCTCTTGCACCCAGATAGGAACCGCCGATACCGATCACGATCAGGATATCGGAATGTCCCTGGATCTTCTTCGCAGCAGCCTTGATGCGTGCGAATTCTTCCTTATCATAATTGGTGGGCAGATCGAGCCAGCCGAGAAAATCGCTGCCAAGACCGGTTTTGTCATGCAGTGTCTTTGCTGCTTCCATAACCTGTCCCTTGATGCCAGTCAGCTCATCCTTGCCGACGAAGCCCTCCACATATTTTGTATTCAGTCTTACAGCCATAATAAACGCCTCCAAAAATTCTTAGGATACATTATCTATCATACTATAAAATCAGAAATTTTGCAAGCGCTTCACGCATTCTTCCGACAACATTGTGAAAACAGGACAATTTCAAAACACGTTTTTTGTGAATTGTTCCAAATTTTCATCACTCCTCATTTGCCGTTTCTCTTTCCCTTCCGACGGACATAAACTATAGCGGAGGTGTCAAATGAAACGGATTGCAATACTGATCACAATCGGGCTGCTTTACGCCCTGACTCCGGCACTGCATGTCCGTGCCGAAGATTCCGCAGCAGCTTCCCTGCTGATCGAAGCACGCACCGGCACTGTTCTTTCGGAAACGAATGCGGACGAGGTGCTGCCCGTCGGTTCCCTTGCCAAGCTCATGACAGCATATCTGGCTGCACAGGAAATGGAAACCGGCGGATTTACGAAAGAAACCCTGCTTACAGCCGGCGATGCCGTCACAGGGACAAAAGGAGCAGTCATCTGGCTGGAGGCGGGCGATACCATCAGCGTGGATGAGCTGCTGATGGGACTGCTGGCGGGCAACGCCAATGATGCAGCAGCAGTGCTGGCAGTGAAGATCTCGGGGAGCGTACCGGCATTTGTGAATGACATGAACGCCGCCGCCTTTGATCTGGGCATGCGCAGCACGCATTTTACTTCGCCGCAGGGCTACGACGACCCGATGGCATATTCCACCGCACGGGACATGGGGTTGCTTGCATGTGCGGTACTGCAATGTGACAGTCTCACGCCCTACCTGACGACATGGCGCACATTTCTGCGCAATGAAACAGTGGAAATCGTCAATGAAAACACGCTTACCCGAACGCTGGACGGCTGCCGGGGACTGAAGGCGGCGCATTCCGAAGCTGCGGGACAATGCCTGATCGCCGCATGCGAACGTGACGGAATGGTCTGCGCTGCGGTGGTGCTTGGCTGTACGGATGAGGACGAACGCTTCGCCATTGCAAAGCACCTGCTGAACACAGGCTTTCAGCAATACCGGATCACAACCCCCGGCTTCTCGGAGGAGTTCCTCACGCCGCTGAAGGTGCGGGGCGGCACGGAATCCGCTGTACTTTTGCAGCTTGCCGCATTACCGGAGCTTGCAGTGCCGCAGGGTGCCGGGGATGCCGAAATCGTGATAGTGCTGCCGGAATACCGGCAGGCGCCGCTCAGTGCCGGACAGCAGGTCGGGTCGGTGTATTTTTACCACGATGAAACACTGCTGTGCAGTGTACCCGTACTGGCAGCGGATGATGTTCCGGAAATCACCTTCGGCTTTGCGCTGCATAAGGTGATCCGCTATTTGTTCACATAACAAAAAATAAGCTGATGTCCGCTCCACATCAGCTTATTTCATCATCAAAACAAAGTTTTGGCTGTTTACTTTACGATGAACTGATCAATCGCAGCAAACAGGCTCTCTGCGTCATCTGTATATGCACGCAGTTCAATCGGCTTGGACAGATCCAGGCTGAAAATACCCATGATGGACTTTGCATCAATTGCATATCTGCCGGATACAAGATCAATGTCGAAATCGAAACGCATGATGGTGTTTACGAAATTCTTGACATCGTCGATTGCTTTCAAAGATACAGTTGTTGTTGTCATAAAAATACCTCCTAAGCCGTTTGTATTTTTTCCTTGTGTACAGCTTTTTCTGCTGTGACTATAGCATACCATGAAAGCGGCAGAATGTCAAGGGTCTTGCAAAATTTTCGGCGTTTTGGTATAATAGAACCGACGGGGCTTTGTTTTTTTTAGACAGGTTTTCCATTAGTAGTTACAAAATGGCTATTTTATGTTACAAATTGATATGATACAGGGATGAAAAGTGACATTTTTCGAGTCATCTTCGGCGATGCCCGCTTTCCTGTTTTTCGCACCTTGCGATACATGTCTCCCCACTCATTCTGACTGGAGGTATCTTCCAACCTATGAAATTCTATCTGCAAAATTTCGGCTGCAAGGTCAATGCCATCGAAACGGACGGGATCGCTGCACTGCTGCAGGCGGACGGCTGGGAACGGTGCACCGCACCATCGGAGGCGGACGCCATCATCCTCAACTCCTGCACGGTTACAGCGTCGGGTGACCACCGGATGCTTACCGCACTGCGCAAGCTGCGCAGGGCGGCACCGAACGCAGCCATCGTCCTGACGGGCTGCTATGTGCAGGCATTTCCGGAGGAAGCAGCCGCCCTGCAGGATGCCGATATTCTCATCGGTACGCACGGGCGCACAGAGATTCCGGCACGCCTGCGTGCTTATTTTGAAACGCAGCAGCCGCAGAATGCCTATGTTCCCTATGATCGCCACGATCCGTTCGAGATATTGCCCCTCGGCACGGATACTGCCCACACACGGGCATTTCTGAAAATTCAGGACGGCTGCAATCGTTTCTGCACCTACTGCATCATCCCCTACGCAAGAGGACGGTGCCGTTCCCTGCCGCTGCCGCTGCTGCGTGAACGGGCCGGTTTTCTGGCAAAAGAGGGCTTTCAGGAGATCGTGCTGTGCGGTATCAACCTTGCCTGCTACGGACAGGATGAGGAACTGTGCATTGCGGATGCGGTCGAAGCCTGCAGTGCGGCTGGTTTTTCCAGAGTACGGCTCGGCTCACTGGAGCCGGAGGGGCTGACTGATACGGTGCTTGCCCGTCTTGCGGCGGTACCTGCGTTCTGTCCGCAGTTCCACATCTCTTTGCAGAGCGGCTGTGACCGCACACTGCAGGCGATGCACCGTCATTATACCTGTGCAGAATATGCAGAACTGCTGCAAAAGCTCCGGCTGTATTTCCCCGACTGCGCCGTCACCACGGACATCATGACGGGTTTTCCGGGCGAAACAGAGGAAGACTTTGGGAAGACGCTTGCGTTTGCAGAGCGGATGCAGTTCTCGAAAATCCACATTTTCCGCTACTCACGCCGTCCGGGGACACTTGCGGACAAGCTGCCCGGACAGGTGCCGGAGGCAGTCAAAAAAGAACGTGCCGACAGGCTTTCCACACTGGAAAAACGCATGGCTGAACAATTCCTGCGCAGCCGCATCGGCACAACGGTCTCCGTGCTGTTCGAACGGGAAAAATCTCCGGATTTCCATAACGGACACGCCAAGGATTACACCACGGTTCTCATACCCGCAAAGAACGGGGACGGGAGCTTCCGCAATCGCATCTGTACGGTAAATGTTACGGGGATAAAAAACGGAAAGCTCATCGGCGTGCTTGCCGACGAGCTTGGATAATTACTGCATCGCACACATCTTTTCATACAATCCGGGAACTGCGGATGTGGCAAGGATCTGCATGACTGTTGCAAGGTCGATCACTGCATGTCCGATCATAATCGGCAGAGGATTTCTGTTTCTGCGGTAATGCCAGCAGAGGATGATCGTCAGCGGCAGGAACGACAGAAAGCGGTAGAGAATGTATCTACCGTCAAACAACAGCGGAATGAAGCTGTGCTGGAGTGCAAAAAAGAATGCGGGGATCAGAATGGCTGCATACTTATTTTTGATCTGATTCACACCGCAGCCAAGATACAAACCATCCTCCGCAAAGGCGGTGGAAAGCGGAAGCAGCGGAATATTGACGATCGCCAGCCACAGCGGTATCGGGGCAATCAACATGGGCGCAGCATAAGGGATCACGCCGTAGCAAAGAAATCCGGCAAGGAACATGCCGCCCATGCCGACAGCAACGATCAGAAGAATCATCCCAATGATTTGTTTCACGGTAGTTTTCCCTTTTTTATAATTGATAAGTGTCCAGTAGCTGCCGCCTGCTTTTTGTGAAATGCCAATCAGCAGCAGGATATTCAGAATATTCACTGCACTCGCAGCATACGACCACCAATGACTGATCGCATCAAGGGGTTTTCCTGTTACTGCAGCGCCGATTATAAAGATCAGCAAAAAGACGATGCAGCGAATCGGCAGTAAAAAAGGTAATTTTCTGTTCTCCATTTACACTTTCCTCATGATCGGCAGCACAGCTGCCATGTTCTTACAAAAAGGACGATGCAGAAGCACCGTCCTTTTTTCATTTTCAATAATAGTGATGCCTGCACAAACCCAACGGCTGAATCGCCGTCGCTTGAGCAAAGCGAATAAGGCGGCAAATCGCCTGCGAAGGTTCTCCGCTTACGCCTTGCCTACAGAGCCGAACAGCTCCATCTTTTCCTTAACAGTAGCCTTGATTGCCCCGAAGCCGGGAGCCAGGAGCTTTCTGGGGTCGAAGCCCTTGCCCTGCTGATCCTTGCCAGCCTCAATATATGCTCTGGTAGCTTCCTGGAATGCCAGCTGGCACTCTGTGTTAACGTTGATCTTTGCAACGCCCAGAGAGATTGCCTTCTTGATCATGTCAGCTGGAATACCTGTACCGCCGTGCAGTACCAGAGGCATATCGCCTACCTTGTCCTTGATTGCAGCCAGAGTCTCGAAGGACAGACCTTCCCAGTTCTCCGGATACTTGCCGTGGATATTACCGATACCAGCAGCCAGCATGGTTACGCCCAGATCTGCAACAGCCTTGCACTCGTCGGGATCTGCGCACTCGCCCTTACCGATTACGCCGTCTTCCTCGCCGCCGATGGAGCCAACCTCTGCTTCCAGAGACAGACCCAGAACATCACATGCATTTACCAGAGCGGTAGTCTTTGCGATGTTCTCCTCGATCGGATAGTGAGAACCGTCGAACATTACAGAAGAGAAACCTGCATTGATGCAAGCCTTTGCGCCCTCGAAAGAGCCGTGGTCAAGATGGAGTGCTACCGGAACAGTGATGCCCAGTTCCTCGATCATGCCCTCTACCATGCCAACAACGGTCTTGTAGCCGCACATGTACTTACCTGCACCCTCGGAAACACCGAGAATTACCGGAGACTGCAGCTCCTGTGCTGTCAGCAGAATTGCCTTTGTCCATTCGAGATTGTTAATGTTGAACTGGCCAACTGCATACTTGCCGTCACGAGCCTTGTTCAGCATGTCCTTAGCGGAAACTAACATAATAACATCCTCCTAAAATTTTCTGCGGGGGAAGTTTCACCCCATCGTTATTATTATAACAAATTCGGGAACAAATTGCAAGCGTTTCCAAAAAATTTCTTCCCTGCGTGCGATTTTCTCTTTTTTTGAGAAAATTGCATAAGAATTACCCGTCATTTTTCGACGATTCGTACATTTTGAAGAACCGTTCCGGAAACTATTGACATTTTCGTAAATATGATTTACAATATAGATAACGGCAGTTCTCAGTGCTGTACGAATCATTTATATAGGGGAGGAATTTCCATTATGTGGACCCGTAGTTTATTAAAAGAAAACGCAAAAAATTCGATGAAGAATTACTACTGGACAGCGTTCGGTGTATGCTTCCTGGCAGCCATGCTCGGCGGCAACAGCAGCGGCAGCGGCGTTTCGTTCAATTTCAGTTTCCCGGCATCGGGAATGGAGGAGATCGATTCCATGAGCGGCAGTATGGACAGCGGGGAGATGATCGGTTTCGTGATCGGCTTCCTGGTTGCCTACCTCTTCATCATGGTATTTGCAATGGCAGCAGCATTTGCGATTTATGCATTCCTCGGCGGTCCGATCGAGGTCGGCAAGTGCAACTTCTTCTACAAGGCAAGAAACGGCAACGCAGATTTCGGCAATATGTTCGCAAGCTTCGGCGGCGGCAGATACATGCCCACTGTTAAGGTTATGTTCTTCAAGATGCTTTATACATGGCTTTGGTCGATGCTGTTTGTCATTCCCGGCATCATCAAGGCGTATGAATACTTCCTGATCCCGTACCTGATTGCAGAAAACCCCAATCTCCCGAAGGAACGTGCCTTTGAGATTTCCAAGCGCACCATGAATGGTGAGAAGTGGGATCTGTTCGTGCTGGAGCTGTCCTTCATCGGCTGGCAGCTGCTCGGCGTACTCGCCTGCTGCATCGGCTCCTATTTCATTGCACCTTATGTACAGGCAACCTACACAGAGTTCTATGCCTGCATGAGAGCAAAAATGATTGCACAGGGCATCACAACGGAGGCGGAGCTGACAGGCGTTAGCGGTCAGGGCTTCACACCCCAGGCAATGATTCCCCAGAATCCCTACGACGCACAGTAAATGATCCCGGAATTCCCCTGCTGTGCAGCAGGGGAATTTTTACCCGATTTTGATAAAGGAGGTTTCCCATTATGTGGACAATCAGCTTATTGAAGCGAAATGCATGGAATTCCCTGAAAAACTATTACTGGACGGCATTCGGCGTATGTCTGCTGGCAGCGATCATCACCGGCACGGTCAGCGGCAGTGCCGCAACCTACATCCGCTCCGATTTTCCGGTATCCGGCATGCTGCACAGCATCCTGCCGATGGAAATCTCGGAGGATGCCGCTCTGGCAACGGCAGGGGCAGTCAGCCTGCTGATGATCCTGCTCCTTTACATCGTCATCTTTGCGATCGCACTGGCATTCAGCATGGTGCTGTGTGCATTCCTCAGCAATCCGCTGGAAGCGGGAAAATGCGCATTCTTCTGCAGAGCCAGAAACGGTAATGTACAGTTCGTGCACCTGTTCAGCTCATTCATGGATGGAAAATACATGGCAACGGTCAAGCTCCTGTTCTGGCGCATGCTCTACACCTGGCTGTGGTCGCTTTTGTTCGTGATCCCGGGCATTATCAAGGGCCTGGAATACACCCTGATCCCCTACCTTGTGACGGAAAATCCGTATCTTTCCAAGGAGCGGGTATTCGAGATCTCCCGCCGCACAATGGAGGGTGAGAAGTGGGATTTCTTCGTACTGCAGCTTTCCTTCTTCGGCTGGTATCTGCTGGGGATGCTGACCTGCGGCTTCGGGCTGTACTTCGTTCTTCCTTATCAGCAGGCAACCACTGCGGAATTCTACGCATGCATGAGAGCAAAAATGATCGCACAGGGCATCACGACCGAAGAAGAACTGACCGGCGGCATCCCCGTGCAGGCATAATATGGATCGGAGGCAGACACCATGTGGACAAGAGAACTTCTGAAACGCAATGCGAAAGAATCCCTGAAGAATTATTACTGGCTGGCATTCGGCGTCATCCTGCTCGCCTATATGCTGGGCGGTGCGGAATCCAGCGCCACCGTGGATTTTTCGCCGCTGACGGACAATATGGATAAGCTGCAGGTACTCTACGAAGAAGAGGGCAACGATGCTGCAACGGCATCCATGCTCACTGCAGTCACCCTGCTCGGCATAGCGCTCATCGGTATTCCGCTGAATTTTGCCTTTTATGCATTCCTCGGCGGTCCGGTCAACGCCGGCAAATGCCACTTCTTCTATGAGGCAAGAAACGGCAACGTACAGTTCAAGCACCTGTTTTCAAACTTCGGCGAGGGCAAGTACATGGCGACCGTCAAGATCATGTTCCTGCGTTATCTGTACACGACGCTATGGACGCTGCTCTTCATCATTCCCGGCATCATCAAGTCCTACGAATACTACCTGATCCCGTACCTTCTGGCAGAAAATCCGCATCTCACAAAAGAGCGTGCCTTTGAGATCTCCCGCCGCACCATGGACGGAGAAAAGATGGATCTCTTCGTACTGGAGCTTTCCTTCATCGGCTGGTATCTGCTCGGACTTCTGGCATGCTGCGTGGGTATGTATTTTGTGATGCCCTATGAACAGGCAACCTACACGGAATTCTATGCCTGCATGCGAACAAAGGCGATCGCACAGGGAATCACCAGTGAGGAAGAGCTGACGGGCAGCACATTATATTAATTCGATTTCACCTGAATTTTCCCCCGCAACTGCAGGGGAAAATTTTTTTTAAAAACTTTGTGATATTCCGGACACTGCGGTGTCTAATGGATAGAAGGGAGTTGAAAGAATGGAAGATTTTGAATCGCTGTACCAATCCTATTATGTGGATGTATTTCGGTTTCTGCGAGGACTTTCTGCCGATGAGCATCTGGCAGAGGAGCTGACACAGGAAACATTCTTTCGTGCGCTGCGTTCCCTGGATACATTTGAAGGAAAATCCGATATACGGGTCTGGCTGTGTGCCATTGCCAAACATTGCTTCTACAGCTGGGCAAAGAAGCAGAACCGTTTTTCCGGCACAGAAGTCTCCGATCAGCTGCCTGCAGATGAAACGCATTTTACCGAACTGCTTGCTGACCGGGAACAGGCGCTGCAGATCCACCAGTTTCTGCATGATCTGCACGAGCCGTATAAGGAAATTTTTATGCTGCGGATATTCGGGGAATTATCCTTCCGTGATATCGGACGGATTTTCGGGAAATCAGAGCATTGGGCATGCGTGACATTTCATCGTGCCAAAGCGATGCTGCAGAAAAAGGTGAAGGAGGAACTGCGATGAGAGTGGATTGTGACGTGATCCGAGATTTACTGCCGCTGTATGCGGAGGATATGGTCAGCACCAAAAGCCGTGAACTGATCGAAGCGCATTTTGATGAATGCGAGGAATGCCGTAAAGTGTATGAGGCAATGACCGCCCCCGAACCGAATACGGAATTTTCCAAAGAGCCTGCGGAGAGTTTTCAGAAATATGTCAAAAAGTCAAAACGCAGGCTTATTTGGCGTGTTGCACTGGTTACAGCGATCATTGTGGCAGCACTGTTCATTGTAAGACTGATTGCCATCGGGGGACTTGTGGCATTCCTTATGCTTGACAGTACGCTCGCTCCCATCGAGGTAGATACGGACGTGAACAATTATTCTCTGTATATAGGAGAAAATGCAAAATCCGAGTATCGGAATAAGTGGGGACTGGATGAAAGTATTTTCCCCTCTGCCATTAATGCGGATATGGATGTCAAGGAATACAAAATGGTCTACTATAATCCGTGGGACGCACAATATCTGAGCTATCTGACGGTGGAATATGACGATACCGCCTACGCCGCAGAACTTGAGCGGCTGCAGAATTACGCATCGACCGATTATCTCGGCATTTACAGCGTGACAGGATTTTCGGAGGATGCACCGCTCCTGGCGATGTATGCCGATAATTACCATGGATTTATCTATGCGATCGATACGCCCGATGCGGAGAATGCCGTGACCTATGTGGAAATCATATTCTGCAATTACTTCATGGATCTTGACTATGAGGAGTACATGCCGGCAGAATATTTCCCCGAAGGCTTTGATGCCACAATGAATAATCCCTACGAGGAGAAAATGATGGCACAGCAGGACTATTGATGTTACAGCAAAGTCCCGTACAGCCAGTGCGCCTTACGGCGCACGGCTGGACTAGTTTTTTATTCTTAGTTGCGCCTTCGGCGCATGTAGGGGGCTTTGCCCCTACACCCTCAGTATATAGCCGAAAAACACCCCACCCTCCCCTTTGGGGAAGGGATCAGGGGCTCCCGTAGAGCGTGCGTTAGCTGTGGGGCAAATTTAAGTGAAAGTATACTTTTTCGACAAGCAAATGCCCATCCTGTCACATACAGGATGGGCATGATTGCTTATTCTGCCGCCGCAGTGGATGCTGCGGTTGTCTGCGTTGTTGTCGTTTCCGTGGAAGTCCCCGTTGCGGTGGTGGTTGCAGCAGGCTGTGCGCCGCCGTCCTCCGTGAACGTATCGAACGTGATCGTCAGTCCGTAGCTTGGAAGGGAAAATGCCTGCGGTACGCCTTCCTTATCAAAGGTCAGCGTGTAGCTGCCCTCGTCGATCTCGCCCTCGCAGACGGCGCCTTCCTCCTTCTGTTTACAGGAAAGCTCCGGTTCCTGCGACATCTCATCAACGATCTCCATCAGCTCAGACAGCATGGTCTTGACCGCCTGTGCCGACTGGGGGACGGAAAACGCCAGTCCCTTGTAAGATGCCGTCACCTCATCGTCCATAAAATCAAGCTGAACGCCCGAAAGTGCCGGCGGTTCGGTAAACGTCACACTCCAGGCATCCATCCCAAAGCGGGTAAGCACACCCCTGACCTCACTGTCGGCTGTGGTCATCGTCACTTCGGCAGAAAATGCGCCGTCCATGCGGTTGGCGATATTGCCGGGAAGCTGCTGCGCTGCGCAGCCGTTTGCGGAGATCAGCACCGCACTCAGACAAAGTGCTGCAAAAATACGTTTCATTCAATCACCTCTGGAAAGATTTAGGGTTGTTGTCGTGTTTGAACTTCATGTATGTTGCAGCATCCGGCAGGCAGTGCGACAAAAATCACAGCACCTCCTGCAATGCTTCGATCAGATCCTGCGGCAGCATATAGGACGCAGGCAGGCGTTTTGCCGCCGCATCCCCGGCGCAGGCATGGACAGTTACCGCCCTGCATGCCGCCGCATAAAGCGGCATGCCCTGCGCTGCCAGCGCACCCACGATCCCAGCCAGCACATCACCGCTGCCGGCTCTTGCCATGCCGGGATTGCCGTCCGTGCAGACTGCCATACGGACGCCGTCCGTTACGATCGTTCCTGCCCCTTTGAGCACTGTGACCGCTCCCGTCTGCGCCGCAAGAAGTCTTGCCGCCGCCGGACGATCCGCCTGCACCTGCGCCGTTGTCATCCCGAGCAGTCTTGCTGCTTCCGCAGGATGGGGCGTGATGACGGTTCGTCCCCTCGGTATCCATTCTATGCAGCCTGTCAGGCAATTCAGACCATCCGCATCCAGAATCACAGGACAATCACTCGCTGTCAGCAGGAATTTTGTCAGATTTTTGGTATTCTCCGTCATGCCCATTCCGCACCCGATCAGGAGCGCCTGCTTTCCGCTGAGCGCTTCCGTCAGCAAATCATGGTTTTCAGCATCAAGGAAGAAGCCACGTTCATCCGTCAGAAGCGGCAGACACATCACCTCGGGTGTGCGTGCGCAGATCGCCTGCAGCGCTGGCTCCGCTGTGGCTGCTGTCTGCAGTCCCACACCGCTGCGCATGGCGGCAGTCACCGCCAGCACGCATGCCCCACGCATGCGGACGCTGCCGGCAACGGTGAGAAGATGGCCCCGGATATTTTTATGTGCATCGGGGCGCAGCGGGGCGGACGGCTGCAGCCGCAGCTGCGATGCGGCAGGCGGTTCGAGGGCGGCAAACGCCTCCGCCGGAACGCCGATATCCGCACAGTGGATCTCGCCGCAGTACGTCCGCAGGGGATACTGCGTCATGCCGAGCTTGACCGCCCCGAAGGTCACAGTTGCATCCGCACGGAATATCCCCTCGCCCGCACTTCCCGTCAGACCGCTGCCGCCGCTGGGGATATCCACAGCGATCCGCATCTGTCCGTCTCGGGGTGCCAGCAGCGCCGCAGCTTCCAGCGGCAGCTCACCCCGGAATCCCGTCCCGAATAAGCCGTCCGCAAGCACATCCGCCGTTTCCGAAAAGGCATCGGGAGCGGAAGTGACAGGGATTCCCTCTGCAAGGACACGCTCCGCAGCGGCACGGGAGATCTCGGTTTTCGGCGCACCGAAGGGTGCAAGCACCTGCACGTTTTTTCCGGCACGGTGCAACGCATACGCAGCAACATAGCAATCGCCGCCGTTATTGCCCGTCCCTGCCAGCAGGACGATGCGCTGTGCATGCGGCGCACGTTCAAGGATAAACGCCGCAAGCGCCCGTCCGGCACGCTCCATCATTTCGGCATAGGAGACACCTGCGGCATCCGTGAGTGCTTCCAGTCTCTGCATTTGTTTGGGTGTGACAAGCATGGTACTTCCTCCTGATTTTACAGAATTGCCCCGCCATACGGCGGGGCATTCACTTATCTATTGGCTCTCAGTGTTCTCGGCAGGAACGGTTCAAGTGCTTCCCGGAAACGCGAATTCGGCGTAAAGTACAGGCAGCATTTGCCGTTCTCGGGGTGGTCAAATTCCGCATAGTAATGCTCCGCATCATCCTCGCCGCCCATGAGGGAGGTGCCCATTGCCGAATAGGTGGTCAGCTCCTCATCGGATTCCTTGCACTCGCCTGCTTTGCCGTAGGCAGTGAATGCGGACACGTCGATCGAAAGCATCGGCACACGCTTGGTCTGTCCAAGGATCTTGTCAATATCCAGTGTACCGTTGGTGCAGGAATATTCATATTCCACCTTCTGAAGCTTGAAAAGATAGATCGCAAGATAGACAATGCCGACGGGCAGCACAACTGCGATCGGCGCAACGAAAAATGTCACATAGAGCGACAAAAGCGTCAGAAGCACTGCGCCCACGATGAGCATGACTTTTTTGAGGTCATCCTGTGATGTGGTACTTTTTCTGACAAGCTGTTCTGCAAACTGATCCATAATTTGATTCCTCCGTTTTCTGATTCCTGTATATTATAACACAAAAAATGCACAATGGCAAGTGATTTCACCGGATTTTCGCCAGAACACCCTGCAGCTTTTCATAATTGCGCAGCACGCCGTCATCGGGGTCGGGTACCGTGCCCGCCCTCTGCAGTGCATGCAGACGCTCACGGAAGGCGGAAAGCTCCGTCCGGTTTTCCTCCAGCTTCAGAAGCTGCCGCCGCAGATCGGCGGCTTCCGTTCGGCGCACCGTCTGCACAAGGTCTCGTTGTGCTGCTGTGATTTCTGCAAGCATGCGTGCATCCGCCCTCTGTGCATGCGCCTCGATGAGAGAAAGACTGTCCGCATCCATCCGATGCAGGTACAGCAGCCCCCTGCAGGCATGCCGTCTGCCGCTGTCCGCCATCCAATAAATCGGACGTTTACGGTACGTCCGACAGTGGTCAGCATAGAATTCGACTGCAAAATAGCGGCGCAGCACCGCATGCGGCTCGCCGCCGCCCAGTGCATCCGCCAGAAACTGCAGATTCTCTGCCAGTGCCGCTTCCCCGCAGACTGCACGCAGGAAAGCTTCCAGCTGCTGCACGGCAGAAGTGCCATCCGCAAGGGGCAGGAAATTTTCCGCAAGCGGCACATACGCCGCCGCCCGGTACCGTCCGAAGAAACAGCCCACCGCATAGCTCAGGAAGCTGCGGACATCGGTCTGCTGCTCTGCGTGGTGCAGCGTGATCTCCTGCATGGGCACTTCAGGAGAAATCTCCCCCTCCAGTCCGTAAATGCGGAGGAAGATCTCGTTGAGCCGCTGCTCATTTTGCTGCATGCGCAGCATACGGTCACGGCACTGCACTTCCCAATGAGAAAATGCTTCGGAAAGGCGGGATACGCCTGCCTGCAAAAGCGGATGGCAGGAAAAATCCCAGCTCAGCTCGCTGCTGTCCCAGTCGGCACAGGCGATTGCGATATTTTCCGAAACGAGCCGCTCCACCTCCCCCTGATGGGCAGCGTCAAAGAGAATGGGCAGACTTCCGATGTTCTCCACCTGAAAATTCATAGTAGGATTGAAGAGCCGGAGCATCTCGAGCGCCACCTTGGAACTGAGAAATCCCATAATATAAAGGCTTTCCGCTGCATCCGGAAAGAGGGATGAGCCGGAGACATCGAACAGGAAGCCCTGCGGCTGGAAGCGCACGCCGAATTTGGTGCTCTCCGTGATGAACGGCCATGTCAGCGCCGGCTTGAAATACATCCGCTCGTTCTTGATTCTGCCGCCCGAACGGGTCTTGTTCAGCTCCGCATGGAATGCACGCATCTCTGCGCCGCCATCGGAGAAATCCACGACATAATTGTGGTTGCCGTACCATTTGCGCAGCTTGCCGCCCTTGTTATAAGGGAACCAGCGGCTGCCGCTTGCAAGCGCTTCCTGTGCGTCGGCGCAGCCGAACGCAATGCGCCCCGGCGGCACCTCATACCAGCGGCGCAGAAAACGTTTGTTGTCCGAGGTCGTCATGCCCTGACAGATCGTACAGCGCTGCGCAAGCTTCGGGGGCTGCAGCGCATGGCGCATGCGGTCGCTGATCCAGTAACAAAGGGGGGAACCGGGAATGCCGGAAAACCGGCTGCTGTCGCAGACATACCGGCGATTTTCCGCAAAGAACGCCCTTTCCTTTTCTGCATCCTCCGTCAGACGCAGGTAGGTCGTGCGGTAATCGGGCACATAACTGCCCATGCAGACAAAGGCGGTCGTCTGCACGATCGTCCCCACTTCAAGCGAGGAAAACGCCCTCGCCCCAAGGTGCACCATGCTGCGCATGGTATATGCCTGCAGCTTGCTGCGCAGACGTTCATAGCTCGACAGGAACATCCACGCATGCTGGGTGATCATCGCAAAGCAGCCGTGCGGTGCGGTCAGTGCGGCACAGCGCTCCATGAATGCCGCAAAGAGATCCGCCTTGCTGTCGGGATAATGCCTGCGGACAAATGCGGAAAGCTGGGGGTTCATGCTGCTGCTGCCCATGTAGGGCGGATTGGTGATAACCGCATCATATTTCGCATTGAGCACATCACAAAGCGTCTGCATACGGTCAAGCTGCGGCACTGCGGTGCCCGATGGCATACCGGTCGGCTGCAGGAGGGAGCCGAACATCTGCGCCTGCTCAAACTGTGCCGCAAAGCTGCGATCCTGCGGCGAAAGAGTGTCTTCGGATACGGCAAGTCCGCTGAAATGATACAAATGCGGACGGGTGCCCCGTGTGAGAATGTCCGGGGCATAGCGCTGCGCCTTCATCAGGAGCACAAATGCCGCCAGATGGCACGCATGCTCGTCAATATCCAGCCCGTACAGATTCTTCTCCAAAATGCGCACAGCGGCATCCGCCGGTGCATATCCGTCCTTGCGGTACAGCGCCATGAGCGCGTCGAATACATAGGCAAGGATATGTCCCGTACCCATACAGGGATCGAGAATCGTCAGTTCTTCCAGGGATTTGCCGCTGCGCTGTGCCGTAAGCTGCTGCAGGACGGCAGCTGCACGGGACGGCTGCTGTGCTTCAGGAATCACATAACGCCAGCTGTCCGCAGGGGTACAGAGTGCACCGAGGGCATTCTCCGTCATATAACGGACGATCCAGTCCGGCGTAAACATCTGCGTTGCGGCAGGAATGCGCTCGGGGGCGATCTTGATATGGCTGCGCAGGTCGGCAAAGGTCTGCTCTCGCAGCCGGGTATTGCGGTATTGGTAGAGCCAGCCGAGTATCTCAGGAAAATCCGCCCACTCAGAATCGGGCAGCTCCGAAAGCAATGCAAAAAAATCACTGTCCGCTGCGTTAAGAATCTCAGGGACAGGAAGGTCTTCACCGAACATTCCGGCAAGTGCAGGAATCCCTGCAAGCGCCTCGCAGACGGCACGGAGCGCATCACCCGAACGGGGCATACCGGAGGGCAGCCCGCCGTTGGCTTCAAGATAGCGCAGGACGGTTAGCCGCATGAACCAGCACTGTGCAAGCCGTTCAGCTTCTTCATCGCTGTGTGCGCCGGGACGCAGCGCCTGCCAAAGCAGCAGGGACGCACGGACGGCGAATTGTTTACATGCACTTCGGTTCATGGGATTCCTCCTTTCAGTCGTTGTCAGATGGTATTATTATAGCACATCCCGGAAGATTTGGCAAGGCACTGTGCAGCCATGCAGCGGAAGGTGCTTTCTTCCGCTTTGTTCAGTGTAAAGTCAATATTATGCTGATAAAAATCAATATAATCCATACTTTCCCTATTCTCCGTGTGATTTTTTTCTAATTTTTTGAAAATATTATCCAAAACCTATTGACAAATTGTGATAAATATGTTAACATCAGTATGTAAGGGAGGCGGTGCATACCATGCAAAAAAGCAAATCCCAAAAGCTCATGTGCATGTTCCTGTCCGTGCCCATGGGTGCAATGATGCTTCCGACGCATGAGATTTCTGCAGCAACGATGCTGGCAGAAAGCACAACCGGCAGCGAGGACGGGTATGATGATAAGCTGGGGAACGTTGAAGTTCAGTATTTGACAGCAAAAAATTGAAAGGTGGCAGGTATTATGAAAACAAAAATGTGTAAGGGCAAAGTACTGAGTGCGGTTTTGTCACTGGTGATGGGCTTTGCCATGCTTCCGCAGGCTGCTTTTACATCTCAGGCAGCCTCAGGAGATGTGTTCAGTGTCGGCAACGGCACAAACCAGCACAAAGGTGTCAGCGAAGGCTTCAGTTATGAGATCTGGCTTGACACGACGGGCGGCAGCGGTACAATGACACTCGGCGAGGGTGCGGCATTCAAGGCTGAATGGAGCGCAAGTGTTCCCTCCGGCAACTTCCTCGCACGCCGTGGTCTGGACTTTGGTTCCAGCAAGAAGGCTACTGACTATGAATATATCGGTCTGGACTATGAGGCAGACTACCGTCAGACAGACAGCGCAAGCGGCAACTCCCGTCTCTGCGTATACGGCTGGTTCCAGAACAAAGGCTTGTCAGGTGTTCCGCTCGTTGAGTACTACATCATCGAGGACTGGGTGGACTGGGTTCCGGACGCAACCGGCACAATGGTAACCATCGATGGTGCACAGTACAAGATCTTCAAGATGGAACACAGCGGCCCGAGTATCAACAGCAGCTATGAAACCTTCACCCAGTATTTCAGCGTCCGTCAGGACAAGAGAAAATCCGGTCATATCACCGTATCCGATCATTTCAAGGCATGGGCTGATCAGGGCTGGGGAATTGGTAACCTGTACGAAGTAGCACTGAACGCAGAGGGCTGGCAGAGCAGTGGTGTTGCAGACATTACAAAGCTCAACGTTTACACAGATCCCAATCAGGCAGGCGAGGATGTCACACAGCCCTCCACAGAACCCCCCACACAGCCCGATCCCGATGAGAACGGTTATTTCTTCCATTCCACATTCGAGGAAGGCACTGACAACTGGACCGTTCGCGGCGATGACAAGGTTGCTGTTACCAATAACGCTTTCTTCCTGGATAAACAGTCCCTCTCGATTACCGGCAGAACGGATTCCTGGAACGGTGCAGGCTACACACTCAGCACTTCCACCTTTATTCCCGGAAATGCTTACAGCTTCAGCGCAATGCTGATGCAGGATCAGACTGCTTCCGAAGACTTCAAGCTCACGCTGCAGTACACAGTGGACGGTGAAGAGAAGTATGCGGGCATTGCCGAGGCAACCGGTGCCAAGGGTGAATGGGTACAGCTTGCCAACACCAGCTTCACCATTCCGGCAGGTGCCACAAACCTCCTGCTTTATGTAGAGACTGCTGACAGCACTACCAGCTTCTATCTGGATGAAGCCATCGGTGCGCAGGAAGGCGTTGAAATTTCCTATGAAACAGGCCCCGACTGGACGGGCGACGTCAACGAGGACGAAAAGATCAACGTACTGGACATTGTAGCGCTCCAGAGCTGGCTGCTGGGCAGGGACGCCGATATTGCTTCCTACACAGCAGATCTGGATCACAACGGCGTGATCAATGCATTTGACCTTGCAATCCTCAAGCGTATCGTTCTGAGCGGCTTGTGAAAGGACCCTTCTGATTCGGAAACGACAGAAGAACCAACAGAACCGACAACGGTTGAAGGTCAGTGGTACAATACTGCGGACATTTCCTGGATCGACCCGAATAAGCCCATGGTAGCACTTTCTTTTGATGATGGTCCGGTGGGAACCCTCAGCTCCGATACCTCCATCCGCATTCAGGATGCACTGGCGGACAATGGCTTCCATGCTACCTTCTTCTATTGGGGCAACTTCATCAACAGCGGCAATCAGGCAGAGATCACCCGTGCCCAGAGCCTCGGCATGGAGATCGCCAACCACACCATGAGCCATCCGAACCTTTCGGAAAAGAGTGACGCAGAGATCCGGAATGAGATCCAGAGCTGTGCATCCATCCTGCAGGGACTGACCGGACAGGAAAACTTCCTGATCCGTCCGCCGTACCTGGCAGTGAACACTGCGGTACAGACAAATGCAGGTGCACCGCTCATCACCTGCTCCGTGGATTCTGCAGACTGGAACGGTGCAACTACCCAGCAGATCATTGACAAAATGGTTGCCGGTATGAATGACGGCAGTCTGGACAACGCCATCGTGCTGATGCATGAGACGTACACCACAACTGCGGAAGCACTTGAATACCTTGCACCCTATATGAAGGAGCAGGGCTGGCAGATCGTTACTGTTTCTGAGCTGTTCAAAGCAAACAACAAGGAAATGTACGATGGTCAGGTTTACCGCAACGCAAATTAAACAAACGAAAAGCCCCCTTTTCGGGGGCTTTTTTCTATGAATCCCAGTCTTCCAGAAGCTTTTCCAGCTCCTCCTGTGTCTCTACAATGATGCCGCCGCTGCGGATCGTTTCCAGATCCTCCTCCGGCAGAAGATAAAGCTCCAGCTCCAGAATACGATACGGCTTCGGGCTGCTTTCCCGAAACAGTGCAAGCTTGCCCTCATATTCGCCCAGAACGAAGCCGTTGCGCTTCTGTTCCGCCATGGACGCCTGCCTTGCGGCAGCTTCGGATTTCTGCCGCTCCACGCCCTTAGCCGCAGAGAGCAGGATGATCACAGCAGAAATTGCCATTGCTGTGAGCAGGAGAATGATTTGTCTGTGTATTGACTGCATATGCTGCCCCTTTCCGGATCCTCCGTTTTCCTCAGTATGCGCCGGCGGCGGAACATTATACAACAAAATGAAAAAACTCCCTGAATGATTGCATTTTCCGGTGCTGATTTGTACAAATTCACGATAAATATGAAGATGACATCTTTTTTCAAAAAAAGACTTAACAAAACGGATTTTATGTGTTATAATGATAATGTATAACTATGCCATGATACCGCTGCAGCCGCAGCGCACATACAATCGAAAGAAAGGACCACTGAACTATGCAAGAAGAACGCAGAACCAGACGCCGTCCGGCAGACAAGCCTGCTGAACCGCAGAAAAAGCGTAAGAAACCCAGCAGAAAATGGCGCATCGTCAAAAAATTGTTCTCCATTCTGTTCTCCACGCTGCTTTCCATTTTCCTGATCTGTATCATCACCGGTACGATCGTTGCAACAGCAGTCACGGTATACATTCTGGACTTCATGGACGAATCCTCTACCATCACGCTCGAAGAGATGGAAATGAGCTTCAACAGCCATGTCTATGCCTATGACAAGGAAGGCAACCTCAAGATGCTTTACGAGGTACCCAATGAGATCCAGCGTATTCCGGTTCCGCTGGAACGCATTCCGCAGCATACCATCGACGCCTTTGTTTACACCGAGGATGCACGTTTCTATGCGCATGACGGTGTGGACTATAAGAATACCATTGGTGCATTCCTGAACCTGATCCTCGACTTCTGGGATACGGACCGAGGCGGTTCCACCATCACCCAGCAGCTGATCAAGAACGTGACCGGCGATGACGAGGCTTCCCCCTCCCGTAAGATCCGTGAGATTTTCCGTGCAATGACGCTGGAGAAGAACTACTCCAAGGACGAGATCATGGACACCTACCTCAACTTCATCGGCTTCGGCGGCCCGACCAACGGCATCCAGATGGCGTCCATGCGCTACTTCGGCAAGAATGTCGATGAGCTGACCATTGCGGAAAGTGCCGTACTGGCAGCAATTCCGCAGTCGCCGGAATCCATCAATCCCTTTGCAGGCTACACGGATGACGAAACCGGCGAATGGGTTGCTTCCGGCCGTACCCGCAATCGTGAGCGTATGGAATATGTACTCTGGCAGATGTACGAGCACGGTGCGATCACTTATGATGAATACCAGACAGCACTGAACGAAAAGATCCTGTTCACGGATACAGAAGAATACAAGGCGCTCCATCCCGAGGATAACGCAGAAAAATCCGAGGATGAAGCTGCAACCTCGTGGGTTGTTGACGCTGCCATCCGTGAGGTCATGGCATATCTGATGCAGACCTACAATATCGACAGTGATGATGCGCTGACCCGCTTCAACACCGGCGGCTATCAGGTCTATACAACAGTGGATCTTGATATGCAGGCATATGTCGAGGAACGTTTCCTCGATCTGAACAATCTGGTTAATGCCGAGTCCCATGCAAAATATGAGGACACCAACAACGACGGCGTGATCGACGATAAGGATACCGTGATCTATCCGCAGGTTGCCTTCATTGCGATGGATTACAACGGCAACATCCTCTCCGTTGTCGGCGCAACCGGCAAGAAGGAGCATGCACTGATCTGGAACTATGCCACCATGGAACCCCGTCAGCCCGGCTCTACCATGAAGCCCGTTGCCGGCTATGGCTACGGCATTTACTCCGACCAGTTCCACTGGGGCAGTATGATCAAGGACTATGGTCTGAACCTGAACGGCGAACTCTGGCCGCATAACTACGGCGGCAGTGCAGGTTCCGGTGAAGACAAGCCCATGTATTATGGTCTGATGAAGTCGCTGAATACCATCTCCGCACGACTCGTTGACGCACTGACCCCCGAGGCAGTATTCAACTTCTCCCGTGATAATCTGGGTCTGAACCTGACAGAAATCGACGGTCAGGGCAAGACCGACATGGCGCTGTCGCCTTTGAGCGTCGGTGCGCTGACCTATGGTGCGACCGTGCAGAACATGGTCAACGCCTATATCCCCTACGGCAACGGCGGCACCTATTATCATTCTCACATTGTCAGCCGCCTTGAACAGGGCAACCACGAGCTGGTGTACGAGAATAACGGCGATCCGCACGAAGCGGTGGACGCTGAGACTGCTTATGTCATGAACCGCATGATGAAGAACGTCGTATCCTCCAACGGTACTGCAGGTGCAGCACGCCTTTCCAACAAGGAAGTTGTCGGCAAGACCGGTACCACACAGGACTGGTCCGACCTCTGGTTCATCGGTCTGACTGAGGACTTTGTTTCCGGCGCATGGATCGGCTATGTGGAGCGCGATCAGCTCAATACCTCCACCTCTTCCGCACAGCTCTGGTACAATATCATCGGTGAATATGCAAACAGTCTGGAAACGGATGCTGCATATCCGGTTTGTGAGACCGTCATTGAAGCGCCCATCTGCGTTAGAACCGGACTGATCGCCGGCGAGACCTGCGAAAAGGGCGAAAAGGGCTACTGGAAATCTTCCAATGCACCGAAGTGTGAGGGGTGTGTTCCCGAAACCACGGAAGATCCGTCCGCAACAACCGAAGAGGGCGGCGAGTCCGGTGAGGATCCGACTCCTGAACCCGGTCCCGGCGTGGATCCGCCCAGCCCTGATCCGACCGAACCGCCTGTTGTGGATCCGCCCGTTGTAGATCCGCCTGTAGAAGATCCGCCCGTCGTGGATCCGCCCGCACCTGAACAACCTGAACAACCAAATGAGGGATAACATGACCAATACCAATACCATCCGCTTTTCCGCACCGTGTCACTTCGGTCTGGAAAAAGTACTGCGTTTTGAAGTGACAAGAATCGGCGGTGAGAATATCACCGTTCAGGACGGACGTGTGAGCTGGACGGGGGACTTCGGTACCCTCGCCCGTGCGAACATCGGCATTTCCGTCGCAGAACGTATCCAGATCCTGCTGGCTGAATACAGAGCCGAAACCTTCGAGGAGCTGTTTGACGGCATGTTCAAAGCCCCACTGGAGCAGTTCATCGGCAAGGAGGATGCTTTCCCGATCAAGGGACATTCCCTGAATTCTACGCTGCACAGTATTCCCGCCTGCCAGAAGATCCTGAAAAAGGCAGCGGTCAAGCGCCTGCAGGCGGCATACAAGACCTCCGAATTCCTGCCGGAAACCGGCAGTCCGCACCAGCTGCAGTTCACGATCCTGAAAAATCAGGTGAGTATTTATCTTGACACCACGGGCGCAGGTCTCCACAAGCGTGGCTACCGCCGCAACTCCAATCTGGCGCCCATCCGTGAAACACTGGCAGCCGGCATTCTCGATCTCGCCAGACTGCGCAGCGACACGATCGTCTGCGATCCGTTCTGCGGCAGCGGCACCTTCCTGATCGAGGCGGCACGCCGTGCCTGCAAAATTGCGCCCGGTCTTGACAGACGCTTCATTTCCGAACAGTGGGACTGCGTTCCCAAGAAAGCATGGCAGGAAGCCCGTATGGAGGCGCTCGACAGAATCGACCGCAGTGTGGGCTTCGAAGGCTACGGCTACGACATTGATCCGGCAGCGGTGCAGCTCACGCTGGACAATGCAAAAAAAGCCGGCGTGGATAAGTTCCTGCACATTGAACAGCGTGATATCCGGGATTTCCAGCCAATCGAAAAGGCTGTGACCGTCTGCAATCCGCCCTACGGCGAGCGCATGCTGGAGCTTGAGGAAGCCCGCAAGCTCTATGCAGTCATGGGCAAGGTACTGCAAAATCCGGCATACATTATCTGCGGCGACGAAGAATTTGAACGCAAATTCGGCAGAAAAGCGAACAAGCGCCGCAAGCTGTACAACGGCATGATTTCCTGCCAGCTGTATTGCTATTATAATCCGTAATTTATGGAGGACAATGATGAAGTTTCGTACAATTACCGCTTTTCTGACAGCAGCTGTGCTGGCACTCCCCTGTACAGCATGCGTTGAAGAAGAATTCACCGTCAATGTCAGAAACCTGACAGGAGTTGAGATTTCTGAAATCAACATGTATCCCGAAAACGGCGAAATCAGCCAGGAAAATCTGCTGGAAGATCACCTTGCAGACGGAAGCGAAACCGTGCTCACCCTTGGCAGACTCAGCGAAGCGGAAACAGAGGACGGCTTTGCTGTGATGGTACATAATGCGGCGGATAATTCCTACGGCGATTTCGGCATGCTGATGCTTTCGGACGGCGACACCATCACATTCTACATCGACAATTTCGGGCTTGCGCTCGGCGTCAATATGACGGATGAGGAGATTGAAGCCCAGAAAGCCCGTGACAATGCCGACTATGAAAGCGGTCTTGCGGAAGAAGAAACCACAGAAGCAGAAACGGAACCGACAACGGAACCAGTAACGGAGCCGACAACGGAAGAAACAGCGCCTGAAGAAACCGAACCCGAAACCACGGACGCAACCGATGCTGCTGCCGATAACGGCGGCACAACGCCCTTTTATCGGATGATCGTTACAGAACTGATACCGCAGTACGGGCTGTCCGATCTGCATGGATTTGATGAGGACGGCGCTGCTGACAATACATTCTTAGTCAAAGCGATCCCCGAGAAAACGCAGGGCATCATCAGTGCGCACATTCAGGATTTCGATGCAAACGGCGCTCTGGAATGCGTGATACTGCGTGCAGAAGCGGATCAATACATCCTTGACTATTACAATGCGGACTGCACGCTTGTGGATTCCCATGTGGTGCACAGTTTTATTCCCGGTGAAACCCATGTTGCAACCGATCTGCATATTTCCGTGATCAACTCCTATCTCGTCATCAGGTCGTACAACATCACGATGCCGGGATATTCCACCTATGGCACGGACACACGCATTCTGCAGCTCAATGAGCAAGACGGCTTTACGGAATGTCTGACCTTTGGCGGGCGCAGAAGTCCGCTTGGCGGTGTATCCTTGTTCGTGAATGAAACCAAACTGTCCGGTGATGAATCCCTGGAGGGCGAGGCGCTTGCTCCGATCGGGGATGCTCTGCACACAGAACTGGAAGCCATCGGCATGACACCGGATGCGGTTTACCTGGGCTGGGATGTTCCCGATGATCTGAGCTATGGCATCGCAGTGGACTTTGCTGATGAAGAGCAGCTGATCTTCGAGGATGGCTATGAAAATGAACTGACCTATTTTCAGGATTATACCCGTTTGCGGAATACGATTTCTTAAGATACGCACAACTCAGAAAGGACGATACTTCATGCATCGTCCTTTCTTATTGATAAAAAAGCCCCCGAATCCTGTTCGGGGGCATTTGTTATGCATTGTATTACTTGAAATACTTCACGCCGTTTTCGAAGATGTGCTGATCCTTTGCGCCGGGAACATTCTTGCAGATGTTTGTGCCCTTACGCTCGGAGTGACCCATCTTACCCAGCACTCTGCCATCGGGAGAGGTGATACCCTCGATCGCACCCATGGAGGTGTTCGGGTTGTAGCGGATGTCCATAGTGGGTTTGCCAGCCAGATCCACATACTGTGTTGCAATCTGTCCGTTGGCAGCCATTCTCTGGATCAGGCTCTCAGGAGCAACGAATCTGCCCTCGCCGTGAGAAATCGCAATGCTGTGGATATCGCCCACATTGCTGTCAGCCAGCCACGGGGACTTGTTGGATGCGATTCTGGTGTTCACCATCATGGACTGGTGACGTGCGATGGTATTGAAGGTCAGTGTCGGGGATTCATCGGTCATCTCCACGATCTCACCGAACGGTACGAGACCGAGCTTGATCAGTGCCTGGAAGCCGTTGCAGATACCCAGCATCAGACCGTCACGGTTCTTGAGCAGCTCATGCACAGCGTCCTTGACCTCGGGGTTGCGGAAGAATGCTGTAATGAACTTACCGCTGCCCCCCGGCTCGTCGCCGCCGCTGAAGCCGCCGGGGATCATGATGATCTGGGACTGTGCGATCTTCTCAGCTGCTGCCTTGACAGAAGCCTCGATGTCCGCTGCGGACAGGTTGCGGATGATGAGCGTTTCGGCAATCGCACCAGCCTTTTCAAATGCTCTTGCGGTATCGTATTCGCAGTTTGTACCGGGGAATACCGGGATCAGTACTCTCGGCTTTGCCACCTTGATTGCCGGTGCCGGACGGGTTGCAGCGTCGAAGCTGTAGGTCTCGGGGGTCTCATCCGTGGTGGTGATACGGCACGGGAATACGGACTCGAGCTTCTCCTCCCAGGTTCTCTGGAGGGACTCGAGGGATACAGAGTAGTCAAGTGTGTAGATCTTGTACTCATCCATGGTCTTACCGATGCAGTTTTCGTCTGCCTCGGGTTCGCCGTTCAGCTCAACGATGAATGCACCATAGCAGGGCATGAACAGGAGGGATTCCGGAAGCTTGCCGGAGAAAGTAAAGCCGATCTTATTGCCCATGCACATCTTTGCCAGACCCTCGGCAACGCCGCCGTAGCCGACTGTCCAGACTGCCTTTGCTCTGCCGTCTGCAATGACCTTTTCCATCTTGTCAAAGCATGCACGGATGCTGTCAAAATTCGGCAGACCATTTGCATCATATTCAGGAGCGATCAGGATTACCTTATCGCCTGCGTTCTTAAATTCTGTAGAAACGACCTTTTCTGCGCTTGCCGTAGAAACTGCGAAGGAAACCAGCGTCGGCGGTACGTCGATCTGCTCAAAGGTACCGGACATGGAGTCCTTACCGCCGATGGAACCACATCCCAGCTCAAGCTGTGCCTTGTACGCACCGAGGAGTGCAGCCATGGGCTTGCCCCAGCGTGTCGGATCATTCTGGGTTCTCTCAAAGTATTCCTGGAAGGTCAGCCAGCACTGACTGCGCTTACCACCTGCGGCGATTACCTTTGCAATGGATTCTACCACTGCCAGCATTGCGCCGTGGTACGGGCTTCTCACGCTGATCATGGGATTGTAGCCCCAGCCCATCAGCGAGCAGGTATCGGTCTCACCCTCAAGTACGGGGAGCTTTGCCGCCATTGCCTGGGAGGGGGTCATCTGGTATGCGCCGCCATAGGGCATCAGGACAGTACCAGCACCGATCGTGGAGTCAAACTTCTCCACCAGGCCCTTCTGGGAGCATACGTTCAGGTCAGCCATCAGCTCCGTCCATGTCTCCGGACAATCCGTCGGGATATCGCATGTGGAGGTCACAGGCTCATTGACCTTGATATCGGTGTACTTGGCTGCACCATTGGAATTGAGGAATTCTCTGGACAGATCAACAATGGTGTTGCCGTTCCATACCATCTTGAGTCTCGGCTCTGCCATGACATCAGCAACCTTGGTTGCCTGCAGGTTTTCCTTGCCAGCCTCTGCGATGAACTTCTCTGCATCCTCTGCTGCAACTACCACTGCCATACGCTCCTGGGACTCGGAGATTGCGATCTCTGTACCGTCCAGACCATCGTACTTCTTCGGTACTGCACCGAGGTCGATCACAAGACCATCGGTCAGCTCGCCGATCGCAACGGAAACACCGCCTGCACCGAAGTCGTTGCAGCGCTTGATCATCTTTGTTACTTCCGGATTACGGAACAGTCTCTGCAGCTTGCGCTCTTCTGCCGGATTACCCTTCTGTACCTCTGCGCCGCAGCTTTCAAGGGATTCAAGGGTATGGGACTTGGAGGAAGCGGTTGCACCGCCGCAGCCGTCACGTCCGGTCTTGCCGCCGAGCAGGATGACAACATCGCCCGGAACGGGAGCTTCTCTGCGGATGTTTTCAGCAGGTGCAGCACCGAGCACCGCACCGATCTCCATACGCTTTGCCACATAGCCGGGGTGGTATACCTCGGAAACATGTCCGGTTGCCAGACCGATCTGGTTGCCGTAGGAGCTGTAGCCGTTTGCTGCGCCAACGGTGATCTTACGCTGGGGCAGCTTGCCGCTGATGGTATCCTCTACCGGAACGAGCGGATTTGCCGCACCGGTCACACGCATTGCCTGGTATACATAGGATCTGCCGGACAGCGGGTCACGGATCGCACCGCCGAGGCAGGTAGCCGCACCGCCGTAAGGCTCGATCTCGGTCGGATGGTTATGGGTCTCATTCTTGAACATGAGGATCCAGTCAGCCTCTTCGCCGTCGATATTTGCCTTGATCTTTACAGAGCATGCGTTGATCTCTTCGCTCTCATCGAGGTCATTGAGCTTGCCGTCCGCCTTGAGCTTGCGGGCACCCATTGTTGCCAGATCCATCAGTGTCAGCGGCTTGTTCTCTCTGCCGAGTGCCTTTCTGTCAGCGAGGTACTGGTCATAGGTTTCCTTGATGTAGTAAGTAGGGATGTCCACATTCTGAATATTGGTGAGGAATGTGGTATGACGGCAGTGATCGGACCAGTAGGTGTCGATCATGCGGATTTCTGTAATGGTGGGATCACGCTTCTCAGTATTCATGAAGTAGCTCTGGCAGAACTTGATGTCATCAAGATCCATTGCCAGACCGAACTCACGGATGAACGCCTTGAGACCTTCCTCGTTCAGGCGGATAAAGCCCTCGAGTGTCTCAACCGTTGTAGGGATATCATATTTGGTATCAAGTGTCTGGTAGACTGCCAGTGTTGCCTCACGGCTCTCCACGGGGTTGATCAGATACTTCTTCAGGCGGTCAAACTCCGCATCGGTAAGGTTGCCGCTGATGATATAGATACGAGCATTCTTGACATGGCAGCGTTCCTTCTGGGTGAGGATCTGGATGCACTGCTCGCAGCTGTCCGCTCTCTGGTCGAACTGACCGGGGAGGTACTCAACAGCGAACATGCGCTCCGTGGGCTGCAGTGCGGGCAGTTCGCTGTAAACAATGTCAACTGCCGGCTCGGAAAAAACATTCGGGATGGACATTCTGAAGTCCTCTTCGGACAGACCCTCCGCATCATAGCGGTTCAGAATGCGCACGCCATTGATATTCAGACGCAGTGCGGTACGGACATCGCCCAGTACGGACTGTGCTTCCACGGCGTATGCAGGCTTTTTCTCTACATAGACACGAAAAACAGACATAATTTTGCTCCTTTTCAGTTACTTGGTTCTACCGTGCAGCACCTGTTTTGACAGGAAACTGCATGCTTACTTCTATTGTACCATATAATCCAAAAAAACGCAAATGTTTTTTTACGTTTTTCAAAAAAAATATTGCCCTGCAGAAAAGCAGGGCAATTCGCATCTGAAAAATCAGAACGCTGTAATCAGCTTTACGATGTATTTCATGATCAGCAGGGAATCGTTCGCTGTCGCTGCACCGTCAGAATCCACATCCGCATTGCGGCTGCCCTGTTCCGTCAGGCTGCCGCCGCCGAGGATATTTTTGTTGAGTGTGATGATGTCAAGCACGTCCACGCTGCCGTCCTCATTCGCATCGCCGGGGAACGCAGAATCCTTATGCTCCGTCAGGTACTCGACCCGATATCCCTGCTTCGTCAGCAGCTGATCCGCTGTGCTGCCCGGATAGACATACAGCACCGCATGCTGCGGAAAAGCATGTTCCCCGATCTCTGTCACACATGCCGGAATCACTGCCTCCTGCACATTCGTTCCATAAAAAGCATTCGCAGCGATCTTTGTCACCGGACAGACCACACCGCCGACCGTGACCTGTGCCGGGATCACAAGACTTGTCCCCTCAGAAAGACCGGCATTATTTTCCCATGCACTGCCGTCACCGACCGATGCATGCTGTCCGTCCGCAACATAGCGGATTCCTTGTTCGTCCGCACCATTCGTCAGCACAGAAAGAATGCTGTTGAAATCAGTCTGCGTCCGATCCATTTCATAATACGGATACAATTCCAGATTTCCCATTGCAATGAAATCTTCATCAATCAGGCATTCCTTATCGCCCTTCCGTGTGGTAAATCCACGGAATTTCCAGACAACGCCATCCTCCGTGTACGATGCCGGAACCTCACGATCCAGGAGGGACAGTGCCGGAACCGCCGCAAGATTCGTAATACTCTGGTGGCAGGTATCCTTGAATCCGTAGGTACCGGAATACACCGCATCCCCGTCGGGCAGGTGGAACGTCACGGTATAGCCGTCATGACCGCCCTCGATGAACCCCAGCGGCGTGACAGTCACATTCTCCAGACCGTTCAGCGATGTGAAGGTATCCTCACTCCAGTAATTTCTGCCGTCATTGAGGGTAAACGCCGAAAGGGAACTATTTCCTGCCACGGTGGACACATCCGGGCAGTTGAACACACAGCCGTAGAACGGAATATGCATCGCATAATAGCCGTCCGCTTCGATCGTCTGGTTGCGTGTATTGAGTCCGTAGGTCGTGTACGCACTGCCGTAACCGGAACCATCCAGCGTAAATCCCGTATACCAGTTGCCAAGCTGCACGGGCTGTGTCACGCCTTCCATCTTGTAGAGGAACGTGAAGCCGAAATGTCCGTCCTCTGTAAAATCATAAGTCTTGTCAAGCAGATTTACAGTCGTGGTCTCATCGAGCGTGATCGCCTGTTTTTCGGGATAATAACCCGCCGACCTTGTATCGGGGCGCTCGGGCTGTTCCGCATCCGCTTCACCGCCGATCGTCAGGCTGCCCATGTAGTTTGCCTGCAATGCATTGGAAAACCGGAGTTCTTCATTTGCAAATTTCACCGCATACTGGGTGTCATACGCCGGGTCATCATTCTCCTCCGAAATACGCAGGTAGACATCCCATTCACCGCCCGGCATTGTCTGCGGCAGTGTCAGATTCAGACACGCATCACTGCGTGTGCCCGAAGCCCAGTCCCTCGCATTGAGATCGGTGGGGTAGGTGTACACGATCGTACCATTCGTGAGGAGGACTTCGACCTCCTTATCCTTGGGTGCTTCGGAAAACCCTGTATTTTCGACAGAAAATTCCATATCGAGTACCCCGCCGGGTTCGGATGCGGCAGTCAGCCTGCTCTCACGCAGAACGAACCGATACCCCAGATGCGCACGCATAAAGGTATACACATCCTTGCCGTAGAAAGCGCTGTTGTCACAGTCCACGCCAAGTTTTTCGTCCAGTGCTTCATCAAAAATGAACGAATCATAGCCCATCCACTTCCACTGTGCGACATAGGTGCAGGTGCCGTCCTCGTTGTCGGAGGCAGCAATCGTCCCCTCCTCGTTGAAATCCCCCAGACCGCAGGCTTCATACAGGGCACGGATCTCATCCAGCTTTGCCTGTGCTGCCTCCATCGTAGAGAAATTCTGCGACGCATTTTTGGTACGGTAGATATTGCTGTTGATGCGCACGAGATTCGTATAGTACATCTCGGGCAGAGCGTATTCCGGCTGCCATGTGGTGTACTTCAGACGCCATGCGTCGTTGCCGGAAAATTCGCCGCCATAGGCAGGCGCCGTATGCAGCCATGCAGTTTCGCCGGTACGGTTGGAATAGGTGCCAAGATCGCTGTCAGACCCCATGTAGCCGTCATTGTACAGACCAATGCGCTCCGCTTTTGCCGCAAGCTCGGGATCGGTGATCGCATAGGACATGTCCGCAGCAGTTGTTTCAATGCCGCAGTAATCCTTCAGCCATTGCCGCATGATATTGGGGGTGCGGACGGTCACGGCAATGCTGTCAGGGGTGATGTTCAGGAACGCATCCAGCACCTGTGCCTTGTGTTCAAGGGAGGTGTATTTGCCGCCCCATTGTTCGCCCCAGCAGCCGACAAAGCCTGTTTCCACAAAGGAGATCACGTCTTCATATTCTGTCAGCAGACCGCTTTCTCCGATCTGCTCAATATGCCGCAGCACCTGCTCAAATGTCGCAGGCTCGGGGTTTTCCTTGCCCTCCGCATCGTAGCGGAAACGCAGTCCCACCATTGCGCCGTTCGTTCTGGCGTTTTTGAGGGATTCCTCCAGACTCGTAAAAAACGCCGCATCAAAATCATAATCCACGCCGTCGGCATTCATTGCAGAGGAATAGCCGCCGATGCCGATGAGCATGAGCGTATAGCGTGTCGGGGAGATCGTCCAGATCTTGTCCGGTGCAGCATTGATCCAAGGCGTGGAGGTAAAGCCGCAGTCCGGATATTCCAGATCATAACCCGTATATTCCGTATAATTGATGCCGGAATCCTTCAGCTCTGCCGCTGAAACCGGCAGGAGCGCCGCCATCTGCAAAGCACAGAAGAGAGCCGCAGAAATGGCAATGATCCGCCGTTTCATACAATTCCCTCCTTAATACAGCTGTGTGAAGCTTTCGTAATGGTCATCCGTGTAATAAATACTGCCGTCCTCACCGAATATGATACGCTCCGATCCACGATAGCCGCCGTCATAGTTGACATCGCATTCCCGGTAGTGTCCCTCCGGAAGCAGACCTTCGTAGTTGCCGAAATAATCACCGCCGATGCTCATGCCGGGGGCAACCTCCCAGAGATTCCCCTCGGAGCTTTCCCAACCCAGTTCACGGGCGTCCTTTTTGGAAATGTAATTTTCCGGCAGTTCACCATAGAGATAAAGATACTCCGCCACATCCTCGGGTGCAGTGTAGGTCTCGCCCCAGACGATCTCCGGTTCCTCCTCGGACGTCACTTCGGTGGCAGCGTCGGTTTCCGGTTCTGTTTCCGATTCTGTCTCGGCTTCTGTGGGCGCATCCGTTGCAGGATCCGTCTCCGGCACCGTTTCCGTTTCGGCAATGCTCTCAAGACGCTCCTTTTCATCTACCATGGATTCATCCACTTCTACATAGGTGAAGCTGCATCCGCAGAGCAGTCCCATGCTGCATAATGCCAGCAGCAGGCTCAGAATTTTCTGTTTCATCATTACGCTTCCTTTCTGATCAGTTGCAAATCCTGTCAAACTATGTTATAATACATACAGCATCCATATCCGCACAAGGAGGTACGCCATGGAACTGGAATACTGCGGGGAACGGCTCCCCTACGTCATCACACGCAAGAACATGAAAACCATCCGTGTCCGTGTCAGGGAGGACGGTGTGATTCATATCTCCGCACCCTATGCAGCACCGGAGCAGACCATTCTGGCATTTCTGCAGCAGAATGCCGCACAGCTAGCCGCACTGATTGCAAAAGCCCGTGCGCAGAAGGCTGCCGCTTCCGATTATTCGGACGGCGCAGTGCTTCCCTATCTTGGCGAACCTGTGACGATCCGCTGGCAGGACAAACCCTGTCCGAGCGTACTGGAGGGACGGACGCTGTGTATTTTCGCCAGAAACGATTCCGAAGCCCGGACCGCAGTCCGGCAATGGATGATCGCACAGTGCGTGGAACTGTACCGCCAGATCAACCGTGAGGTATACGAAGCATTCCGGCGCAAGGGGTATGAAGTCCCCCTCGCCCATATCCAGATCAAGGAAATGGTTTCCCGCTGGGGAAGCTGCACCGCTTCCACGGGCAGGATCTCAATGAATTTCCGTCTTCTGCAATATCGCAGAGAATGCATCGTCGGTGTTTTTTGTCATGAATACGCCCACTTCCTGCACCAGGATCATTCGGAGCGTTTCTATGCAGTGCTGCTGGATGTTGCGCCCGATTACCGGAAATATGACGCCCTGCTCAAGCATCCGCCGCTTTGATCTGCTTTCCAGTTTATTATAGCACAGAGCACGGAACATGTAAAGAAACGGATTTTCTTTTCTACGTTTTTTCCAAATTGCGCATGGTTCTTTGGTGGAATTGCCCTATAGCGTGTAAACAGCCTCTGCCCTGCGGCAGAGGCTGTTTTCTTATCCCTCCGGATTTGCTGCGTGATAATCCTCCACCGTCTGGAATGTGGAAGAGCATGCCATAATATCCGCATCGTCATTCAGGAATTCAATGGCGAGATAATAGCTGCTCGCAGGATCGGCTGGATCCTCGATCATCCACGTCACAAGGAATTTGTTGTCATCCGTATAATGCGCATAGAGCTGCAGGGAATGATAACCGTTCACATCGACCGTTGCACCGGTCAGTCCTTCCACGGTTTCCTCCTGCGACATGTAATAATACAGGCTGTTGGCACCATCCTGATAGTTGACGCCCTCATAGTAATCCAGCGTGATCACGTTGGTTCCGGTGATATCGCTGTACTGGGTCAAGCCCTCGACGCCCTCCTCCTGAAAGCTCACATAGCCGAGCGGCACCTTGATATAGCCGTTTTCATCATCACCGCCCTGCTGCAGGGGACCGGTGTACACAAAGCTCCCCGATTCGTCCGCAATGGCACCCTCCGGCACCTCGGGAAGTGTTGTGGTTTCATCAGCGGATTCAGCGCTGCTTTCTGCCATGGATCCGGCGGATTCCGTTTCGGATCCGCTCTCTGTTTCACAAGCAGTCATGCCCAGTGCCAATACTGCACAAAGGCTGAGTATCATCAGTTTCTTCATCATTCTGCTCCTTCTTCCTTGTTTTGTTCGGCTGCAGCCGGTGCTGCGGCGGCGAGTGCTGTATCCAGCTGCAGCATCACCTCACTGAAATACCTGCGGTTCACACTCTGCAGCTGTAGGGGTTCACTGCTGTCCAGCTGAGAAAACCGTACTGTCTCTATGGTCACATCCTCATTGTCATAGGCGGCAATATACATCCCAGAAAAGCGCAGCTCCGTATGGAAGCCGACATTCCGCACAGCACCGTCCGCCGTCTTTTCACGGCGGATCATGTCATGTCGTTCGAACTCATAGAAGAATCCGGCATCCTGCGCCATTCCCTTATTCCAGCCATATTTCGTCATTCTGCCAAGCAGCGTCAGGTTATTGAGCGTCCTGCCTGCAAATCGGCGCACGTCAGTCTGCCCGTGTTCCTCCTGTGCCAGCGTGAACACGGCTCTGTCAAGCTGCGGGAACGGCTGGATGATCTCATAATCCTCCAGCTGCTGCTGCCATGCTTCCAGCGTCTGCGCATCCAGCTCCACGGGATGGAGCAGTCCGATTACTGCATCCTCCGGCAGCGTATATTCCTCCTCATCGGGGGTATTGAACGTGCCGTCCTCCATGTAACGGAACGTATCCTGCAGCATGCCGTCCGCATCATAAGTGCCCCAGATCAGCCCGATGGCAAAGCAATGCATCACGGGATTTTTCACAAACAGATCCTGCCACCCCTGCGCTGTCCATGTTCTCGGGCACAGAAGTGCATATTCCAGCCGCTGCTTCTGGGCGGTGATGGTGTTCTTCAGCTGTTTTTTCATTTCCTTGAACGCCTTGGCGGAAGCCTCTGCGGTTTCAGGATCATCCTTTGTACCGGGTTTCGGAAGATTTTTCAGTTTCTTCTCCCCCTCAAAGATCTCCAGCTCCAGTGCCGGTGTCAGATAGACCCGGAACTGTCTTGTACCGTAGTCGAAGATACGGCACAGCGATTCATCAAAGCCGAGATTCGGCACGATCCTGTCTGCCAGTTCTTCGGTCGTGATATGCAATGCATCCGCCGCCTGTCCGAGTGCGTCCGCTGCGGCGGCACGCACCTGACGATTCTTGAATTTTCTCGCCATGTGATCGACTTCCATCAGTGCTTCGGCAGTGCCCGCAAAGGCAATCGCACGGACAGCCTCGGCTGCAATGGCACCCCTTGCATGTTCCGACCATTCCTTGATGTAGTGCAGCAGCGTGGTGCGTACCGCATAGCCGCCATGGATCGCTGCAGCATAGAGCACCCATTTCTGCTTTGCCGCCGCACCTGCTTCGAGCCATCTGCCCAACACCTCAAGCGAAAAGTTCTCCAGATCCTGCAAGTGAAGCTGCGCTGCCAGCGCATTTGCAAGATCGCTCACACCGAATGCAGTCATATTCGCATAGCACAGCAAAAGCGCCTGCAGATGCGCTGTTTCTGCCTCTCCGCCCTGTACCGTTCTGACGGGCGAAAAGGGTGTATCAAAAAGCCACTGAAGCTTCTTTGCCCTGCTGCCCTTGGTCAGTTCCGTGATATGATCGGCAGCGCTGTCTGCAGCGGTTTCCGCAGTGCACTGCACACCGAGCAGTGCGGCAAGCTTCTGGCGGATGTCCGCTTTCGGTTCTGCATCCATTGCCGCCTGCAGTGCCGCTGCATGCACCGAAAGATCCCCGCATGCACCCAGCACCTCCACAGCGATCTCACGCTTTGACGCTTTCTTTGCCCGAAGCAGCGTGAGCACATCTGCCGTCCATTCAGGGTGCTGCTTGAGGTACGCCGCAAGCTCCGCACGGATGACCTTGCTGCCGTCATCGGCAAGGGCAAGGATCTGCGTCCGGTAGCACTCGGGCTGTGTGCCGAGAATCTGCAGATACAGGCTTCTGCCGGTCACGTTCAGCAGCTTGCGGTCACATGCGGCGACCGCATCGGGATGCTTTGAAAATTCGTGGAAAAATTGATCCCGCAGTTCCGTCTGAGCGCCGTTATAGTCGGAAGCATTTTCAATGATCTCACAGGCAGCTCTGAACATCAGCGGGAACGGCATGCCGCCCTCACGCAGGATCTCCACAAACTGCTGTTCATTTCCACGCACCCGGAATCCCGGGGTACAGTTGGCATAATGGGACAAGCCATGCACCGCCAATGCCTGCACGCAGATGCAGCGCTTTGCAAAATCATCAAGTCCGAATGCGGCGATATAATTCACCTGTGTTCCGCTGTAATGGTATTTCGGCAGCACCATCTGCGGAGCAAGCGGCAGGAGCGGCTCCAAGCCGGTCTCCTCACAGAGATAATCCACGATCGCATCCTTCTGGTCGGGATAGTCCGTACAGATGGCGTCAATACATCTTGCCTTGGCTAGCTGTGCGACGGAATATTCCGATTCGGCATGCTCCGGCGCTGCTTTCCGCAGCACCTCCTCCATCAGCAATGCCGTATCCGGTAAGGACGTTGCACGGATCAGGGCGGTTTTGTAGTTTTCGGGATAGCGCTTCGCCAGATCTGCAAGCACACCGCCGTCGCCAAGCGAGGCAGTCTTTACTTTCGTCCAGGAAGCGACCTTGCAGATGAATTCCGGATCATCGCCGCAGGGATTGCCTGCGATGGTGAGCAGGATGCGCACCGCCGCATTTTCTGTCGGGATACGCACTGCCTGTTCTGCAACATCCATCTTATGGTGCTGGATATTGTGATGGTACTGCGTGGCGATGACTTCCGAAAAGAACGTACCGCCTGCGGAGGCTGTCATCAGATACAGAATGCTCTTGCGGTCGTGCCGGAATTCCGCAATATTGCGCCAGCACTCCTCCACAAATGCGATGGCTTTCTGTGCCGCAGCACCGGGCTTGGACTTGAACAGAAGCTTTCTCTGCGGCAGCGGCTCAAGCGTGAGAAGATAGGTACAAAGCAGGAGCTTTGCGCCCGGCAGCTTTGCAATACAGTAGTCCATTGCTTCGGACAGGACCCGCATATCCGCACACTGCGGCAGTGTTCCCCATCCTGCACGGGTAAAACGCTGCATTTCCTGCGCCAAAAGCACCGCATCCGCATGGGCGCCGTAGCGGCGTCTGAGCGCACGTTCATGGAGTGCATGCTGCTTTGTGCCGTTTGCAAAGTACAGTAACGGTGCACAGGTGTTGCCCGCAATGGCATGGCACAGGAGCGTATAGCGATCCAGAAGCTCATCATTCTGTGCATGGCGGATCTCCTGCTCTCCGAATTGCGCAAGCCGCTCACTCCACTGGTAATCCGTTTTTCCGGTGATGTCCTGCGGCTCGATCTGCCCAAGCAGCGCATTGTTCATCGGCTTTGACAGATCGAGGTATTCTTTTGCGATCTCCAGTGTTTTTTCATCAATCCCAATATCGGCAAGCGCCCGGAACAGGCGTGCATATGCATCATTCTCTTTTCCGTTTGCGTATAGCATCATACTTCTCCTTTCATTGCTGCAAGCGCCGAAAGCAGCGCAAGCTTTGTTCTGCCCGTTTCCAGATAACGCTGCACCTGCATTGTACAGCGCAGCGCTGCTCCGCAGTCCCCCGTGAGCGAATGACGGTATCCCTCAACAGCATCCGCAAATGCGCCAAGCCGCTCGGACAGCCCCTGCAGACCACAGCGTTTTGCCTGCGCTGCAAGCGTTCTGCCGCCATCCGCTTCATGCACGGATTCCAGCCCCGACTGCAGCACCTCGCAGAGGTATTCCTCCACATCCTGCATCAGCCGCAGAAGCGTTTCGGCGCAGCGCCCATCCGTTTGTTCGTACTGCGGCGGCAGCTGCCAGTTCCTGTCATGATCCGTCACACGGATGAAATCATAGATCTCGATCGGGTACAGGCACAGTCTTCCGGCTTCAAAATAGGCACTGCACAGCAGCACATAGGGTGTTTCCGGTTCCACTGTCATGCGTGCACCAATGCGCTCAAGCAGTTCGATAAAGTCTTTGGTTTCCGCCGTATATCGGGCTTTTACTGCGATGTGGTTGCCCTTATGATCGCACAGCATCATGGAAAACTGCTGCTTGTGACGGTCAAATCCGCTCTGTATACATGCCTTCGGATAGACGAAGCAAAGCCGCTGCAGTTCCGATTCCGCCTGTTTTGCGTGCAGCTCTGCAGCAAGCCGCCTGAAATCGCTGTAAAGCAAACGGCGGATCTCCTCGCAGTCCAGGTTCGCCGTATTGCTTGCCGCCACAAAGGTCTCCTGCGATGCAGAAAGCTTGCCGTCCGAAATCTTGGCATTCTGCAGCACCATTCTAGTGCGCATTGCCGCACGCAAGGGCATATTCAGACTCCACGGAACGACGGCAGTGCGCCGTCCTCTTTTTTTCACGCTGTCATAGAACACAGGACGCACATCCGCATAACTCAGGAAGCGATCGGCTGCGCTTTCGTCCATGTTCAGGAAATAATACATCTCCCCCTCATAGTCGCCGCCCTGCACGCTGCGCATGCCGATGGGGAGAATGTCAAGATCGCCCTCATACTGGTCATAGTTACGTCGGAACGCACCGAGGCGTTCCTCGGTAAGCGGCTGCATCAGCAGCTCCTCCAGATGGCACGCACATTCACAAAATCGCTGCAGGAAGCGCTCCGTATGGAATGCTGCACGCCGTTCCCGACAGTCCTGCAGGCGGCTGCCAAGTTCCCGCAGCAGCCGTTCTCCGTCCGCCATTTTCTCGCTGTGGCACTGTACCGCCGCCACTTCCAGATGTTCCGGAAGATTGTCGGGCAGCCGTACCAGACCCCAGCGCAGCACTTCACACAGCGCTGTGCGCCCCTGCGCTGCGGCAGTACGCACTCTTGCCGTGTCCGCCGCAGAAAGGGCATGCGCCTGTTCCAGCAGCGTCTGCGGATCCGCAAATCCCTGCTGCGTCTGCCATGCCAGAACCGCCGCCGCCTTATGGGCGCACAGCTCCTTGCGGTGGCAGGCACAGGTGGAAAATTCCAGCGGATACAAAAGCCGCACCGCCGTGCCGTCGGGAAGACTTGCGGAGAGGATGCTGCCTTCTGTCAGAAGGATCCTCCCCTGCAGCACATCCTCCACCGTTCCGGGAAGCGCTTTTCCGAGCGCACGCTTCAATGCCTGCGGCGTGATGCCCCGGAGGGCTTCGGTCAGTTCGGCACGCAGCGTTTCCGGTGCACCCGGAATTTCTTCTTCTTCCGGATCCTCCGGTTCATCGTCGGAAAGATGCGCTTTCAGCCAGAGGATCGCACCGATGATATGACGGCAGACGCTTCTCGACGGGCAGGAGCAGCTGCTCTCCCAGAGCGGTACCTTGATTTTGCAGGTCTCACCGCAAAGAGAGACCTCCGCTGCATCCTCCGCATAACGGACATCGACCTGTGCGCCGTCGATATCCTTGCAGGCACGCTTATATAAC
>JAZPZJ010000057.1:0-76850 GCA_045544635.1 Oscillospiraceae bacterium
CCCACAAAAAAGATGTACCTCCAATTATAACATTGCTAACAGATAATAATATACCTTCTTTGGTTCTTTCAAACAAAAAAAACGATAATAATAGTAGCAAAAAAGCTGAAACAATAATCATTATGATATTCAATATTAATCCTCCTCTTATATACATAATATCGAAATATCACACATTATCAATACAAATATATTTTTTCTATCTTATCCCGATATTCATCCGAATTATTCATTTTGGTGCTTTTCTTTATTTGATTATCCGAAAGTTTTTTATGCAATTCCGAATTTGTTACAATATCAAAAATACGCTGCGCAAGAATTGTATTATCATCACTTAAAAAGCCATTTTCCCCGTCACAAATTAATTTTTTTAAACCGTCTACAGGCGTGGCGACCATTGGCACTCCCAATGCCATCCCTTCTAATGCACACATTGGAGTTCCTTCCCAACGCGAAGTCATTATCATACATTTTGCATCTTTCAGAATCTTATACGGATTATTTTTAAATCCTAAGAAATCAATATTATCCAAAAGCGCTCTTTCTGAAGCAGTTTTAACAATTTCCTGGCTCATATCTCCAATTCCAATAACTGCAATTTGGATGTCCTTTTTCATTGTAATCAGGCAGGAACATACATCGAGTAGTTTTTGAGGATTTTTGGGGTATATCAAACTCCCTAAGAATACAACATCGTAACAATATTGATTAATATCGCTTTGGGCTTTTTCTAGAAGACGATCAACATCTATCACATTATATAATACAGAGCTTTTCCGAGCAAACAATTTATGAAATGCATATCCGTCAAATGAGCTTTGTGACACCCACAATATATGTTTTGCCTTCCATGCTGCTTTTAAATATGCAACCGATTTTATCGTTATAGCGCGTGAATCGTATGCATTATTATGTATATGTGATATTAAAGGAATTTTGCCACACACACAAGAAGCTATAAACGAGGCTCTCATGTCATGCGCATGAATCAAGTCCGGTTGATATTCTGAAATAACACGCTTCACTTCCTTGCAAGTCAATGCATCAATTCCAGCATAGCTGACATTACGCTCTTTCAATGTATTTTCAATATTCCCTTTTGGAGAACAGTATAACATTTCATATTTGTTATTACAGGAAAATAAATCAATGATCTGACAAACAACATTTTCGGCACCAGAAAATCTATTCGTATTGAGCAAGTGTAGTATCTTCATATAAGCCAACTATCCTTTCAATAACTTTTTTTTGTAAGAAAACTTCATCTAATTTTCCATTTAAACAATAATTCTGCAATTTTTCCATTAGAGAATTTAAATCATTAGGATCAAACAAATTGTCTGTTACAACGTCTTCACACCCTCTAATATTTGATGCCAGAACCGTAGTGCCAGTTGCCAATGCTTCCATCACGGAAACAGGTAGACCTTCTCGGAAAGACGGATGCACATAAAGATCAGATATTTTATATAAACTTACGACATCACTTCGGTATCCTAAAAAATGAATTTGCTTCTCTACGCCCAGTAGTTTCGCTAGTGTAACCAAATTATTTTTCAATTTTCCGGTTCCAGCGATTGCATAATGTACATTGGGATTCTTCCATTCTGCCAACGCTTTTATAACTATTTGATGATTTTTATTCTCATTAAGTTCACCGACAGAGAATAACAAAAAAGCATCCTCTGGAACCCCAATCTCACGCCGTTTAGCATCTCTGTCTACTTGTATATTTTCAAATTTCGAAAGATCAACCCCAACACCAGGAATATAATGAACTTCTATAGCCTTAAACTTTTTTTTAGCTAATTGATAATCTTCCTTGTTAATTGTAATCAATTTATCAGTAAATAGAGAACATAACTTTTCGATCGGATAATAAACCAACCAATTCAGCTTTGGAGCACCTCTATAGAAATGAAATCCATGAGCTGTATAAAAAACCTTTAATCCATTTTTCTTTCTGTATTTTTTACAAACCACTCTTGTGATTACAGATGCATTCGGTGTATGACAGTGAACAATATCATAATCTCCATGCTTTATCACTCTCTTCAATTGTACATATGCCTTAATATTTTCAGAAGATAATGGTGAGCGTGAAAAGTCGATTTGATATGAATGACATCCAAGCTGGGTATATACATTATCCAAAGCCAGTGCTTTATAATTACATGCAATATCAACATGATTTCCTTCACGTACGAGCATTTCAATATGAGGTTTAAAAAAACTATTCATTGTAATCGAAATAGTTGTAACATACAAAATTCTCATTTTACTTTCCTAACCGGAACCCCAACATAAGTTCCTTCCATATCTATATCTTTCACAACAACAGCACCGGCACCGATCATGCAATCACTGCAAATACTTACATTATTGCTGACAGCAGCACCGATTCCGATCCAGGTTCTTTCACCGATTTCTACCGTTCCAGCAATGTGTGCACCAACGGATACATGTACGAAATCTCCAATCCGACAATCGTGATCGACCGAAGAACAAGTATTAATGATACAACCTTTTCCAATCACAGCATCTGCATTGATCACAGCCCCCGCCATCACAACAGTACCTGCTTCAATAGACGCAGTTGACGAAATCACTGCCGATGGATGAATGAGCACCGGAAAATTTCTTCCTTGAAGCTGGTTATATATGCTCTCTCTGATTTTAGCATTCCCTATCGCAATGATCACATCACCATCGAATGCATCAATATCGGAAGATGTTCCAGCAACAGGATACTCTCCACATGCTGTTAAGGATGAATTATCATCAAAGAAAAGAATCCGATCATAGCCATTCAGCTTTGCAAGATCTGCCACCACTTTACCATGACCGCTTGCACCGATGATCAATAATTGTTTCATACCGTGACCTTCTCACAACTAATTTCCGTCCCCAGAAACTCCTCCATCGTAGCAGCTGTTTCTGAACTGATGCCATCTCTCCTGAAGACGCAGCGGATTGTATCCAAAATAATTTTTACATCTAACAGAAAGGAAATATTTCTTGTGTACCAAACGTCCATTTTGAACTTATCTTCCCAGGAGACTGCATTTCTTCCATTTGCCTGGGCATAACCTGTCAATCCGGGACGTACGTCATGCCGATGCTTTTGTTCCTCGTTATATCTCGAAAGATACTTTACCAGCAACGGCCTCGGCCCCACAATCGACATATCCCCCACGAGGATATTGAGCAATTCCGGCAGTTCATCGAGGCTCGTGCTCCGCAGGAATTTTCCATACTTCGTTAAGCGTACATCATCCGGAAGAAGATTACCATTCTTATCCTTCGCATTGCTCATCGTTCTGAACTTCACAAGCCGGAAGATTTTCTCATCTTTTCCCGGGCGCAGCTGCGTAAAGAAAGGATTTCCTTTCATATTAACAGCTCCGAGGATGATCAGAACAATCAAAACAGGAGACAATACAACTAACGCACAAAGCGAAAGTATAAAGTCAAGAATACGTTTAAAAAAGCGTGCGTACATTTAATTCCCCTTAAAACACTGATGTATAACGTCAATAATTCGGTTCTGCTCCTCTTCCGTCATCTTGATATCCGACGGCAGGCAAAGCCCCTGTGCAAAAATCTCCTCATTGACAGGTGTCTTCTCAACCGAAATAAAATCATTCTCCGCATAAAGCGGCTGCATATGCATCGGTTTCCAGATGGGGCGAGCCTCCGCATTCGCTTCAGCATTCAGACGATCCATGATTTCCAGCGGCGAAACCCCGCAGTCCTTCTCAAGAAGAATACAGGAGAGCCAGAAGTTGGGATCTGAACATACCAGATAGGGGTTCATTGTCAGCGGCAGATCGGAAAGTCCGTCCTGATAAGCTTCATAAATCGCTTTCTTGCGTGCCTTATGCGCTTCAAGATGCAGGAGCTGCCCCCTGCCGATACCGGCAACAACATTGCTCATACGGTAGTTGTAGCCGACCTCACTGTGCTGATACCATGGTGCAGGATCTCTTGACTGCGTGGACCAGAAACGAGCTTTTCTGATTGCTTCATCATCATCAGAAAGAAGCATGCCTCCGCCCGATGTCGTAATGATCTTATTTCCATTGAAACTGATTGCATTATACTTACCAAATGTACCTGTCTGTGCGCCTTTATATGTAGCCGATAAGCTTTCCGCAGCGTCTTCAATCAATACTGCATCATGTGCATCACAAATCGCATTGATCTCGTCAAGCTTTGCAGGTGTACCATAAAGATGCACCAGCACCACGCATCTGCACTCCGGATATTTCTCGAATGCTTTTTTCAGCGCCTCTGGACACATATTCCAAGTCTCACGCTCGGAATCGATGTACACAGGAACACCGCCCTCATATACAACAGGATTTACCGTCGCCGCAAATGTCATATCGGAACAGAATACAACATCGCCCCGCTTTACTCCGGCAAGCTTCACTGCAAGGTGCAGCGCCGAAGTACCGCTCACACATGCCGCTGCACTGCTGACACCGACATAATCCGCCATTTCCGCCTCAAATCCGTCAACATTTGCACCAAGAGGTGCGATCCAGTTCGTATCAAAGGCTTCCTTGACAAACTGCTGTTCTTCGCCATGCATCGTCGGCGAGGATAAAAGAATACGCTTCATACTAACATCACCATTTTTAATCTGGAATCATTCCACTTTTTTGCACATTTTTGCTTATTATCATTATACACCCAATCGACACAAAAAGTCAACTCTGCGTCGAATTATTGCCGATTTTTGTTCAATCCGATGGAACAGCATGGTGCATTTATGTGCGATATGACAAAATTAATTCCATAATTTTCTACAACTTGTACAATCAAAAGTTTTTATACGCAGAAGACACTGCATCATCTCATACTTCACACAGGACTTTCTCATTCACCCCTGCATTCCAGAGTGTTCCTGTCTCCGTTTTTTGCTGTTCCATACATTTGAGCTGAGCCGCATACGCAGCGCCTTTTGATTCGGAGCCATGCTCGCCTGCCGGAGAATAGGTCGGTACAACTGCTGCAACCAGATCACGGATCCGGTCTTCCCTGCCGTCATATGCAGCGGTCATCAGCGGCTGCAGCTGCGCCAGGAATTCATCCGTATCAAAGGGAAGCGGACTGCCGATGTGAATCAGATGATTGGGTGTTGTGCGCAGCCCCTCTTCCGACATAAGCTTTTCTTCATACAGCTTTTCACCGGGACGCAGACCCGTATAGGAAATCTGAATATCCACATCCGGCCGCAGACCGGAGAGGCGGATCAGGTTTCTTGCAAGTGTATCGATCTTGACAGGAGCGCCCATATCCAGTACGAAAATCTCGCCGCCCGCCGCATAGGTGCCTGCCTGCAGGACAAGGGATGCAGCCTCCGGGATCGTCATAAAGTAGCGGATAATATCCGGATGTGTCACAGTAACAGGTCCACCCTTGGCGATCTGCTCCTTGAATCTAGGAACAACGGAACCGTTGCTGCCGAGCACGTTACCGAACCGCACTGCCACAAATTCTGTTTTGTGTGTCCGGCTTTGTTCTGCCATATTCTGCATGCTGCCGTCGGGATCCTCAGCATGCACATGGAGTACGGGCAGTTCGTTTGTTTTGCCATCCCGGATCTTCCTGTCAAACGACTGAATGATCATCTCACACAGGCGTTTGGACGCACCCATAATATTCGTCGGATTGACTGCCTTGTCGGTGGAAATCAGTACAAAGCGCTGACAGCCGTTCTGCATCGCTGCAAAGGCAGTTTTATAAGTACCAATGGCATTATTCTTGACGGACTCACATGGGCTGTCTTCCATGAGGGGCACATGCTTATGCGCTGCCGCATGGTAAACCACATCGGGTTTGTACTTGCGGAACACCTGATTGATGCGTCTGCTGTCCCGCACAGAACCGATCAGCACTTCCAGATTCAGCTCCGGATGTCGATCCTTCAGCTCCAGACCGATTGCATGGGCATTGTTTTCGTAAATATCAAACACGATCAGCTGCTTGGGATGATGCTTTGCGATCTGTCTGCAAAGCTCACTGCCGATCGAACCGCCGCCGCCCGTAACGAGAATCACCTTATCCGCAAGGAACGCATAGATCTCTTCCATATTGACCTGGACAGGAGCACGTCCCAGCAGATCCTCCACCGCAACATCACGCATCGTACGAGCCGTGACAACACCCGTGACAAGCTCGCAGATTCCCGGCAGACTTTTGAGCTTGCAGCCGGTTTCTTTACAGATTTCCAGAATATCCCTGCGCTGTTCCGCATCTGCGCTGGGCATGGTAAGATAAATCTTTTCGATCCGGTATTTTTCGACATTCAGAAGGATATCATCCCTGCCGCCGACGATCGGAACACCATCAATATAGCGTCCGTGCTTGGTCGGGTCATCATCAATGATGCAGCACACCCGCTCATTGAGTCCCTGAGAATTGTGCAGATCCCGCAGGATCATCTGTCCGGCTGAACCGCCGCCGATCAGCATCACACGGCTTGCGACCGCATTCTGCATGGATTTTGCTCTTTTGTTCCGCTCAAGAGAAACAAAACGGTACGAAAAGCGGACAAACAGCACGAGTGCAAACTGCACAGCAATACCAACCACATAATAGGAAACCGGCATCCGCTGAAAGAACAGTGTAATCCCCACTGTATGGAACACGCCAAGCAGGATCGTTGCAAGAGAAATGCGTTTTAGTTCCACAAAACTTGCAAATTTCCAGATGCTCTGATACAGATGAAGTGCCGAAAATACGACTGCACTGACAATGGCATAGATCGGCAAAAATTGCAGACATGCGGTCAGATATTTCTCCGGGATCGCTGTAAAACGGCAGTCAAACCGCAGCCAGAGCGAAAATAAAAACGCAGCGCTTACAGCGATCAGATCATACGCCATTAAGAACAGATCCACCGCACGAAGCCGTTCAAAGTGAAACGAACCTTTTTTCATCGTTTTCTTTTTTTTCTGAAGTTTTGTATTCTGCTGTTTCTGCATAATCCCACTCCCTATTAACCACAGTGCACCATAAACGGTTTATTTTCCGGGATTCATCCCGAACATGCACTCACACATCATTACATAATTATACATTATTATTATAGCACTCTGCAGAAGCATCGTCAAGTTTTTCCGTCGATTTTTGCTCATTTTCATTCATCGCATCATGATTTCACCAGAATTCATGTCGATATTTGTGCAGTTTCCAGAAAAGCCGGCACAAGAGCAGCCGCCACCGACGAACAAAGGCATCCGCCCTAAGACGGATGCCTTTCATAACAGGATATTCGCAGTGTCATTAATTCATTCAGAGCGTGTACTGCTCGAAAATACGATCGGATGCATCGATCGTTTCGGGCTTGATTTTCTTGGTAAGCAAATCAAAATTCGGCTTCCGGCTTGTCATATTGTGGCAGTCACTTCCAAATACCAGCGGCAGCCCATCTTTGATCAGTTGTCTGACAAAGTGTTTTTCCCGGAAGCTGCGCAGCGCTTCAAGGTTCACCTGAAATACAGCCTTCATGGCAAGGATCCGCTCCATCTCCGACTTGCTGCAGTAAGCAAGACAGCGATGCACATGCGCAATCACCGGTCTGAGTTTGTACTCGCAGGTGAGATTATGAATCTCCTCGAGCATCCACTCTGCATAAGGGATGTACGGAAACTCCAGTAAGATGAGATTTGTTCCGGTGATCGCCAGTTTTTCAATCCCCTCCTGCTCGCAGATGCCACGCTCAATGGCGACCTCCGCACCAGTTATGATCTCAAGCGGCGCAGGCTGCAGCGAATCCAGTGCTGCCTGACGCTTTTCCAGAAAACCAGTAACCGTTTTTTGGCGATGCAGATAGAAATGCGGTGTCGCAATCACCCTTTGCACGCCCTGTTCCTTCAGAAGCGCAAGCATTTCCATTGACATTTCAACATTTTTTGCGCCATCATCCATATTCGGAAGAATGTGGCTGTGATAATCGATTCTCATTTTTGTCCCTCTTTGGAGGCTTCTGCCGGTTCTTCGCCATACCCATAATCGGAATACCTGGACTTGTACTTATATTTGTAATAAGAACCGCCGGAACGCTGTCCCTTGATGTCATTCAGAATAAAGCCAAGCATATTCATGTTGGCAAGCTGGATCTTCTTCATTGCCTGATCTGCGTCATCATAGGTGGTGCTGCCATGCTGCAGCAGCAGGAAAATGCCGGCAATGGATTTGCTCAGTCCCATGGCATCCGTAACCACATTCACGGGCGGCGTATCAATGACGATATAGTCATACTGTGCCGAAAGTTCCTGGAGGAGCTTTTCTGTCTGTGCGGATGCGAGCAGCTCAGAAGGATTCGGGGGCTTCGGTCCGGTCGGCAGCAGGTCGAGGTTTTCGACAACCTGTTTCTGGATGCACTTTGCAGATGTCTCCATTTTACTGATAACGCTGGACAGACCGATCTTATTCTTCACCTGGAAGATCTTATGCTGTACGGGCTTACGCATATCCGCATCGATCAGCAGCACCTTGTTATTTGCCTGTGCCAGTGTCAGTGCAATATTGGCTGAGGTCGTGGATTTTCCCTCGGAGGGGTTCGCACTCGATACCGCAAAGATCTTGTTATCCGATGTGGACAGCGAGAAAACCAGATTGGTACGCATTGCCTTATAGCTTTCAATGATGTAGAATGGGAAATCCTTGTCCAGAAGCGTTTTGCGCTCTTCGTTTTTCTTTCCCTTGCCCTTACCATGTGTAAAGCTGTGAATTTCGCCGACAACCGGCTTGTCATACTTCTTATTCAGCAGTTCGGTATCCTTGATCGTATTGTCAAAGAGATCCATCACAAAGATCAGCGCTGCCGCAAGAAGCGCACCGGCGATCAGACCGACCGCTGTGTTTCGTGTTGTGTTCGGACCCACAGGATTCGGATTCACCTTGGCAGGACCGATCGCTTCAACGGAACCGGCACCGACCACTCGCACGAGAAAATCAGGGGCGATGTCTGCGATGATATTGCAAAGATCGGCAGAGATCTGCGGATCCTTTGTCACAGCAGTGATCTTCAGCACCTCGGTATCACCGACGGAGGACATGGACAGGCAGGATTTGATAGAGCCGATCCCCACGGTGTTTTCCTCAAGATCCACAGAGAACACCTCGGAAAGTGCTTCGATGCTGTGTTTTTTCAGAAGCTCGTTTCCGATCTCCTCCATGACCGCATCATCCTGCAGCACCGCAATATAGGTGCTGACCAGCGATTTGGAGGCATTCAGGTCGCTGAGGTTGACACCGTCAGTCGCCGCCGAATTATTATTATTCTTGACATACATGGAGGTGTACGATTTGTACTCAAGTGGCATCACGAATTTGGAAATGCCGAATGCCGCACCGGCACCGACAACCGCAAGTGTCAGAATCAGCCACCATTTGCTCAAAAACAGATGGAACAATTTATTCAGTGAGTATTCTGTTTCGATTTCCATTTTGTATTCCTCTCCCTATCTGTAAAATTTTCTTGATCCATCCGATCGATCCCTTTATATCATCCTACTTATGATTATACCATGACTTTTGAATAAAGTAAAGCGTTTTCGGAGAATTTGTCCTTTGGGGAAGTCTTTTTTACATTTTATACAAATTATCCTTTCAACGACCATATCCATGCAGCAACGATTTTTAAGAGAAAGACCAATACCGCTCATCGTTCAAAGATTTGTTTGACATTATAAAAAATTTTTGGTATAATGTCATTAAGTTGCATAATGAGTATCGCTGTTACTCGCTGCAGCAAAAAGTACTACCTTTATGAAAAAGATGAAGGAGGAACCATATGGAAACTTGCATTTATCAATCCATTTCAAAAGATCTTGTCATTCTGCGTTCTCTGACATTCAGGCACACGCCGGATAAAAATGCTGTTAAAACGGTCCTGGAAGATCTGGAAAGCAAACTTGAGTACGTTGATAAATTCGGCGATTCAGTGGATAAATCAGTTCTTGGTTATGTAATCAGGAACGCTATAGAACTTAGTCAGGATATCCTGACGATCCCTGAAACTCCTGTTGAAAGCATTCGTCGGCTCAACGATTATTGTGATGCAGTTCACAACATTTGTGAATTATTTACCAAAGATACCTGGACACCTAATAGTTTTTATCACTACTTTCTCTCTTCGTTCCGACGGAAATATGGTGAAATGTATTTCAGCGAATTAATGGATTATTTCGAAAGACAAGACAAGCAAAATCCGTAGATAATGCCCCTACAGAATGAATTAAACAATAAAAGCAGAACCTAAGAAACAACTTGCTTCTCAGGCTCTGCTTTTTATATTCTATCGTTTCTATGTTTGACGACACTGAAGACGGCACTCACCGGTTCCCGTACATTCGCTCGTAGTAATTCCGGTACTCACCCGAAATGATGGTCTCCCACCATGCACGGTTGTCCAGATACCAGCGGATCGTTTTTTTGATGCCGTCGGCAAACTTCGTTTCGGGCAGCCAGCCGAGTTCACTATGAATCTTGGTCGGGTCGATGGCGTAGCGCATATCGTGCCCCTTACGATCCGTCACATGGGTAATCAGACTTTCCGGCTTGCCGAGTTCCCTGCAGATGAGCTTTACAATGTCGATGTTGCGCATTTCATTGTGACCGCCGATGTTGTACACCTCTCCCACTCTTCCTTTCTGCAGGATCAGGTCGATCGCCTTGCAGTGATCCTCCACATACAGCCAGTCCCGTACATTCAGCCCCTCGCCGTATACGGGCAGCGGCTTGTCATTGAGTGCGTTGGCAATCATCAGAGGGATCAGCTTCTCAGGGAAGTGATAGGGTCCGTAGTTATTCGAACATCTCGAAATGGTCACGGGCAGCCCGTAGGTTCTGTGGTACGCCAGCGCCAGCAGATCCGCCCCCGCCTTGGAGGAACTGTAGGGGCTGCTGGTATGGATCGGTGTATCCTCTGTAAAGAACAGGTCCGGACGGTCAAGCGGCAGATCGCCGTAGACCTCATCCGTGGAGACCTGGTGATAGCGCCGGATGCCATACTTTCGGCAGGCGTCCATCAAGGTCGCAGTACCCATGATATTCGTCTGCAGGAAAATGCCGGGATCCTCAATGGAACGGTCAACGTGGGACTCTGCAGCAAAATTCACGACCACATCCGGCGTTTCTTCTGCAAAGAGCTGATAAACCGCTTCACGGTCACAGATATCCGCCTTTACAAAGCGGAAATTCGGATGTTCCATCACCGGCACCAGTGTGGAGAGATTGCCCGCATAGGTCAGCTTGTCCAGACAGACAATGCGATCCTCCGGATGCGCCTGAAGCATATGGAATATGAAATTGGAGCCGATAAATCCGGCACCGCCGGTTACAATATATGTCATCATTTTTTCCTAATCTCTTCTGAAAATATCTCTTGTATAAACCTTGTCCTGCACATCGTCCAGGCAAGCGTCATAACGGTTGGCGATGATCGCATCGCACTGCTGCTTGAACTGCGCCAGATCATTGACCACCACGCTGCCGAAGAAGGTCTCCCCATCCTGCAGCGTCGGCTCATAGATCACCACAGCCGCACCCTTTGCCTTGATGCGCTTCATCACGCCCTGAATGGAGCTCTGGCGGAAATTATCCGAATTCGACTTCATGGTCAGGCGGTACACACCGATGATGACGGGCTTTTCCTTGCCCCTGTCGTAGGTATTGTCCGTACCGTAGCCATAGTAGCCAGCCATCTGCAGCACACGGTCGGCAATGAAATCCTTTCGGGTACGGTTGGATTCCACGATTGCTTCGATCATGTTCTGCGGCACATCTTCATAATTTGCCAGAAGCTGCTTGGTATCCTTCGGCAGGCAGTAGCCGCCGTAACCAAAGCTGGGGTTATTGTAATGCGTGCCGATTCTCGGGTCCAGGCACACGCCGTTGATGATCTGCTGGGTGTCCAGTCCCTTCATCTCAGCGTAGGTATCCAGCTCGTTGAAATAGGATACCCGAAGCGCCAGATAGGTATTCGCAAACAGCTTAACCGCCTCTGCCTCGGTAAAGCCCATGAACAGGGTGTCAATGTGCTCCTTCACAGCGCCCTCCTGCAGCAGCCGGGCAAAGGTCTGCGCTGCCTCCACAAGACGCTCATCCTCCATATCCGTACCCACGATAATGCGGCTTGGATAGAGATTATCATAAAGCGCCTTGCTTTCACGGAGAAATTCGGGGCTGAAGAGGATATTGCGGCTGCCCGTTTTCTCACGGATGGATTCGGTGTAGCCCACAGGCACCGTGGATTTGATGACCATGACCGCATCCGGATTATACTCCATGACCAGACGGATCACCGCTTCCACAGCGGAGGTATCGAAAAAGTTTTTCTTGCTGTCATAATTCGTTGGTGCCGCGATGACCACAAAATCCGCATCGGTGTAAGCTTCTTCTGCGTCGAGTGTTGCAGTCAGGTTCAGTTCTTTGGATGCAAGGTATTCTTCGATCTCCTTGTCCTGGATCGGAGATTTCCGCTGGTTGATCAGCGCCACCTTTTCCGGAACAATATCCACTGCATATACCTTGTGATGCTGCGCCAGCAGAGTCGCAACAGACAATCCTACATACCCAGTGCCGGCAACGGCAATTTTATATGTTTTCATTACTCTGTACTCCTTTATCATTCCTGCAGATTCCAGCAGGAATTGCAAAATTCAAACCGCCATATCAGCGGCATTCCTTATTTATTATAGCATTCCTGTGCAGAATCGTCAAGGGATTTATGGCGGAATTCATCGGATTTTCACTGCAGATTAAGAATTTTGTCAGATTCGGCGGTACATTTGTGACAAATCCCGAATGTACAGGATCCTGTCCCTTTTTTGCCTTGCAACGCACCTGCTTCTGTGCTATAATATTACTATCACAACACGCAGCGGGAAAGGATGACCATCATGATCTATGCAATGAGCGACATTCACGGCGAATATGACAAATACATCCGGATGCTCCGGGAAATCGGCTTTTCCGATGCCGACACACTTTTCGTGCTCGGGGATGTGGTGGACCGGGGACCGGAACCGGTCAGGGTACTTCGGGATATGATGCAGCGTCCGAACGTTTACCCTCTGATGGGAAATCATGATTATATGGCGCTTCAGGTACTGGAACAGCTTGCAGTGGAGATCACGGAGGACAATTACGCAGCACAGGTAGACATGACTGTCATGAACCAGATGCTCGACTGGCTGCGGGAGGGCGGAACAACCACATTCGATGATTTCAGCAGGTGCAGCAACGAAGAACGTGCAGAGCTGCTGGATTATCTGCGGGAATTTTCGATGTACGAAGCGGTCGATGTCGGGGAGCGCACCTTCCTGCTGGTGCATGCGGGACTGGGGAATTTCCGAAAGGACAAGAAGCTCAGCGAATACACGCCGTTTGAACTGATGATGATGCGCTGTGATCCAGCCGCCTCCTATTTTGAGGATCCGTCCATTTTCATCGTATCGGGTCACACCCCGACAAAGCATTATTCCGGAAAATTCGAGATCTACCGAAGCGGCAGCTGCATCTGCATTGACTGCGGCGCATGCTTTCCGAACGGACAGCTTGCCTGTATCTGCCTGGATACACTGGAGGAATACTACGTCCGCTGAACAGATCAGAAACAACACGTGCAGGAGCCCGTTCCACGGAATCCTGCACGTTCTTTTGCTCATTTATACTTTTTCCACCGGTACCCAGATCTCACTGTAGAAATCTTCCGGACAGTCGCCGCCCTTGAGGTACGCCTCGATGTTATAATTGCCGGCAAGCCGGTATTCTCTGCAATTCGGAAGCCATTCCGTCCAGATCATGGTATTGACCTTCTGTAGGGCACACGGCAATGCACCCCTGCAGGGGAAAACTGCCCATGTACCAGCAGGAATTTCTCTTGTAATGCAGCCCTCTGGTATCTCCAGACAAGGGCAGTAATTGTCTGCGATCAGATATTCAAACTGCTTTCCGTCGCCGTCCAGACAGACGCCGAACATGCCCCTAACTTTTTCGCCGCCGCCCGTTTCATAGTGTTCATTCCAGAATTTCGGGATTTCCTGATAGGATGTATCCGCACTGAATGTTCTGCTGACGCCCACGACCGTAAACGCCGCTTTCTTCACAATTTTGTATTCCATCATCATACCGCCTTCCAATGATAATTTGATTCGTACAGGTGCAAATGCCTTCAGCTCTGCTCCCTGTTCCTTTGCAGCCCTCGGAGAAACGCCATGGAATCGGGTGAACGCCCGACTGAAGCTGTCCTGCGAATCATAGCCGTATTTCAGTGCAATGTCAATCACCCTTGCATCGGAGCGTGTCAGCTCCTCCCCTGCCAGCGTCAGACGCCGCATCCGGATATACTCCCCTACGGTGAAGCCGCACAGCGCACTGAAAATACGCTGAAAATGGAACGACGAAACATAGACCTTTGCGGCGATCTCTTCCATTTCCAGTTCCTCCGTCAGGTGCGCTTCAATGTATTGCACCGCATTCTGGATGTTTTCTGCCCAACCCTGCATGTCCTGCACTTCCTTTCCTCCGACTGTAAATTCATTGTATCACATCCGGCAAATTTCCGCCCGTCTTTTTATGCGGTCGGATGTCGGAATGGTTTATTCCCGCTCGGCAAACGGTCTGTTAAACGACCCGATCTCGATGAGATTCCCCTCCGGATCGGCAATATAGCAGGTCCGCTGCCCCCACGGTTCGGTTTCCGGAGGCAGAACGGAAACTGCACCTTTTTCAATGGCGTTGGCATATTCCGCATCGACCTGCGCAAAGGTATCGACATAGAGGGCGATCTCAGTATGACCGTTCAATCCCTTCACATATTCATATTTTCTGTGCGTCATGTTCTCAAAATCCCCTCTGCCATAAAGCAGGAAAAGGGTACCGTCCTTGACAAGGTAAACATTGGAGGTGTCCTCTCCTTCCTTGATCTCAAAACCAAGCACATCACGGTAAAAACGTATCATCTTTGCCATATCATTGACAAAAATTCCAAAGCCATCCAATCTCATCATCATTAATCTCCTCCCGGTAATATGCATGCCGCCGCACGGTCTGCCGCAATTTCATTATAGCACAGATTTTTTGCAATTGCAAGCACACAAAGGCGCCCCTGTCAAAGGTCAGGGGCGCTCGTTTTATTCACTATATCATACTGTAAATCCGGTAATTTGCATTACCACTCATTTTCGTTTACCGAAGCCGGGCTTCCGCCAAGCGGTACATCCGGCAGCGGTGTGTAGCCGTCACCACTGGTCGTGATGACATCCTCGGTTTCAAATGCGATGACCTCCATCTCGGGTCTGATATATTGTTCCATGATTTCGCCTCCAGTCGCCGTGCATCTCCGCTGCTGCCGCAGCGGAGCCACGTTTTCTTCTTAATACCCCATCTTGTTACGGTATGCATCCACCTTCACATTGTACGCATACAATGCCTTCATTGCATTGGTCAGATCCTTGTCGTACTCACCTTCAAGGATGGTCTTTGCATAGGTAAACGCACCGTACTGCATCGTCATGTTCACTTCTGCATCCGCAGCGGATTCCACCTTGAATGCGTACATTCTGTCAAAATCAGAGGACAGGATGCCATCAATGGTGATGCAGTAATATCCGCCCTTCAGCACCGGTGTCACTTCTGTTCCGTCAATGGTAAAGCGATAGTCGTCAATGCTGCAGCCATCTTCCAGTGCATACTTGATATTGATACGGGCAACCGGACCGATTTCCAGATTTGCCGCATACAGGGAAATACCCTCAACCTCGCCTTCCTTTGTCATGGCATAGGCATCATCGATCGTGATATTGACATCATCCAGCGGCATATCCAGTTCTGCATTGGCAAGATTGTCGGTATTGTAACCATCCACCTTTTGGATGTAACCGCCGAAGTTCAGCATTGCCTTCACACAGTCCACAGTCTCGGCACCGTATACATCGGCGTACTTGATGATGGTATTTGCATACTGCAGGATGGAGTACTCGATCTCGTTGCCTTCCACGCCTGCGTAATGCATCTGTGCATGTACGATATCGGTCATCTGCTTTGCCAGCAGCGTGCAGGTAAAGGTTGCATTGCCCTCCGCATCCACCTGTGCATCGGATACCATTGCCTTCTGGGTGGTGCCATCGGGCAGCGTAAAGAGCATGTAGGCATCGGGATCAGCCAGCACTGCCTCAGAAAGCTTGGACACGAAATTCAGACGGATCTTATCGCCGAGCGATACATTCACCTTGACAAATGCGTCATGTCCGTTGTGGAGTGTGCCGCAGTTTGTACAGATGCCGTAATCATTGAACGCATGGGTAATGTCGGCATAGTAGATCGCTTCATTGGTCAGACCTGCCGCAAAGTCCTCGAATTCCTGTGTATGTGCTTCATCCAGATACCAGCCGTTCAGCGTGCAGCCGTCAACGGAGATGTCGGGGAGCGCTGTTACATCCTCTGCATAGTCATACTGGACGTATTTTGTGCAGCCGTCCCAGAGCTGAATGGTCACATTGATGTGACATTCGCCCGTGATTGTACCCAGATTGATCAGCTTGCCGAATGTGGACAGCTCACAGCCGTCTGCAACATTCAGGGTCACACCGTCAGAGATGAACAGCTCTGTATCATTGTACAGAACCAGATCACTGTGCAGCGTGGTGTTGTTGAATACATAGATCGTACCGCCTTCTGTCAGCGCAGCAGCTGCTTCTTCCAGTGTGTCATAGAATGTACCATTATCCAGCATGCAGATTGCATCCGCTGCGATGTCCTTGGAGTCGATGATCTCACCGCAGATATCGCAGTTCTGCATGGCAATACCGCTCATACCACCATAGGGCGGCAGTGTTGCGTAGTATCTTCCTGCGCAGGTATGTGCTTCCACGCTTGTAATGGAGTGCGTCTCAGTTGTGCCGTCTTCGTATTTCACGTGGATCACGGCATTCTTATCCGCTTCAAGTGCGTCAAGACGGATTACAGCATTACCCGTTACCTCGTACTTGCCGTCAGTTTCCGTGTAGGTACCGCCCTCAACAGTGAATGCAAAGGATTCGGAATCTTCCGGTGCAGATCCGGTCTTATTGAGCGGTTCATCAAATATGAAGTAGATAAATACGCCCTTTGCGCCGCCCTTGAAGTAGGACTTCCACATGTCGCCAACCATTTCGTCGGAGGGTTCTGCATTCCCGGATTCCGGAGAAACATCCGCCTGCTCAACCCACATAGTAACCTTAGTTTCCGCATCCGGAACGTCGAGCACGTAATAAACCTCCTCGCCGACCTTCAGCGTCTGCTGACCGAGCTTAATGGCATTCTTGCCGAGCTCAGTCGTTACTCGTTCACCAATTTCGGGATATTTTGTTGTGAGCACTTCACCGAATTTTTTACCAACATAATCCTTGAGTGCTTCATCAGAGCCATCAAGGAGCATGGTATCACTGAAACTCAGCTCAATATTCAGGCTGTCTGTCACAATATCCTTCACATATTCATAAGTATTTTCAGTCAGGATCTTGATTGGCTGGAAGGAATGCTTTTCACGGGTCTCCTCAGTCACATCCGTAATCACAACTTCATACGGAATCTCAGTTGTAGAACCTGCCAGTGTTGTTACAAAACATTCAAGCAGTTCATGAGCGATCGGAATTGCCTTGACTTCATCCGCCGCCAGACCACACAGATAGCTTGCCGCCTTTGCAATCGGATTACCGCCAATTACCGCATTGGTAACTTGCGCAGCCAGTTTTGCTACATCAAAGCCCAAAGCTATCTTATCCTGAATCTCCTCCAGCTTGGATTTGTAAATATCCGTAATGGACACCTGCATACTCAGCGTCTGACCGGGGTCAAGCTGTGCTATAAAGCAGGATTCATTCACTTCATTATTCTGCAGTGTCTTTGCTTCACTGATTGCAACGAGGGTTCCGTCTTCCTTCTCCTCAAACTGCTGATAGGTACCCTGCACTGTGTTCAGGATCGTGTGCTCCAGATTATAAATCGGCTTGTCGGATACATTCTTAAGTTTGATATTTACAAGATAATCGTCGCCATAGAAGGAATACTTCGGCAATTCAATCGTCATTTTCAGCGCACTGCCTGCATAAACATGAAGATTGTCCTTGGATACGAAATTATAGGTATAGTATTCACCTGCGAAATAACCACCAAGTACGGCGCTGAGACTATAATCGCCTTCCTTATCGCCTCTCAGATACCAGTGAACATCTGCAACCTCGTTCGATTCCAGATCACCGATCTGCTGTACCTGACTGCTGTTGACCAGTGTCAGACCATTCGGCACATTAATGCTTGCCTTGCAGTTTTCAAGCGTTTCGGTATCGGAATTGAACAGCAAGAGCTGCACATCATAGAATTCCTTGAGCCATTTGCATTCGCCGTAAATGATCATGTACATATCAGCGCTTGCTTCTGCAATAGAGCAATTCAGCTCGGGTATACGGACGGGGTTCTTGGTAACGGTGGTTCCGCCACCGCCACCACCTCCGCCACCGCCACCGCCACCGCCTGCGATGGGTTCGATCTTGGAGCACCAATCAACGAGAGCACCATTTCCATCAACTGCCTCGTAACGATTCAGGATGACAATTTTCGTACCAAAATTCATCGTAATCGAATACTTGACATAATGGTAGTTATCGGCACTGTTGATATCAATTCCGGCTGCGAGGATCTCCTCGTAGGTCATGGGGGTGGAAGTCAGTTCGCCGCTGATATTCAGACGTCTGCTTACCCGATCTTCCTCAATCTGCTCCTGCACAGCTTCATCATAAACCGATGTCGCCGTCTCGAAGTAGTCCTCCACTGCAGGTTCGGTGGTCGTAGTTTCGGTCACTTCGCCTGTGGTGGTCGTTGTTGCGGTGGTTTCCGCTTCGATATCGGTTTTTCCTGTGGTCGTTGTGGTTGTCGGTTCTACGGGCTTTGCTGTCGTGGTGGTTGTGGTCACAACAGGCTTTGCCGTAGTCGTGGTCGTGGTCGTTGCATCCGCCTTTTGAGATGTTGTTGTGGTGGTAGTTGTGGTTGTCTCCGGAAGTGCTTCGATCGTCAGATAGTCCTCATTCTGGTTGAACCAATAGGAGGCGATCATTCCATCTGTATCCGCAGGAGAGAAATAAATTTCAGAGTTATCATAGAATGCGATCGCATAGTTACCTGCTTCAAAGTCAGCAGGGATCTCAACGATCAGTGTCAGAAGCGTATCGCCATTCTTGATTTCGGCGCCCTCGGCATTCATACCAGCAACCAAACCGCTGTCAGAGCGGGTAATATTGAAGAATTCCGAGGTTACATCAACAATCAGCGGATCATATTCAATATAAACACCAGCAAGGGCACCATAAACGAGGCCGCCGTCCGGGATTTCCTCCACGATCAGATCGATCTCAACACGATCACCCGGATGGGCTGTCACATCTTCGAACGATACCAGAATCGATTGGCTTTCCGAACTGCTGTTTGTATCACCAAGTTCACGCTCACCGTTCAGGTACTGATAGATCATCACGGCATCGACAAGATTCACAGTTTCATCCAGATTTGCATCGCCCCATGTCACAAACACACCATCGGGAAGATTCGGTGTCTGTGTGGGCAGACTCCAGATCTGTTCTGCACAATACTGCATGATCAGCTGTGCATCCTCTGCAGTGACTGTACCATCACAGTTTACATCCGCATTGTATGCTGCCTGCTGTGCAGCGGTCAGCTGGACAACTTTGCACACCTCAACAGCGTAATCAGAAACCGCGCTGTAATGGATGCCGTATACCTGCAGATAAACGGTTTCATTTTCAGCAAGCTCATAACGGATCAAGAACTGCATATCATCGGCACTGTCATCATCATCAGTGATGAATCCATTCATATCCATGGTATCATACAGTGCACCAATCATATCAGCGCCGCAGTCCGATGCAGAACGGAATACATATTCGCCGGCTTCCGGTGCAGTAAAGCTGTACCAGCAGCAAGCACCATCTGTCAGAGAACCGGACACTGCTTCACCGGTTGTCAACACGATCGGTGCGCCGCTGTAAATGGTGGATACCTTCACGACATAGGAAACTGCATTCCAGTCACTACCCCGCACCTTCAGGTAAACGGTATCGCCCTCGGCAATGTAGTATTCCATACGATCCGGTTCGGGTTCGTTTGTACGCAGTGCTTCCTCGTCAGTCATATCTGCAAACAGCTCTCCACGTACAACAGTTTCCCCTGCTGCATCAGTTGCCTCAAAGAAATAGATACCCGATTCCGGCGCAGTAAAGCTGTACCAGCAGAAATGGTATGCGTCCACCGTGCCTTCTGTCTCTTCATCCAGCGTCAGTTCGATCGGTTCGCTGTTGCATGTCTGCGAAACTGTGACAGCATAATCTGCCGCAGCCATATCGTCCTTCAACAGCTCAAGATACACGGTTTCGTTTTCATCCATGTGATAGAGGTATACCATTGTATGATCCTCTGTCTGATATTCCTCATAACCGTCAATGTACTCGCAGGCATCCATCGAATCGTACAATCCGAAATATACTTCGAATTCAGATTCCAGCATAAAGAGGTAATCACCTGCTTCTTCCGCCGTAAAGGTATACCAGCCGGTCTGGTATTTGGAGAGCGATGCTTCCTTTGTCTCGTTGAGTGTCAGTGCATCGGGTCCTGCATAAGCTGGAAGAACATGAACAGAATATTCCTCCGCAGCTTCATCATTGTATACCGACACATTCAGGTAGACACGCTCGCCTTCCTGCATTTCATACCGCAGCAGGAACTGGCTGTTTCCGCCGTCGTCATCGTCAGATTCCACATAATTATCATCCGGATCCTCATACAGCATACCGATCATATCGGATTCAGATTCGGAATAGAACAGATACTCGCCGTCCTTCGGGGCTGTGAAAATGTACCACGCAGTCTCAAATTCCGCCAGACTGCCTGTGCAGCCCTGTGCCGTCGTCAGTTTCGGCGCACTTGCCGCTGTGAGCGTAAATGCAGCGCTTGTTGTGGTATCCACTCTGAGATAAACGGTTTCTCCAGCAGCGACCTCTGCACACATTCCATCGCTCAGGTTCTCTGCGTAAGCAAATTCGTATTCATCCGTCTTATCTCTATACAGCGCACCGGACAGAGACGAATCACTCTGCGCAGTAAACGTATACAGATTCGTTTCTTCTGCGGTAAAGACATACCATTGATACTGGTATTTGCGGAGTGATCCCTGTGTCGGCATACCGGCAGACAATGCAACATCCTCACCGGCACAGAACAGATCTGCTGTTACGTAGTAGGATGCTGTATTGCCATTGAAGCCGTACACATTCAGATATACGGTTTCGCCGGCCGTCAGCGTATACACGATCCGGAACTGGTTGCCTTCTCCGCCATCATCATTCTGATCGAGCAGTGCATTGCCGTCCGCATCCGCATACAGCGACGCTGCAATATCATCATCGGATTCGGAATAGAACACATACTCGCCCGTCTTGGTGGCAGTGACAGTGTACCAATCCGATTCACTTTCTCCGATATCACCGGACTGTGCAACGCCCAGTTCCAGTGCCGGCAAAGTGGTAGTCGTCGTGGTGGTAGTAGTGGTCGTGGTTGACGTAGTTGTCGTGGTGGTAGTCGTAGTTGTGGTGGTTGATGTAGTTGTTGTTGTGGTGGTTTCCAGTTCGGTTGTTTCTGTTGTGGGTTCAGTGGACGCTCCGCCATCTGTTTCGATGGTGATCGTACCGCCACAATCCATATTGACATCATAAGTACTGATCGGATTACCATCCATGCCCTGATTCGCATAATAAACATAATTCACTTCACAGAAACTGATATAGTACTCTCCTGCCGGAAACTCCTCGGGAATGGTGCAGTGCATGGTAAAGAGCACATCACCCTTCTGCATTTTTATGCCCTCAGAATTGATACCGCAAATACTAAGCTCTCCATCCTCCATATAATTGTATGTAATGCTTTGCGCAATGGAGAAGTTTTCCGAAGTCACGGAATCAAACTTACCGGAATAGAACTCATCCGTATCATAATCATAATATGAATAGCCATAATTCTCAATTTCATATCCGAAAATCGGGTATTCCTCGATGAAGTAATCCTCCAATGTCACGTCAACAGAGATCGTATCACCGGGCTTAGCGGTCACACTTTCAACGCCAATATCCACATAGATCGGGTCAACGCCAGCGCCGTTGTTGGGTTCACCGAGTTCGGCTTCACCGGAAAGATACTGATACAGGAAGATCACATCCACGAGCGTCGCATAACCGTCCAGATCAGCATCGCCCCAGGTAACGATCACATCATCGGGGACATCCGGTGTGCCGTCAGGAAGGCTTGCCACCTGTCCTGCCACATACTGCATGATCAGTTGTGCGTCCAATTCCGAAATACTGTCATCGCAGTTAACGTCGGCGTTGTAAGTTGCCTGCTCGGCATCGGTCAGGGAAGCCGGCTTGAATGCCTTAATGGAATAGTCTGCACCGGTCTCACTCCAGGTATAAATTTTCAGATACACTGTCTGGTTGGCTTCCATTTCATAAAGCATATAGGCACTGCCATCGCCAACAAACTCCGAGCTTTGAGAACTTCCGTTCAGATCGGTATACAAATAACTATGATAATAGCTATCGTCTTCATTTGTAAATACAAATGCATACTCACCCGCCTCTGCAGCAGTAAACGAATACCACTTTGATTTGGATTCAGAAACAGTGTCGCTTATTTCTGTGCCTGATGTAATCGCAGTGATCGGGTTTAATTCAATTTTAATTGAATAACTTGTTTCTGTCTGATAGCAATCATTCACTCTCCAATAAATCGTCTCATTCTTTTTGACAAAATAAGAATGACAGAGCGATCCATAGCTGTGCGTAAGACATTCATCAGCACCAAATTCTGCATAAAGCCCGGATTCAAGCGCACTAAGATCTGCATCTGCATCCACAGAATCAAAGGTATACATTCCATCCTCAGTTGCCGTAAATGCATACCATTTTTCGCCGTTCGCTTCTACCGAATCAGACAAGACTTCATTCAACGTCAGTTCGACAGGAGCAATCGCAACACCGGTTACTGTAATGGTAAAATCTGCTGCATTGCCATAATACTCGTTTACCTTCAGATATACTAGCCGTCCTTCTGTAAGGAAATAGGAAATCTTGAATTGGTTGTTGCCAGCACTTTCATCATCATACGCCAGATAATTGCTGCTGCCAGGATCAGTGTATAAGTAACCGATCATATCATCACCGCTTGGTGATCCCGATGTAAAGGTATACCGTCCGGTTTCCGGTGCCGTAAACGCATACCACTTTTCCTCTCCTTCTTCTACTGAATCGGACAGCTTCTCATTCAGTGTCAGGACAGTTGGCGTGCCGGGTACAGTGGTAGTCGTGGTCGCCGCTTCCGTTTCTTCGGTTGTAGTTGTTGTAGCTGTAGTTGTAGTAGTTGTCGTGGTTGTCGTAGTCGTGGTTGTTGTAGTCGTTGTCGTAGTCGTGGTAGTTGTTGTCGTCGTAGTCGTTGTGGTAGTTTCTGTTGTCGTTGTTTCTGTGGTTGTCTCAGCAGGCTCAGTGAATTCACCTGTGACCTCCACATAGAAGTACGCCTCATTATCAGAAACTTCGTACACCTCCAGATACACTGTATCTCCGGCACTAAGCTCGGTTTCAAGTGTGAAGAACAGATCTGTGTAGAAATCATCTGTTTGGGTGATCGCCTCTTCATCGTTAGGATTCCAATACAAACCACCGCCCAGCAGAGCTGAATAGCTATCCTCGGAAGCCTCAGCACAGAAGCGATAAGTTCCATCCGCAGGTGCAGTAAACCGATACCAGACAGTTCCTTCGAAACCGGAATACCCCTCATAGTATCCGTATTCACAAACATCAAGCTGAAGGGCAGTCATGCCATCATACGGCATTTCCTTTGTTACCAAAACAGAATAATCCGCTGCTTCGGTGTTGAATTGTCTTACCTTAAGATAAACCGTTTCTCCCTCGCTCAATGTGTAGTTGATCTTGAACTGACCATCACCTGCGCCATTATCATTGTAAGCAAAGTAGTCACTGTCATAGGGATCCGCATACAGATAGCCGACCATATCCATATCGCTTGCAGATTTAAATGTATATGATCCATCGGACGGTGCCGTAAAGCTGTACCAGTTCTCTTCACCATCCGCTGCAGAATCAGAATAGTTCTCATCCAGTGTCAGTTCAACCGGCTCAATCACTACAAGCGTCACTGCAACGCTATATTCTGCTGCCGAACCGGAAGTAGTTGTTACCTTCAGATAGACGGTCTGTCCCTCAGTCAGCGAGTATCTGATCTTAAACTGGTTATTGCCGCCGCTGCTGTAATCATAATCCAGATATTTTTTATCATCCGGATCTGCATACAGATAACCATCCATATCCCGTTCACTTGCGGAGCTAAAGTCATATACACCATCTGAAGGCGCAGTAAAGCTGTACCACTTATCTTCACCCTCCAATGCAATGTCAGGATAACGCTCACCCAGCGTTAAAACCTCGGGGGTAATGACATGCGGCGTTACCGTGATTCCATACTCTGCTGCCGCACCGGTAGTCTCAAGCACCTTCAGATAAACAGTCTGATCTTTGTCCATCTGATAGGTGATCTTGAACTGCTTGTCACCGGCACTGTTATCATTGTACACCTCATAGCTATCAATCCATTTATGCAGATATCCTTTCATATCTGCTTCGCCCGAGGATGTAAATGCATAGTATCCGCTTTCAGGTGCAGTGAATTTGTACCATTTGCTCTCGCCTTCCACCGCAGCATCCGAGCTGGTCTGATTCAGTGTCAGAACGGGTACTTCTGTCACAGTGACACCATATTCGGCTGCGCCGCTGCTGGACTTCACCTGCAAATATACAGTATCTCCTGCAGCAAGGGTGTGAATGAGCCTGAACTGATTCTTGCCCGCACTGTCATAATCGCAGCTAAGATAATCTGCGTCACGCAGATCTGCATACAGCGCACCCTCCATATCTGTTTCACTCGAAGAGGTGAACAGATATGCACCCGCTGCTGGTGCCGTAAAGCTATACCACTTCACAGCATCCTCTGCAACAGAAGCAGTGCTTGTCTGATTCAATGTCAGCGCAGCAATGTTGATGTAGCCGCAGTTTTCGCAGACATCCCCCGCATAACTGTGTTCCACATTTTCCGTCACCGGAGAATTGGAAAATGTTGTCGGGCAGGGTGCACTTGTATAGATCGCCGCACCGCCAAGCACAGGATGATCCTGCGCTGCACCGCCGTTGTCGATGTTCTGTCCGAACGGACTGCCAAGGAGTGCTGCAACAGTACCGTTGGCAAACTCTTCGGATGTTTTGGCAGCTTCATCCTTATATCCTTCTTCGAGTGAACCGGCATCTCCGATTGCATAATCTGCTGCAGTATCCAGAAAATAGCAATTTTTTACATCAGAATCAAAATAATCACCGGCAATACCGCCCATATAGGCACCATATTCGCCCCATTCGAACAAATAGAGGGAGCCTGTGAAAAAGCAGTTATGCACACTGCCGCTGTTTCCGCCGGTAATACCGCCGACCACACAATATGTGGACTCGCCGCCGGCAATATCGCCCTGTACATAGCAGTTCTGGATCAGACCGCTATTGTAACCGCTGATACCGCCTGCACGGGAAGTATTATACGCATCAACACTGAACGCTTCCAGACCAAGATTCTGTACAACGCCCTCACTGTCAATTGACGAAAAGAATCCGGCATCAACGCCGCCTCCGTCAACCGTCACAGTCAGATGACTGATCACATGATTGTTGCCATCAAATGTACCACTGTACCCACGGCTGCTTCCGATCGGCGTCCAGCTATCATCAAAATAACTGAATTCAATATCCGCCGTCAGCTCCGCATCCAACGATGTTTCGCCGTTGTTGACACGCTCTGCGAATTCTCGCAGCTGCTCCTCATTCGAAATGCTGACGACCTCGTCGGATGCTGCCGCAGTAAGCCCAAGCACCGACAGATCCGCCATCGTCAGCAGCATCAGAAACGACGTTCCCAGCGCCGTAATTCTGCTCGATAGTCTTTTCTTACTCATGAATTTTTCATCCTTTCCCATTTAATCACTTTGCATTTGCATCGCTTTCCTATCCGGTATCCAGAAACATCTGTGTTCTCTCCTTTTTTTGAAATGGATCCTAAAATAAACATACATTTTTATTATATTGCATTTCAGACATGCTTTCAACACATTTTCGAAAGTTTCCTCAACTTTCGTATTTTTCGGAAACTTTTTTGACGTGATCCGGCATAAATTGTTGCCAATCCCCCTTGACAAATTGGTCTACATGGTGTAGAATAAAGAAAAGTCTACATGGTGTAGAATCATAAAGGAGGGAATGTACCATGCCAACCTATCAGATGGGCGAAGCGGAGAGCCGCTTTGCGCAGATCATCTGGCAGCACGAACCGCTGACTTCAGCGGAGCTTGTCAGATACAGCGAAGCGCTGCTTTGCTGGAAAAAGAGCACGACCTATACCGTCCTCAAGCGGCTTTGTGAAAAGGGGATCTTCCGCAATGAGAAGGGCATCGTCACATCCTGCATTTCCCGGGAGGAATTTTATGCGGTGCAGAGCGAACGTTTTGTCAGGGAATCCTTCGGCGGCTCTCTGCCGGCATTTCTGGCGGCATTCACCTCAAGGCAGCAGCTGTCCGGAGAAGAGGTCGAAGCACTTCGCCGCATGATCGAAGACTACGAGGAGGAATGACCATGGAAACGCTGTTCATCCGTATCCTCAATATGAGCATTACTGCCGGCTGGATCGTACTTGCCGTACTGCTGCTGCGCCTTGTGCTGAAGCAGGCGCCGAAATGGCTCCATGCTGCGATGTGGGCGCTGGTCGGCATCCGTCTGGTCTGTCCCTTTTCTCTTGAAAGCATCTTCAGCCTGATTCCGAGCACGGAAACCATACCGCAGGAAATCCTCTACGCACAGTCCCCTGCCATCCACAGCGGTATTACGCCGTTCAATGCGGCAGTCAATCCGGTGCTTACACAGTCGTTTGCTCCGACTGTCGGTGACAGTGTGAATCCCATGCAGGTGGTCATGACCATTGCGGCTGTCGTGTGGCTGGCGGGCATCGGCATGATGCTGCTCTATGCGTTGATCAGCTTTCTGCGCATTCGCAAAAGCGTCCGGGAAGCCGTTCCGCTGCAGGGAAAGATCCGTGTGTGTGACCGTATTGACACGCCATTCATTCTGGGGATATTCCGACCGCACATCTATCTTCCGGCAGGAATGCCGCAGGGGGAAACGGCGCATGTCATCGCCCACGAAAATGCGCATCTGCAGCGCCGTGATCATCTATGGAAGCCGCTTGGCTTTCTGCTGCTGTCGGTGCATTGGTTCAACCCGCTGCTCTGGGCGGCATATGTGCTCCTGTGCAGGGACATTGAGCTTGCCTGCGATGAAAAGGTGATCGCCGGAATGGACACCGCACAGCGCAAGGCATACTCCTCTGCGCTGCTCAGCTGCAGTCTGCCCCGACGGACGATTGCGGCATGTCCGCTGGCATTTGGTGAAGTTGGGGTCAAAACAAGGATCCGCAGAATCCTGCATTACAAGCAGCCTGCATTCTGGATCCTGCTGGTTTCTGTCGCTGCGCTCGTGATCGCAGCGGTCTGCTTTCTGACAAATCCACGCACGACCGATCAGGAGGCGCTGCGGATCTTCCTTGACTGTCAGATCAGCGCCCACCACCAGCGGTATGCGGATGAGGAAACCTACGGCTGTCCCGACGCTGAGATCCTTTCCATCCGCCGCAGCGGCAGCAAGCTGACAGTTTATGCATGGGTGTTCTACGAAACCTACACCTTTGACGGAACGCTGCAGCGCCAGTACGGCGCCCACATCCCGACCGTGATTACCGTGGAAGAAACGGGGAATACCTATCGCCTTGTGCAGTACTGGGAGCCTCGTGACGGGTCTTACAACCCGGGAGATATCCTGCGCAAATTCCCGTTCTATCTGTGGCATAACGCCATGGATTCGCAGAAATATGTCGATCAGCAGATCGAACGCTGTGAGCGCATGGCGATGGCACATTTTGAAGCGATGGCACAGTCCGAGGAGGCGAATGCACCGCAGACGTATAGGTTCACCGACTCCGTTGATCCGGTCACACCGGAACTGACGCTTTCCCCGAACCGCACCTTTGCCTTCTCGTACAGCGGATACAGCAGCTACCTGCCGAGAGGATTTTATGTACTGACGGACGATGCCCTGACGCTCTGCACGGATGATGGGCAGAACACCTATGTATTCCGCCGTGACGGTGCAAATTTCATTTTCGATGCGGATCTGTCCTCCTCCATTCCGTCCTACCGCTATGCAAGCGACGCTGCGCATGCAGAATGTCCGGTTCCGGATGGTGCGGTCTTTGCATCGCAAATCGAGCCGCTGACTTACAGCCTGCCGGTTTATGACCGCATCACCGCCGATGTGGATGCCGACGGCATTCCCGAAGACTGCAGCCTGCTTCACGGCCCGACATCGGGGGTGTTCTCCCTGCGTTTCATTGCCTATGAAACCGGAAGCGAAGCGCTTTCGCCGGAATACAATATCGTGTACTCTCCGATCATCGGCAGTGATACCATCGCATTTGAAATACAGCCGGACGGCAGTCTTGCCATCCGCTGCGAGAATGCCGACGGCGAACCGGTACGGTACTATGATCTCATTCCGGAAAATGGCTCCATAGCGATCGCCGTCAGGGATGCATCACAAAACGCCCATCCGTAACCATCCGGATGGGCGCTGCCTTTTTGATACTATCCAAAACAGCCGCTGCGCCAATGGCGCAAGCGGCTGCTGTATCTGCATTATTCTGTTACAGTGGACTCGTAATTGTACTGGTCGATCTTGGAGGTTACCTGCTCGTAGAACATGGAATCCAGATCCTGGAAGCCGACATAGAACAGATCATCCTGAATGAAGCCGTCGCCGAATACGCTGCCAAAGAATGCGCTGCCATCCGGTGTGACGATGTTGTTCAGGTTCAGAGAGCATGTACCGTCCTCCATCAGCATCAGATCGGTGTAGTATGCATAGTAGTAATAGGACATGGTGTGTACATCATTTTCCACGTCGATCTTGTATACATAGTACAGATAGTTCTTGGTGTAGGTGTAGATGCTCGGATCCTTCGGTGCAAGGAAATAGTTGCCGATCATGGTGATATTCTTGCAGGATGCAGGATTATCCCATTCGCCTGCGATGTACGCATTCAGGCAGTCCTGTGCATGCTTGTCCATCTTTTCCAGAGAATCCGCAGGGATCTCGGACAGTGCCATCGGGTAGCTGGACAGACCTTCTACAGTGAATGTCTTCTCTGTCTGGGACGGGAGCTTGCCCTGTGTGAGGCAGTAGCTTGCCAGATCCTCGCCATAGGTGGAAGTCACGGTAATGGTTACGGTATCACCGTTGCTCAGACCCTCGGTCTTATCCGCAGTGAACTGCAGACCGTTCAGAATGTCGTTTGAAACATTTATACGCAGGGAACCGCTCGGTGCAATGCCCTCGTAGCTGACGCTGACAAAATCAAACGGATCGAATGCTTCTGCCTGTGCAAGACCGCTGACCTCGAGGGTTTCATCGCTGTATTCAAGCTTGACAGGATACAGCTCCTCAAATGCGGTGAGATCCATGGATTCATCCCACTTGAAGGTGATGGTATCGCCGTTTGTGATGTTATCCGTCTTGTCCAGTGCGCCCTCAAGTACGGCATCCACTGCAACCGCTGCGCTCATGATGTCCATCTCGTTTGCGGTTTCTTCCAGCTTGAACGCCTTGAGGTTATCTCTGACCAGCTGCTCGTAATCCAGAACATAGGTCGCATTGCCGACGGTGTCATAGCCATCGCAGCTCAGTGTCAGATAGTCGTTGACGTTGATGGTGGTCTTGCCGCAGCCAACCAGGGCAAGGGACAGCGGAATGAGCGCTGCCAGTTTCATAAATCCTTTTGTGTTCATGTACCTTCTCCTTTATCTATCATGGAAAAAAATTTGCGCATTTCTGCGCTTTGTGCATATTTATTATACACAAAACGGATGCCGCTGTCAAGGAAAAAGGCGAATTTTGTCGGATTTTCCGCTTTTGTTACAAATTTATCAATCTGTCCGTGGCGTTTCTTTGTGATTCTGCCGTTACGATTCGGTGACATGCTTTCCGCAGAGATGCTCGATATGCAGCGCCAGCAGCAGCGTATTGTTCGCATACTGTTCGATCTCCTTGCGGATATAGGCATCATCCTGCGTGAATTTATGGCTGAGCTTCGTGGTCACATCCACGATCCGCTCCGGATCGGAAATGACCTCCACCCGTCCGAATGCGATCACGCTTCTGACATGCAGTGCCCATGCGTCCCCATGCTGCTCTCCCCTGTCATACACACAGAAGGAAGCTTTCGCATGGCGTGCGAGCGCATCCATACGATGTCCCTGCTTGCCGCAGTGGAAATAGAGGATCTGCTCCTCTTCCTCGTACCAATGGTTCATGGGCATGCCGTAGGGATAATCATCGTCCCCCAGCACGGACAGGACGCCCCGTGTCTCGGTCTGCAGCAGACGGACGCATTCCTCCGCTGAAAGCTGCTGCTTTTTTCTTGCAAGTTCCCGGAACATGGTCATTCTCCTTTCGCTGTTTCGCAGATTCTGCGGATCCAGCCCGTCACACCGTCGGGCAGGCGTTCATCCGCAGGCGTACCGTCATCGAACAGGAGATTATGCTGCACCCAGTTGATCATGCAGTGCTGTCCCATCTCGAAGCCGTAGAACACGGAGGAAACACCCCCGTCACCATTATAGACCCATTCGGGGAAGAAGCAAAGACAGTGCGGCAGCCCCTGCAGCTTCTCCATGCGGGGTGTGATGCATTCATCAAACAGTGCCATTTCGTCATGCCGACCATGCGCAATGATGAGCTGCACGCCGCTTTCTGCGATTCTGTCGAGTGCTTCGTCCGAGGGGAGATAGCCCGAAGAGCTCGGAATCGCACCGTCAAAATAGCTTCCGTAGTCCTCCAGCAGCTGCCAGGTAAAATAGCCGCCCGAGGATGCGCCCATCACGAAGCGTTTGCCGGCATTGGCAGCATGCGCTTCGCAGACACGGTCAAAAATCGCGTTGTATTCCTGTTCCGGAGCCAGAATTTCCGCAAAGGAAACGCAGGTTCCGTTTTCATCAAAAGTCAGCTTCACGACATAGGGCGTGCAGTTCAGAATCTGCATAGAGCAGTCACATTTCTGTCGCCCAGCCCCTCCGCTGTCAGCGGATGTGTGCGATCGTCATGCACAAACTGGTCGGATTGTGCGTGGCGGATGAAGTATATGGTTGTCATAAAGATCTCCTCTTTCCCTTATTCCGTAATCTCAATCCGGTTCCCGTCAGGATCAAGCACCACGCTTTCGTAATACCCATCCCCTGTGATTCTTGGCTGCCCTGCGACGGTGTAGCCATCCGCACAGAGACGGGCGGTCAGGGCATCCACATCACACCGTCTGCCGACGCTGAACGCAAGATGCGTCAATCCGAAGCCATACGGCGACCTGCTGTCAGCCGTACATTCCGGACGTGACATCAGTTCAAGACATGCACCGTCCTCGAATGTCAGAAAATAGGTTTCCAGTCCGGTCACAGGATTGCGGTATTTTTCATTTGCTGTGCCGCCGAAGTAGGATGCATAGAATTTCCGGCTTTGTTCCAGATCCGATACCCAGAGGGCAATGTGGTGAATTTTCATAGGCAGTTCCCTTTCTCATGATGGACACGATTCCCAGTTGTTTGTAAATTCGGATGAACTGATTTTATTATACCACATCCCGCAGCGGGTTGCAATCCCCAGCCGAACGGAATGGACGCCCGGCTGCAGCGGTTGCATTTTTTCGGGGGATGTGGTATAATGGAACAAATGAAACGATGGGAGAAACGCTATGTACCTCAACGAACTTCGCATCGGCATGGAGCTTCAGACTGCTCCCGTTGCCGTGGATAAAGAAAAAATGCTCGCATTTGCGCAGGAATTCAACCCTGCGCCAATCCATACGGACGAAGCCTATGCAGAAACCACAAAATTCGGAAAGCTCCTTGCACCCGGTATGCTGTCCTTTCTGCTGGTCTGGGCAAAATACATCGAAGCCGATTTTTTCGGCACGGAATTGATCGCCGGCAAATCCACCAAGGTGGAATGGGACAAGCCCGTTTTTGCAGGCGATATCCTCACGGGACATGCCTGCATCACCCGGATCACACAGCACAGCGAACGCAGCGGGATCGCAGAACTCACGCTGAACGTGCAGAACCAGCACGGCGATACCGTACTGCGCAGCGTGACGGAAGCTGTGGTGCGCTGCGCCCCCGCATCCCCCACACCATAACGAACCGAAAGGCGGAACAATATGAAAAAAATGGATTCCTTCAGCGCCCTCGAAATCATCAACAGGGTCATTGACGAAAATGTGCAGGAGGGCGACCTCTGCATTGACGCCACGGCAGGACGTGGGTTTGATACGCTGCATCTGTGCAATTTGGTCGGAGACAGCGGTCACGTCACCGCTTTTGACATCCAGCAGGATGCGGTGGACAGCACGAAAGCACTGCTTGCACAGCATGGTGTGGCGCATCGTGCGGATGTACGGCTGCAGAGCCACAGCGAAATGGACACGCTCTTTGCGGAAGAGAGCGTTTCACTGATCACCTTCAATTTCGGCTGGCTGCCACGGGGCGACCACCGCATCAACACCAAAAAGGAAACGAGCATTGCCGCCATCGAAAAAGGGCTTCGTCTCCTAAAAAACGGCGGCATCATGACGCTGATCATCTATTATGGCAGAGAAACCGGCTTTGAGGAGCGTGACGCTCTGCTTGCGTATCTGCCGACACTGGATAACCGCAAATATACGGTCATCGAGATGCCATTCGTGAACCGCACGAACTGCCCGCCGATTCCGATCGTCATCATCAAGGATGCCTGAAATGCTGAAGCCTTCCTGCCGAAACAGGAAGGCTTCTTTCTATCAGACTATATCATATTCCCCGTAAATCAGCGTCATACGCCGAATTGTGCATACTGTTCCTGCATCAGACACAGTACCTCTTTTCCGCTGACGGTCATGCCGCACTTCCGAAGATGCTGGAAATACCCGATCAGTGCCTTTGCGATCCCTGCATGGTTCATGATGACAATACGGTAGGAATCCTCGAAATCACAGAAGAGAATGATCCTGCCGTCAGGCCATGCATTCACAGTGCAGTTGGATGCCGCATCCAGCGGCGCCGCAGACGTCACATTGTAATCGAACACCTTATTGCGGGCGATCGACCCCAGCATTTTCCGGAAGCATGCATGCCGGATCTCAAGAGAAATCGGCAGCGAAATGCATTTGTTGAATTCGTAGAACTCCTCATCGCAGAGAAACTCCCGGATGCCGTCCTCCGCAAGGAAAATATGCTCTTCCACCTTTCCGGTTCTGCTGCCGGAAAGCATATCCAGAAACCCACGGTATGCCTGTGCCATCTGTTTTTTATTCCCATCGAGGTTCAGATGCTCCATGATCGCACTCTGCGACACGCTGAACACCACGCAGGGACGTCTTGCGAGCACATACATTCTGCTGATCGGAATCGTTTCGGTCTCCGTTACCTGCGACGCATAGTTGAGCAGGAGTGCACGATAATCGTCAAACACCGTGCACAGCGGCACGGAGCACTCAAACAGCGCATCAAATTTCTCCGCATGCAAAGCTGTCACCTGCGGAAAATCAAAATACATCGCCTGTGTATGATCCGCTGCAAGCAGCAGCACCCCGCACTGCGTGATCACGCAGTACGGAAAGAAATCCGTCCCGTGCTCTGCTGCTGTGCAGGTACGCACGGCCACATCCGCATGGAGCAGCACGGGCAGCAGGAGGGACACATCCAGCAGGTCTTCGATCGCCTGCGCTTCGCCCTCACCTGTCTGCATCGGGAGCATCCATCTGCAGGAGAGCCGTCTGTCCATGAGCTGCTGCAGGATGATCCGGTACACGGCTTCGTCAGGATGGCGCAGGAGGATGCGGACAGTACCCTCCGCAGCAGAAAGCATGCGGCGGAGCGCATCGTTGATCGCTGTTTCGTCCGTGAATACATCGCCGTTCTGAAGCGGCGGCAATGCCTCCCGCTCCGCTGACGGAATGTGGTGCGGCACATGGAAGAAGCGGTAGGCCGCCTCCTGTAATTTATCGTAGGGAAGCCCGTTTTTCTCCGCCGCATACACGGCATGCAGCGTTTCACGCTCCGTGGCAGAAAGCTGCAGGAGCGAAGCGATCTCCGTCACAAAGCTTTCCTTTTTGGGCAGAAGCTTTCCGTTCAGCACCCGGCTCAGATAGGATTTACTGAGCTGCATGGCGGTGCTGATATCCACAGCCCGCAGGTCGCTGTGCTGCAGATATTCCTGCAGGAGTGCACTGAATGTTGTCATGAGTTCCCCCTTTTCTGTTGGTTTTCATTCTTTATAATTATAGCGGATTCTGCCGTTCTTTGCAAGTGCAATGAAAAAGTTTCCTGAACTTTCGTGTTTTCAGGAAACTTTTTTTTGCATTCCAGCCAATGAAATAATGGGCTTCATAATCTGCCGGATCGGATTTTTCTCTTACTGACATTGTTCTGAAAAAAGTTAGGGCTGCACTCAGCAGAAAATAAGAAAAAACAGATAGATCATTTCTTATATTTTCTGCAAGCCATAAAACTCATGCATTTTCCAGAAAAAAAAAGGCTGTACCGAAAAAATGTTAGGTTTTACCTAACTTTTTTCGGTACAAATGTTATGGTTGAATTTTTTGGAACAATTTTTACAGCTAGCACAGCATGGAATAAAAACATCAACACATACAATTACAGATTCACAGCATCCATCAAATTCCAATGTGGATTTTAATGGATAGACTCCTGTGCCCGCCGAACTCACCAAGGAAACAACCGGGTTCTACATAAACATGACCAATTACAATGAAGCGTCAAATAAGAACAATTTCAGCATCCACCGAATTCAACAAAGATACAACTGAGATCAGCATAGATATGAACGATTACAACAAAGAGTCAAATGAAAAGAACTACAGTCTCCACTGAATTCAAATACAGATTCAAACGGAATCAACAAAGAGAAGGATGATAACAAGATTTGTGTCACACGCAAATCCCATTAATCAAGGGAAACGTAATTCTTCAAAATGTAACCGATATCCGTACCATACTCGATGATATACCAATCTCCGTTTTCACCTGTAATGTATACAGTTGCACCTTTGGGGACTGTGCCAAGCTTTGCATACTCCGTAGACGGTCCCATGCGAACATTCAGGGCATCTTCTTCTGTGATGATCGTTCCTGTGATTGTTTCACGATCATCTTCCTGTGCATCCGTTGCTGGCTCTGTCAGCGCTTCTGTGGGAGCTTCCGTAGGTTTTACCACATCATGCAGCACACCGTTAACTTTGATACCATGCTCTTTTGCATACTGCTCTGCATAGGAGCCTTCGGGAGTGATGATCTCTACACCATTAAATTTGCAAGATGTCTCTTCCGGTCCGCCTTCCTTATAGTAATCGCCGCTCTTGTTATTGTGCTGGCAGAACACTTCCTCACCAATCTCAGTGACGGATGACGGAAGATAGAATGTACATGCACTTGTATCATAGAGCTTGTATGATACAGCGGCAGATATCGACTGACATGCTTCACTGACGTACACATGTTTCAGATTCTGGCTGTCCGGAACACAATACGCCATTGTCAGAGCCCCACTTTCTGCAGGAGCAATATAAACGGTTTCAAGGTTAATACAGAACTGGTAGCACTGACTTCCGCAATCATCCACATCTAAATAGAAATTGATTTCCTTTAAATTGGTACATGCAGTAAACTGATGCCCTTCCAGAAAACGATAATTCTGCGCTCCCTCCACATCTGTCCAGACTGCATCATCAATGAAGGGAATTTCTCCTTCTTTGGTATCATAGATGCAGACTTTTTCAAGGCTGTCACAGTATGCGAACGCACCGCCGCCGATCAAGGCAATCGTATTCGGAAGCATGACACGCTTTAAATCCGATACATGATCGTCTTCATTCATACTTTCGAGTACATCTGCACGGATGATATCAAGATACCCCTCATCATCGTCTGAACGAAGGTCGTTCGTAATATCAAGCAGGAAAACTGCAACAGATGAGCCCTCATCTGCATATTCTTTATATCCGTTGAAAAAATGAAGCTGCTCCGGGGTGTATGATTGACACCAGCTTTCAAATTGGTTGAACACCTCAGTAGGAAGCTTTTCTACATTTTCCTCTCCTTCCAGTAAATAGCGAATATATGCGGAAAATCTGTTATCAAGGTAGGCCTCCTGAATGTTCTCATCTGCATTCATTTTTTGAAAAATCGTTTCATACTCATCCAGAATCCCCGTGTTTTCAAGCAGTTTTACAAAAGGATAAGTCTGCTTTGAAAATCCGCCGTCAGCTTCACCATAATATCTGAAATCATCATAACGATACGGACTAAATGCAAACTCCGCAATCGCAACTACCGGCTTATTATCAATTGCTTTTGGAATCACCACATCATCGGAATCGCCCACATAACCTGTGATGACAACACCACCCACATATTGGGAATCGCCGACTTCTTCCGCAGTCAATGCATGCCATAGAAAATCACTCTCGGCGTTCGGAACAAGCGTCTCTGTTTCTGCTTCTGTACTCTCCACACTTTCCATGGTCTCAGTCACAATGTCAGCAGCAGAATTCTCCTCTTTGCCATTACATCCTGTAAAGCTCATGCCTGAAATCAGCAGTGCTGCGCAAAGTGCCAGCCATCTCATTTTCTTCATTATAAACCTCCTGTTATTCTAACCTCTCAAACAACCAGCCCTCCATCATCTGCAAGGTGACAAAGGGCTGCCGCTGTTATTTCATGATATTATGCGTTATTCTCAGCTACAAAGTCCTCAATCGTGCCGGTATATCCAGCACCAGTTGCTGCGGCATACTGCAGAATCCATGATGCATCTACCGCATCAATATTGCCGTCCTGATTGATGTCGGGAGTAAGTTTGGTGGTGGTGTCGGGATCTGTGGGGTCGGTGGGTTCAGTAGTATCTTCACCATCAATTGCTTCAAAGATTCTGCTGTAAGTTTCAGCATACTCCTCAGCAGTAGAGTTCAGATAACCCACAATCGTTGCATCCTTGTAAATCGTCTCGGGATTTGCATAAATTACACAGTCAGGGTTATTAATGATGATCTTCTTGAGTCTTGTGCAGTTCTTGAAGGTGTTGGAAGGGATCTTCGTTACACTGACAGGAACAGTGACACTGGTCAGGTTAAGACTGTCAGAGAATGCAGCGGTTTCCAGCGAGGTGACACTTTCAGGAATTGTGTATTCGGTATTACCATTCGCCTTGGGGTATCTGATCAACTTAGTCTTGTCCTTATTGAACAGGACGCCGTTCTCACTGCTGTAGGAGGCATTTTTCTCTGAAACATTGATCTCGGTCAGAGTTTCCAGATCAAAGGAAATATTGCCAAGCTCTGTCAGGCTTGCACCAATCGTAATTTTAGACAAACTGCTGCAGCCTGTGAAGGCTCTTTCGTCCACACTGGCAATTGCATCCGGCAACTTGAGGTTCACAATACTCGAACAATTCTCGAAGAAACCAAACTTGGAACCATAGGATACACCATTCAATGTTAATTCAAAATCTGTTGTTGCATCATAAAGCTTTGTCATGGTACTGGAAAGTGTCACATACTGCAGATTGGTACAGCCTGCCAGACAGCCGCCGCCCATATCTGTTACCCTGTCCGGCACTGTGATGGAGGTAAGGGTTGTACACCCCACAAATGCACCATCTCCGATGGTCATATTTTCACCTGTTTCAGGAATGTCCACCGTATAGAGTGTTCTACAGCCAGCAAGAGCATAATCACCGATCTCTGTTACAGAGCTGGAAATCTCGACGGATTCCAGAGCAGTACAGCCGTAGAAAGCGTAACCCTTGATGGTTGTGACGCTGCTGGGGATTACGATTTCTGTGATTGAGGCTGTAGAATTATATGATGAAGAATATGAACCTACTGTATAATAATATTTAAAAATTGTGTCTGTGTCATTTCCAATCACTTTTACTGGTAATCCTTCAATTGTTGATGGAAATTCGACAGCACCGGACAGATTTACTCTTACATCAGTAATCTGTACATAGTCCGCAAACTTCTCATAAACCAGCTGGCTTGCCGCCAACACCGTTGTATCTGCATGTGCAACTATCATACTGTCATTGATCATTTCGCCGTAGCAAGGCACAACCCCTGACATCATCACAGCAGCCACTGCACAGGCGATCATTCTTCTTTTCATGATAAACTACCTCTCTTTTCCGTCATAATATCATGCCGCTTCTTCAGATCACTTGCGCTGAATATCCACTGATTTCACGGTCACTTGGTTATATTATACTCTATTGAGAGCTAGATGTCAATACCAAAAGTCACTCACTTAGATAATTAAAAAGCTGCTCTATGCAGTTGCAGCGATACACCTCATGGGTTTGCAGCTGTCTTAACCAGACATAGAAACCTGCCTTCATCAGTTCCTCAGGCTCGATATTTTCGAACATTTTGAGTGACGACTGTTTCACGAGTGCACTGATCTGCGGCTTTGTACTGTTGCTAATCAGGATCGCCGTTTCACGCTCTCCGATTTCTTGCACATAGACATACAGATGTCCATTGATACAATAACAGAAATCTTCATAGCGGTTAAAATACACCGGCTTCGCATTTACTTCCTCCCTCGGAAGATTCATAGGATCATACAGCATAATTTTCCTCCTTATAACTCAACGTGGTATATGCACTTCTCAACTTTACATCTTTAGGCAATACTGAAAAAGCGGTACAATATTAATAAGTATCATAACCCCCTGAAAGGAGATCACCATGAGCAATGCTGATAACTTTGTGATGAATAGAATGAAAGAGCTGCTTGCGGAACGAGGATGGACAACCTACCGCCTTGCGAAAGAATCCGGCATGCCTTACTCTTCGCTCAATAACCTCTTTGTCCGTGACACCATCCCCAGCGTATCCACCTTGGAAAAGATCTGTGAAGGCTTCCAGATCACGCTGTCCCAGTTTTTCGACAGGGAACAGCCCACTGTTGCAAGCTTCGATATGCTTTCAGCGGATGAACGCACCGTCATCAACCTGTACCGCCGTCTGAACGGTCGCGAGAAAGAACTGCTCACGGCATTTCTGCACGGACTCTCGAAAACTCTTCCGGAAGAAGCAGGCGAATAATACAGCTGCCCTGTCTCTTGGTAGGCGGGGCAGTGTTTTTCTCTGCATCGATGTACCTTTGACAGAGTATCACTGCTCTGTTCTCTTGGATAGACACGCTCAAAACCGGTATTGCTCAACCTGACGATCTCATCGTAAATCAGCACATGCCTGTCATCATAAAGCCTGGAAAGATGGTAATGCCCCGAAAACCATAGCCTGAAATCCAGCCGCCTGTCAATCTCATCAAAATAGGCAAGCAATGCGTTCTTTCCATAGCTCTCATACCTGAAAATATTGGCTTATCGTGAGGGTAAAATATTGTATTTTTGATTGTCCTGTCAATGGCTTCGGATAGCTTCGGAATAGTATAACACAGATTGGATGTATCATCATAGATCGCTATTCTTTTCTTACGATCCTCATTGTTATCGTTCGGCACACAAACTCCTCCTTACCCGAATCTCTCCACAAAATCCCGCACCGTCGTAATCGCTACCGGATAATATCCATTTGCATCCACACCTACATCAAATCTGCGGATACCCTCATGACCCAATACAGGTCACTTGTGAAAAAATCATGATTCATCTCCTATTATTCTAAATCCTCAATCAAGGCGATCACATAATCATACTGCGAAGAACTCAACTCGCCCGATTCATAATAGGTATGGGCACGAATGCTGATTTCTTCCGCAGAAAGTCCGTTATAATCCTTACCATAATCCATATAGCCATGAATCAGTGCCTTGATCTCATAGAATTTGTTTTTCCCGATATGATGGTCATACATCGTTTGTCATCTCTTTTCTCCATCCAGAATTTATCAAGTACCTATTGACAAAATCAATTTTTTATTGTATAATATCAAGCGTATTCCCCCTACGATAGCGGGAATTCCCCCGATTGAATTGACACTTCTATTCTATCACATCTCAGGGGAACTTTCCAGAGGTTTTACCCCGTGGATTTCCCCCTGCCAAGAAAGGACGATATATCGTGAAAAACATTGAATTCGATGAAGCCATCTTCAAGAAAAGCTTTGGCAAAAACCTGAACAGTCTGATTCTTTCAAAGGGTCTGACGGTCAATAAGGTAGCGACTGGAACTGAAATTGATGGTAAAAGCCTTCGCAGTTATATTAAGGGTGAAAGCGTACCCACTGCCATTTCCATCTATAAGCTGGCAACCTACCTTGAGGTAACTGCCGACTATCTGATCTTCGGCAGCAATGCCAACAGCAGCTTCAGCCCCACTACTATTGCCAGCCTTGGTGCACTTGTCAAGGACTGCAAGCTGAGTTATGACAGACAGGCTTCTGATGAGGATACGCTGGTACTTCAGGTCAATGATCGCATTCTTTCCATGATACTCAAAGAACTGCTACTCTGTAAGGGGGCATCTGACTATGACACTGTTGTCAATAAGCTGGTGATGCTCTTTGGCGATGTCAAGGGCTTTCACGGCGAACTCGTTGACTATCGCATGTATAAGAATCTTGTCCGTCAGGAATTTCTCTATCAGAACATCGACAAAGAGGCTATTATCTACAACGCTGACGGCTCTCAGTCCCTCAACTGGTTCGACCACGATGAACTGATCCTCCGCTCTGAGCAGTGGGATCAGATGGACGAGGAAGAACATGAAGCATGGTGGAAGCTCTACTCCGCCGGTCAGTATGATAAAGCGGAAGAAGTGGTACTGAACAGAAAAATGCAGGAATCTCCTGACATCGAAGAATCTGAAGAAGACTAACAAAAAGCAGCACACTGCATTCCTCTTGCAGTGTGCTGCTTTTCATATGAATCAATTATGAAAAGAAGATCATTCCCACCCCTTCCACACATCAGGCTGAAAGCCGATGGTGGCAGTCTTTCCGTTGCGGACGATGGGAGTTTTGAGCAGATGCTGGTTCTCGAAAACCTTCTCGAGCTTATCCGCATCGGTGAGATAGCGGATGAGTGCCAGCAGATCCTGATCCCTTGCCTGTTCGTTGAGCATCGCCTCCAAGCCGCCGACCGCCTTCATGACGCTCTGGAATTCTCCACGACTCATGCCCTTTTCCTTCATGTCGATCAGCTGGTATTTCACACGGCGTTCCTTGAAATAACGCTCCGCTTTCTTGGTGTCAAAGCACTTTTTTGTGCCAAAGATCTGAATGTTCATGGTTTCCTCCTTTATGCTTCTGCATCTCCCAGAAGCTTCACCACCGTCATCTCATGCCCCAGTGCATCCGTGAGCTTGCCGAACACATCCGCTGTTTTCATGCGGATGCTGGAGGTGTTGATGCAGGGATGGCAGCCGAAATATTCCGCCTTCATGACATCCTCATCCACCACAAAGCGCACCTTCTTTTCGGGATCGAACATCAGCCCCATGATGCTCGCAGAGCCGGGGGTCAGATTGAGATACTGCGCCATGCTCTCCCCGTCCGCAAAGGACAGACGGGCGCACCCGAGCTGCTTTGTGATCTCCTTGGTCTTGAATACCTTATCGTCCGGGATGAGCAGCAGGTAGAAATCCGTTTTCTGGCGGTTGCAGAGGAAGAGATTCTTGCAGATCATCGCACCGAGTACCTTGTCGATCTCCTCGCAGACCTCCATCGTGAATGCCGGCTCGTGATCCACTCTGTCATAGGCAATGCCAAGGGAATCGAGCAGGTCGTAGGTTCTGATTTCCTTTTCCAGTCTGCCGCTGCAGTCGGCAGGACGTCCGTGTTCCAGTATCATATTCGTTCCTCCTTCGCTCAGAATTGAAATGCCTGTGCAATACACGGGAGCTTTTCGTCCTTTTCGGACAGATTCAGGGGCGTTCCATCCGCAAGCGTATAGCCTGCCGCAGATGCGCTGCCATGGTAATCTCCGACAAGTTCCGGCCATTCGATGCCGATCTCCGGATCATTCCACGCAAGTCCGCCCTCGTCACCGGGGTGGTAGAAATCCGTGCATTTATAGCAGAATTCCGCTGTTTCACTCAGCACCAGAAAGCCGTGCGCAAAGCCCTCGGGGATGTAGAACTGCTTCTTGTTCTCCTCGGACAGCTCCACGCCGAACCACTTGCCGTAGGTCGCACTGTCCGCACGCAGATCGACCGCAACATCGAACACACGTCCCCTGATGACACGCACCAGCTTTCCCTGCGGATACTGCTTCTGGTAATGCAGCCCACGCAGCACGCCCTTGGCGGACATGCTCTGGTTGTCCTGTACGAACACCATGTCAAGCCCTGCCTCGCACATATCATTGCGGTTGTATGTTTCCATGAAATAGCCGCGGCTGTCGCCGTGCACGGTCGGTTCTATCACATAAAGCCCCTCGATCGGGCATCCGGTTACCTTGATCTGTCCCATGTCTGTATGCTCCTTATTCCTCAATTTCCTGTAAATAGCGGCGCAGCGCATCCTGCCACGGCGGCAGCGGCGCAAAGCCCTGTGCGGCAAGCTTTCCCTTGTCCAGACGGCTGTTGAAGGGGCGTTTTGCCTTGGATAAGCCGTATTCTGCCGTTGTCACGGGGATGACCTTCGTATCGTAGCCTGCCTGACGGAAGATCTCGCATGCAAATTCATACCAGCTGATGAAGCCGCCCTCGTTCGTTGCGTGATAGCAGCCGTACCGGTCGCTTTCGATCATCTCCGCAAGCAGCCGTGCCAGATCCTTCGTGTAGGTCGGCGTGCCGATCTGGTCGCATACCACACGGAGCGTATCGTATTTCTTTCCTGCGTTCAGCATGGTTTTTACAAAGTTTCCGCCATTTTTGCCGAATACCCACGCAATACGGACGATGAAGTACTCCTCAAGCAGCTCCTGCACCGCCAGCTCTCCTTCGAGCTTCGTGCTGCCATAGACGCACAGCGGTGCAAATTCCCTGCAGTCCGGCTGCCACGGTGTTTCGCCCTGTCCGTCGAACACATAATCCGTACTGATGTAAAGCATCCTGCAGCCGTTCTGCCGGCAGGCGGATGCAAGGTTGCGGGTGCCCTCCGCATTGACGGCACGCACCTTCGGGATGTTCTCCGCATCCTCAGCGGCATCCACCGCTGTCCATGCGGCACAGTGCATCACCGCATCGGGGCGCAGCGCTGTGATCGTCCGTTCCACTGCCTGCGCATCCGTAATATCCATCCGGACATAGCGGAAATCCTGCATCTCATCAAGGATATCGCTGCCGATGGCTTCATGTCCGTGCGATGCAAGCGCCAGCATGACATCGAAGCCGAGCTGACCGCCCACGCCGGTTACCAGTATTTTCATATTCTCCACTCCTGTCAAAATCGGGACGTCCGGCCGGACTTCCCTACACTGCTGCTATTATACCATATTTTATAATGGATTGCAAGGCGATGGCGCAAAACTTCCGGCAATGTGGGGTTGGAAAAAATTTTTTTCAGATACCCCTTGACAAGTGTACTGCAATGTGCTATAATGTACTTACTCGATAAGTACACTTAATCACACTCCCGGAGGTGAGGGTTTGGAAATTATCATCAGCACCAACAGCCAGAAACCGATCTATGAGCAGATCACCTCGCAGATCAAGGAAAAGGTCATGCGTGGGGAACTCAAGCACGGCGATGCGATCCCATCCATGCGGGCACTGGCAAAATCGCTGCACATCAGTGTGATCACCGTGCAGCGTGCCTATGAGGAACTGCAGCGTGACGGCTTCATTGAAACGACCGTCGGACGGGGCAGCTTCATTTCCGCAGGCGGCTCGGCACTGGTGCAGGAGGAACGCCAGCGGCAGGCGGAGGAGCATCTTCTGGCGGCTGCCGAGATCGGCAGGAACAGCGGCATTGCGCTGCCGAAATTAATCGAATTACTGACATTATTCTATGAGGAGGATGAATGATGAATTTTGCAGTTGAGGTAAAAAACGTCACCAAGAAATACGACCGTTTCACACTTTCCGATGTCAGCTTTGCTGTACCGCAGGGCTGTATCATGGGACTGATCGGTGAAAACGGCGCTGGCAAGAGCACGGCGATCAAGGCGATGCTCAACCTCATTCGCAGGGACGGCGGCGAGATCCTGTTCTGGGGGAAGCCCATGAATGACAGTGATGCCGAACTGAAAGCACGCATCGGCGTCGCATTTGACAGTCTTTGCTTTCCGGAGGTACTCACGGTCAGACAGGTGGGAAAGATCTCCGCACTGACCTACAACAACTGGGACGCAAGCCGTTTCGAAGCGCTGATCGCACGGTTTGAGCTGCCCGAAAAGGCGGAAATCAAGACCCTTTCCAAGGGTATGAAAATGAAGCTGAATCTGGCAGTTGCCATGTCCCACAATGCACAGCTTCTGATCCTCGATGAACCGACCGCAGGACTCGATCCGATCGCAAGGGATGAGCTGCTCGACCTGTTTCTCGAATTTGTGCAGGACGAAAACCACAGCATCCTGATCTCCAGCCACATCACCACGGATCTGGAGAAGATCGCCGACTATATCACCTTCATCCACAAGGGAAAGGTCGCATTTTCGGAAGAAAAGGACGCTCTGCTCTACCGCTGCGGCATTGTCAGATGCGGCGAAAAGGACTTCGCATCGGTAAAAGCCGCCGGATGCATCGCATGGCGGAAGAATGACTGCAATTATGAGATTCTCGTAGAAGACCGGCAGCAGGTACTCCGGGCATTCCCCCATCTGGTCGTGGACAATGCCCGCATTGATGAAATTATGCTGCTCACAGTGAAAGGAGAACGCACATGAAAGGATTAGTTTGCAAGGATCTGATGACGATCGGACATGAACTGCACAGAGCGCTGCTCTTCATGCTGATCTTCGTCCTCGGTATGCCGATCCTCTTTGCGGTAACAAGCGGCGAGATGGAACAGGTTTACAGCATGCCGCTGGCAATGTGTCCGGTCTTGGGCATGGTGATGATCAATAATACGTTCGGTTATGACGAAAAATCGGGCTGGATGCAGTATGCGCTGACAAATCCGCTGAGCCGCATGCAGTACTACCACGCCAAATTCCTGACGCATATTGTCAATGTCATCATCGGCTGCACAGTGGGGCTGGCAGTCAGCACGGTACTGTCGGCAGTCACAAAGCAGCTCACGCTCCTGCTGCTGGGGAGACTGCTGGCGCAGGCAGGTGCAATGGCAGTTGCACTCAGTCTGATCGGGCTGTGGATCATCCCGATGTATCTGAAATTCGGCGTACAGAAAGGTGCTGTGATGGTGATGATGGTCTTCATCGGCATTGCGGCGCTCTCCACCGGACTCATCGTGCTTGGCGGCGAATCCACTTCAGATCCGTTCAGTACCGAGCTGCCCCTGTGGACGCCGGTTCTGCTGGTGGCGCTTGTGCTCGGCTCATTCATCACCCTCTATCTGCTGGGCAGAAAGTGGATGATGGAGAAGGAGTTTTAAGAATTTGAGGTGAAACTATGAGGAGTCTGCTTTACAAGGATTTTCTGCTTATGAAAAAATACAGGGGATTGCTGATCCTGTATTTCCTGCTTGTTGGCATGTTCTGCATGATCCCGTCCATCATCGACGATGACGTCCCCTTTTATGGCGTATTAATCAGTGTCTTTTTTATCTATTTATCCGCTGCAATTTCCAGTATATTTGTTGTCACAAGCTTTGAATACGACGATGCATCCGGATGGATGAAGCAGGCAGTGACCTGTCATGGAAGGAAGCAATATCTGGCAGGAAAATACCTCTTTCATCTGCTTACGGGCAGCGGTGCAGTTCTGCTCAGTATGCTGTTACTGCTGGCGGCAATACTGTGGTCCGGTGAAATCGGCAGTCCGTATGTGCTGAACAGTCTTTTGTTTTCGGCTCTCGGCGCATTTGAGATCGTCCTTTATATGGGGGCGGTCATGGTTCCGCTGCTGATAAAATTTGGCGCAGCAAAAGGGAAATTCCTCTGGATTCTAGTGTTTCTTCCAGTTTTGGGAATACTTCTGGTTGCCGCAACGATGAAAATGCATTTTCTCGCTGCTATATTCCTTCCCTTTACCGTTATACTCCTGCTGTTTCCGATTGCAGTAATCTTCGGTGTAATGCTGGCATTGGGACTGAAATGGGTCACAAACAAAGAGTTATAAGAAAATCCCCCGAAACATCGGGGGATTTTGTTTGTTCAGCGGCGGCTCACCGCTTACTTTACGCCGTATTCCTCACGGTATGCCAGCATTTTGTCGAGGTATTCCTTACCCGGAACGATGTCGTTTCTGATGGCGTCAATGATGTCCTCCATCGTCACGATCGGATATACCGTCACGCCGAATTCTTCCTTGACTTCCTGCACAGCGGACTTGTCGCCGGTACCACGTTCCATACGGTCAACGGTGATCACCATGCCGGTCACATCCACATTTGCCGCACCCTTGAGCTTGGGCATGGACTCACGCAGCGCCTTGCCGGAGGTCATCACATCGTCGATGATGACAACCTTTTCGTCATCCACGAGGGTCTTGCCGACAAACATGCCGCCCTCGCCATGATCCTTTGCCTCCTTACGGTCGAAGCAGTAGTTCACGTCGATGCCGAACTTGTTGCTCAGTGCCACAACGGTGGAAACTGCCAGCGGAATGCCCTTGTAAGCCGGTCCGAACAGGGTCTCGACCGGAATGTTGTTGGCATGGATGCACTCAGCATAGTATTCGCCCAGCTTTGCCAGCTGTGCGCCGGTCTTGTAGTTGCCGCAGTTGATGAAATAGGGTGCCTTTCTGCCGCTCTTGAGGGTGAATTCACCGAAGGTCAGTACGCCGCATTCCACCATGAATTTGATAAAGCTTTCTTTGTAGGTCATTTGTGTTTCCTCCTATTTATGGGCAATCGCCCTGATTAACGAATGTACGGGGGCTGCGCCCCACTGTCTTTATGCAATGCTGCTTTCCAACACATCCAGCTCCTTCATCCACACATGCATGGACGCATCACTGGGCATCCGGAATCCGGTTCTCGGAGAAAGTCCCACGCTTCCCACGCCGACGCCATCGGGCAGGCAGGAACGCTTGAACTGCTGGGTGAAGAATCTCCGATAGAATGTTTTCAGCCACTTGAAAATCACCGCATCCTCATACTCCCCTGCAAAGGCATATTTCGCCATGCGGAAAATCTTTGCAGGCGTGAAGCCGTGGCGGATGACATAGTACAGGAAGAAGTCGTGCAGCTCGTAGGGACCAACCAGATCTTCCGTTTTCTGTGCGATTTTGCCCTGCTTGTCGGGCGGCAGCAGCTCGGGGCTGACCGGTGTATCGAGAATATCCAGCAGGATGTCGCTGAGTTCCTTTTCTGCATGCTCCGCTTCATATCTCACAAGATGCCGCACAAGGGTTTTCGGGATCGACCCATTCACGCCGTAATTGCTCATATGGTCGCCGTTGTAGGTCGCCCAGCCGAGGGCAAGCTCGGAAAGATCTCCCGTGCCGACCACAAGACCATTTACATCGTTGGCAATGTCCATAAGGATCTGCGTGCGCTCTCTCGCCTGTGCGTTTTCATAGGCGGCATTGCGGACAGCTTCATCGTGTCCGATGTCACGAAAATGCAGGCGGACGCTTTCTTCAATGCGGATCTCACGCAGGGTGCTGCCGTATTTTTTCGCAAGCTCACAGGCATTCTGGTAGGTGCGGTCGGTCGTACCAAAGCAGGGCATCGTGATCGTATGGATGCCGCTGCGGTCAAGACCCAGCAGGTCGAATGCGTGAGCGGTGACGATCAGGGCAAGGGTGGAATCCAGACCGCCGGAAAGTCCCAGCACGGCATTCATGCAGCCGATCGCCTTCATGCGGCTCATCAGACCCACTGCCTGCATTTGCAGGATGTCTTTGCACCTTGCGGAACGGATGGCAGGATCTTCGGGGATGAAGGGATTTTTCGGGATATGACGGGTGAGGGGGGTATCCTCGACTGCCATATCAAATTCAACCCCAACATAATTTCTATGATCGGACAGCAGCTTCTTTCTGCAACGCTCCATTCCAACACGGGAAACATCGACATCCGTTATAAGCAGACCATTTTCAAACGGCTTGGCTTCTGCAAGGATTCTGCCGTTTTCTGCAATCAGATTCCGTCCGTCGAATACAAGGTCGGTGGTCGATTCACCGACACCGGCATTGGCAAGTGCGTAGACACAGGTGAGCGTGCCGGATTTTGCCTGCACCTGATTTCTCCGATATGCCGCCTTTCCGACAGATGCAGGGCTTGCGGAGAGGTTAAAAACAATGTTGACAAGGTTTTCAGCCAGTGCATCTGACGGCGAATGAATCGCATACAGATCCGCACATAGTTCCACACCAAAACAGATATCCGGCATCTGTGAACAGGAAAACGTCTGATTCACACCGAATTTCGTTCGATTCTGTGTCAGATATATACCGAAGTCCGTCTCCCTGCCCTCCGCAAACCAGCGGCTTTCTGACGAATCGCCATAGGAGGACAGATTTGATTTCGGCACAATGCCGAGAATTTTTCCTTCATAAATAACCGCCGCACAGTTATACAGCTTATATTCCAGATAAAAAGGGAGTCCGACAATGGAAATAATCTCCATATCTGCGGTTTCTTCTGCAATACGGAGCAGACTGTTCTCTGCTGCATCCAGAAGTGAGTGCTGCAAAAACAAATCGCCGCAGGTATACCCTGTAATGGAAAGCTCCGGAAAGCAGACGATCTTCACACGCTTGTTGTACGCTTCCTCGATCAGCTCCAGAATCCTGTCCGTGTTGTAGTCGCAATCGCCCACACGCACATCGGGCGTGGCACAGGCAATTTTCAGAAATCCATCCTTCATATACAAAACCTCTTTTCTGATCGGATATTTGCCGCTGCTTATAGTATACCATAAATTTACTGTTTATGCAAGTGGGAGGGGGAAATTATCCGTCAGAAAATCCCCTCCCATCATAAGCGTTATTTCAAGGAAAAGTTGCACGTTCTGATGCAACTTCCGGAAAAATTTTTTTGCGCTCCCCCAAAAACCCTGCCGCAGAACCCTGCCGGACAGAGGTTTGTTTCGCTTATTTTGCGCATGCAGAAAAAAAGGGCAGGCATATGGGCAGGAAAGCGACCAGCAAACGACCAGCAAACGTCCAGCAGAATCGGCGTATCTGCGCCGCAGCTGCCGTGTCCCGTGCGGCGGTGGGCACGCACTGCGGCAGGCAAGCGACCAGCGAAGGGCAAACAAGGGGCAAGCAAAGGGCAACAATGTAAGAAAGAATCAAGAAAGAAAAAGAAAGAACAAGAAGAGAGGGGGGCATTCCTGCACGATGCTTTGTGCACCGGGGGAACTCCGGACGTTCCGCAGGCTTGTCCCCGCCGCATGCGGCGGCGGGGCGCCCGCCCGATTTTGATACAGTGGTGTTTTATCACAGCAAAATCATGGTACAAATCAATCCGGAACTAGTACAGTTTGACAGAGTGTTTCATTTTTCACCAAATCCGCAATACAAAGTGCAAAGGAAACCGTCAGTTTACCGTCTTGCAAAATGAAAATGGTTGTGCTATACTTGATTAGCAAAATACGAAAACTGATCCACGCAAATATTGGAAAGGAGCCTATTTATGACAAAGGACATGACCAGCGGCAGACCGCTTTCCCTCATCCTCAGCTTCTGTATCCCGATGGTATTCGGGAACATCCTCCAGCAGCTATACAATATGGCGGACACCATCATTGTCGGACGCTGCATCAATTCGGGTGCCCTCGCTGCCCTTGGTGCGACAGGTTCGGTGTGCTTCCTTGTCATCGGCTTCGCCACAGGGCTGTGCACAGGTCTCTCCATCCCCGTGGCACAGATGTACGGTGCGGGCGACCTCAAATCCATGCGCCGCTACATCCTCAATGCGTCCTATATCGCCGCTGTGGTCGCAGCACTCCTGACAGTGCTGACCACGGTATTCTGCCGTCCCCTTCTGCAGCTGATGCAGACCCCTGAAAGCATCCTCGCTGATGCGCACGACTACCTCTTTGTGATGTTTGCAGGACTTGCCGCAACCATCCTCTATAACCTCCTCGCAGGCTTTCTGCGTGCGATGGGCGACAGCAAAACACCCCTGATCTTCCTCGCCGTGTCCTCCGTACTGAACATCGGTCTGGACTTCCTGTTCATTCTGGCATTCGATCTGGGCGTGATGGGCGCAGGTCTTGCCACCGTCATCGCACAGGGCATCTCCGCCCTGCTCTGCCTGTACTACATGTACAAGCGCTTCGACATCCTCGCTTTTGAGCGTGACGAGTTCGCATTCCGCCCCGATTACTGCAAAAAGCTCTGCGCTGTCAGCCTCCCGATGGCATGCCAGTTCTCCATCACAGCGATCGGTTCGATCATCCTGCAGGCTGCCGTCAACGGCTTCGGTCCTGCCGTCATCGCAAGCGTTACCGCTGCCACCAAGATCCAGACCATCGTGCTCGGACCGATGGAATCGCTCGGCATCACCATGGCGACCTACTGCGGACAGAACCTTGGCGCCGGACGGATCGACCGCATCAGATCCGGTCTCAGATGCAGCATCAGGGTGGGTCTGCTCTATTCCCTCGCAGCACTCGCATTCAGCTTCTTCCTGGGCAAGTACTTTGTCTATGGCTTTGTTTCCACACAGGAAGCGGATTTTGCGGCAATTCTGGACTATGCAGCATACTATCTGCGTGTGACGGGTCTCTTCTATCCGGTTCTGGCAGTCCTCTTCATCCTGCGCAATGCGCTGCAGGGCATGGGCTACAGCTTCCTGCCGATGAGCGCCGGCATCCTTGAGCTTGTCTCCCGTATGTTTGCAGCCTGGGTGCTGGTGGGGGCACTGGGCTATCTGGGCGTGTGTCTGGCAAGCCCCGTGGCATGGATCGCAGCGGATGTCCTGCTCGTGTCCGCAACTGTCTACGCAATGGCAACGCTCCCGAAAAAGATCCACGGCTGCTGCCCCGAAACGGCGTAACACTGCGCAGCACTTGACAAACAGGTGCAAATATTGTAAAATATAGGTATCTTCCCGAAAAGGAGCATGCTTATGAAATCAAAGAGAATCCTTGCCGCCCTTCTGGCATTGACCTGCACAGCACTCGCTGCACCCCTGCCTGCCAGTGCCGGTATCGTGACGGACTGCGGTGAAACATATTATACCTTCTACGAACACGAGGGGTTTAATATCATTTATCATTCGAGTCAGACAGATAAATCCCTGAATTACTTTGAGATCGCCTATCCTATCTCATCCGAAGATGTCCCGGCTTCCGTATCCCTTCCGGATGCCATCGGTGATACCCCCGTTGCCGTCATCGGCGGTCATTGCTTCAGCTATTGCTCGGAATTGACGGATGTGAAGCTCCCCGCTTCGCTTGAACACATCAATTACCAAGCGTTTAACCGCTGCACGAACCTGAAAGAGGTCATGTTCCCCGATACACTCGAATACATCGGCATCGGTGCTTTTTCGTGGTGTGAATCGCTTGAAACAGTCGGATTCTCCGACGCCCTCACCACCATCAAGGATGACGCTTTTTTCAACTGCGCTTCCCTGAAGCAAGCCGATCTGCCGGATGGTCTCCAGACGATCGGTACTTGTGCGTTCGCTGCCTGCTACGACCTGCAGCGGACTAATATTCCGGCATCCGTGACTTCCATCGGTGAGGGCTGCTTTTCATTCTGCAGTTCCCTCCAGAGCATTGATGTGGACGATGCCAACCCCTACTACTGCGACATTGACGGCGCACTCTATGACAAAGCGCTGACCACGCTCTACACCTACCCCGCTGCTGCATCGCACACACAGCACATCGTGCCGGAGAGCGTGACCACGATCAGTGCGAATGCATTCCGGGAAAATATAGGCCTGCAGAAGATCGTCGTTCCGGAATCCGTCACCGCCATCGGCAACAATGCATTCAGTGACTGCACTGCACTGGAATCGGTGAATCTTCCGTCGGATTTCACGGCGCTGTCGATCGCTCTGTTTTCAGGCTGCGAGAGTCTCAAGAGCATTACACTGCCCGACGGCATCACCGAAATTCCGCAGGATTTCTTCAGCGGATGCCAAAGCCTGCCCGGGATCAACATTCCAGACACCGTCACCACCATCGGACCTGCGGCATTCTTCGGATGCAGCTCGCTGGAACATCTCGAACTGCCCGATAGCGTGCAGACCATCGGCAGCATCGCCTTTTCCAACTGCGATTCCTTGCTCGATCTCACCATCCCGGGCACCGTCAAGACCATCGAAAGCGGTGCGTTCTCCGCATGCAGAAATCTTGTCGAGATCACCATTGAAGATGGCGTGACCGCCATTCCGGATGATCTGTTCACCAATTGCTACGATGTGGAATACATCAACATCCCCGCAAGCGTGACCTCCATCGGTTATCAGGCGCTCTTCACAAGCGCAAAACCGATCGACATCTACTATGCCGGTACCGAAGAACAGTGGAATGCGATCACGATCGGTGAAGATAACGACACGCTGGAACTCGGCACCATCCATTTCAACAGTACCTTCCACCCCGGCGATCTCAACGGCGACGCCGTTTCCAATGCAACGGATGCCGCAGCCGTTCTGGTTGCTGCCACCGCCGAGGGCAGCGGACTGAAAAAGACGCTGACCGAACTGCAGGAAAAGGCAGCGGATGTCAACGGAGACCTCTCCTGCGACGCAGCGGATGCCTCCCTGATCCTGCAGTATTCCGTCGCTGCAGGTGCCGGTTATCAGGGCACCATCCGTGCCTACCTTGCACAATCCTGATGATCCCCCCGAATGCCATCCGGCGTTCGGGGGTTCTTGCTGCATGCTCTGCGCTTTTTCATAAAAAAAGGAATTAATCTGACAAAAATCTATTGCATTTTGACGAAAAACATGCTATAATAGTAGTAGTAATGCAATGAAGGAGGTCTTCCTATGAAAATGCAATTCATTGGTGCAGCGCACGAGGTAACCGGAAGCTGTACCTATCTTGAGATCGGCAGCAAAAAGCTGCTCGTCGATTTCGGTATGGAACAGGGGCGTGACGTTTACGAAAATGCCCGGATCCCCTGCGCCCCCGGCGATATCGACTATGTTCTGCTCACGCACGCACATATTGACCACTCCGGACTTCTGCCGCTTCTGTTTGCCGGCGGATTCCAGGGTGAGATTCATACAACACAGGCAACCGCAAATCTGTGCAGCATCATGCTGCGTGACAGTGCCCATATTCAGGAGTTTGAAGCCCAGTGGCGCACCCGCAAGGCACAGCGCAAGGGCGAAGAACCCCATGAACCGCTCTACACCATGAAGGACGCCCTCGGTACCATCGAACTGATGCGCCCCCATAAATATGACGAGCGTTTCTCCCTCTGCGAGGACGTGGAGATCCGCTTCACCGATGCCGGACACCTTCTCGGTTCCGCCAGCATCGAGATCTGGGCAACCGAGAACGGTGAGACCAGAAAGCTCGTATTCTCGGGCGATATCGGCAATATCAACCAGCCCCTCCTGCGGGATCCGATCTTCATTGACGAAGCGGATTATGTGGTGATGGAATCCACCTACGGCGACCGCCGCCACGAACGCCCGAAGGACTATGTGACCGCTTTTGCGGACGTGCTGCAGCGCACCTTTGACCGGGGCGGCAGCGTGATCATCCCCTCCTTTGCGGTGGGACGTTCCCAGGAGCTTTTGTACTTCCTGCGCCAGATCAAGGAACAGGGACTGGTCAAGGGACATGACGGCTTCCCCGTTTACATGGACAGCCCCCTTGCCATCGAAGCGACCAATGTCTTCCTGAACAATCAGGAAAGCTGCTATGATGAAGAAGCACTCAGCTTCGTCAACCGGGGCATCAACCCCCTCGCCTTCCCCGATCTCATCCTTGCAACTTCGGCAGAGGAATCCAAGGCGATCAATTTCAACAAAAACAGCAAGGTCATCATCTCCGCATCCGGTATGTGCGAGGCAGGCCGCATCAAGCACCACCTCAAGCACAACCTCTGGCAATCCGCTAATACCATCCTCTTCGTCGGCTACCAGTCCTATGGTACGCTCGGCCGCTCCCTCGTCGAGGGTGCCAGAACCGCCAAGCTCTTCGGTGAAGTCATCCAGGTCGCTGCGGAGATCAAGCAGCTTCCCGGCATCAGCGGTCATGCGGATCTGGACGGTCTGACCGACTGGGTATCCCATATCCGGAACATCCAGCGTGTCTTCGTCGTACACGGCGAGAGCGATACCGCCGATGCCTTCACAGCACACCTGAAAAATGATCTCGGACTCGATGCCTATGCCCCGTTCAGCGGCACGGAATTCGATATCCTGACCAATACCGTCACCCATGAGGCGCAGCCCGTTCCGATCGAACGCAAGAACGGCACTCCCAAGACCGCCAGCCCCGTTTATAACCGTCTGCTGGCTGTACTGGATCGTCTCACCAAGCTCATCGGCCGCAGCAAGGGCAGAACCAATAAGGATATCGCCAAGCTCACCGACCAGCTTACAGAAATCTGCAATAAGTGGGAGAAATAATCTCCCCCCACGGAGGTATCACACATGCCTGCAAACACCCTATTCCACGGAAAGACCTTTTCCATACTCGGTGATTCCATCAGCACCCTGAAGGGATACCTGCCGCCTTACTGCAAGGCGTTCTATCTGCAGAATCCCCAGGCAGACTGTGCGGGAATCGCAAGACCCGAGGACACCTGGTGGATGCAGGTCATCACAGCATTCGGCGGCAAACTCTGCGTTAATAATTCATTTTCGGGAAGTCTGGTCACGGGGATGGAATATCCCTGCGCCACCCACCTGCTGCGCTGTCAGGAACTGCACTGCGGCACGGGTTCCTACTGGTTTTCATTCGAAAGCGGTGCGGCAGAGCGCATTCTCTGCCGCCAGACCCTGCTTCCGGAGATCATCCTCATCTACATGGGGACGAATGACTGGATCTTCCGCAGCCCCCTCGAAGGCGCAGCGGACAGCCGGGACAATTTCCGCTCTTCCTATGACATCCTGCTGTACAAGATCCGCAGAAAATACCCCGACAGCCGCATCGTCTGTGCGACGCTCTTCCAGAAGGATGACGCCGTACCCGATGCCCTCCATCCGATCGCAGCCTACAACGACGTGATCCGCAGGCTTGCCAGGCAGCATAGCTGCATACTGGCGGACATCGCCGCATACGATGCCCCGATCGAAACCATTGACGGCATTCATCCCACCTACCAGGGAATGCATACATTGGCAGCGCTCTGGATGCAGAGCCTGACCGAAACACCATGATAAAGGAGAAAAACCACATGAAGTACGAAATTCAGGGGAAACCCTATCCCGTTGCCACAGTCACACTCGATCCCGGCGAAAGCATCCTCTGTCAGAAGGGCGCCATGTCCTGGATGACCCCGAATATGGAGATGCAGACCAAGGGCGGCAGCTTCGGCAAAATGCTCGGCAGAGCATTCAGCGGCGAAGCAATGTTCCAGAACATCTATACCGCAAAGGGCAGTCAGGGACTGATCGCATTTGCCGCAGCCGTTCCCGGCGAGATCCTGCCCATCCAGCTCACGGGCGGAAAGACCATCGTTGCACAGAAATCCGCTTTTCTGGCGTCGGATATGGGCGTTTCCTATGAGCTGTTCTTCCAGAAGAAATTTTCCTCCGGCTTTTTCGGCGGCGAAGGCTTCATCATGCAGAAATTCAGCGGTGAAGGCACGGTACTGCTCGAAATCGACGGCAGCGTGATTACATACGACCTTGCCCCCGGTCAGTCCATGATGGTGGATACCGGACATCTTGCTGCAATGGATGCGACCTGCTCCATCAGCATCGAAACCGTCAAGGGCGTGGGCAATGCACTCCTCGGCGGCGAGGGTTTCTTCAATACCCGTGTCTCCGGTCCGGGCAGAATCTGGCTGCAGACCATGCCGATCTCCCGCTTTGCAAGCTCCGTTGCAAGATACGTTCCTTCCAAGTAAAAGCAACTACCCAAGGCACCGCTCCGTCCGGGGTGGTGCCTTATTATGGAGGTTCCCATGAATGCAATTGTCCTGATTCTCGCTTTCCTGCTGTGTGCAGGAGTGCCTGCGCTTTTCATTTTGCGCCTGCTTGAAAAGGAGCAGAAGAAAAAATACCTGAAAGGCGCAATCCTGTTTGCAACCGTCAGCGCAGTGCTCCTACTGCTTTTATTTTTTGCGGTGGATCGGCTGACGGAATACACCAAACCGCCCTCCCTCCTTTCGATGGCAGTACTCGGCGCATTTACAGGTCTGGGCTTTCTTTGGAAAAACGCAGTTCCCGAACAGCTCCGCTGCTTTTTGAAACGCACCGCCATCATCGCTGTAATACTTTTTGCAGGTGAGATCCTTGTCATGAATGCAAAAAGCTTCCGCATAACAGAACTACAGCCCCCAATCTACGGTAAGGTAACAGAAGTCTCCGAAGCAGTACAGGTTTCTGCTGACAGCATCCGCTTTTCAGATGACGGCAGTGTGATCTTCCATGTCCAGTCCCCCGATGTACACGCACTCTCCCTGCAATTTTCGGGTGAGGATAACAATATCACCTGCAAAGTCGAAATCATGGACGGCAATTTCTCAAAGCGTTTTGTGGAAGTTGGCAGAAAAAATCTCTCTGCCGATGACAGCACAGCAGAATTCAGCTTCCACACCTACGAAACACTGGAAAACGTGAAGATCACGCTTACCGATCTAAACGATCCGGTATCTATCACAGGCTATCAGCTACGAAACACTCTGCCTTTTCGCTTTTCTGACCTGCGATTTCTGTTTCTGTATGGAATCATGGCACTAATCTGCGCCATCGTTACCTTCCGGTGGTACCTATGCTGCTATGATCCGAAATCCCGTGTACATACCGTCCTAGTTACTGCAGTCGTTGTGGTATGTACCCTGATGCCGCTTTTTCTGCTGCATCCATCACAGGAAATGATCGATCCCAACAAAGTCAACATCCGCAGCAGTGATCCCTTTGTACAAATGTTTGATGCCTTTCAGGATGGCAGAACATGGATTGATATACCGGTCGATCCTGATTTTGCCGCCCTCAATGATCCCTATGATCGTTCCGTTCGTGACGAGGCAGATGTCACGACCGCCTGGGACAGAGCCTATTATAACGGAAAATACTACGCCTACTACGGCGCAGCACCCGTCCTGATCCTTTATTTCCCTGTTTATTGGATGACCGGAAAGCTTCCGACGGTCAATCAGACCTGCATCTGCTTTGGTATGCTTGCTGCATTCTGTCTATGCGGTGCAATCCTTTCCTTTGTCAGACGATTTCTTTCGAAAGTGAATCTTGTTTCCCTGCTCTGCATGATGCTTGCTGCTTCCAGTTGCACCGGCATTCACTATCTCATGGCAGACAGCAGCTTTTACAATATCCCGGGACTTGCCGGCACAGCCTTTCTGATGCTCTGTATCTGGTCCGGTATTTCTGCGGAACGCACCCCAAAAGGCGCTGTGCGCTATCCGCTCTTCCTGCTTTCCGGCGCAGCGCTAGCGCTCTGTGCCGCTTCTCGTCCAACCCGTGCCATCAGTGCGCTGCTGTTGGTACCACTGTTTCTCGCCATCCTTATCCGAAAAGAAAATTCTCTGAAATCTAAGCTTTCCGATGCATCGGCATTCCTTCTTCCGGTGCTTGCCGGCGGCATTGGGATCATGGCATACAACCATGCAAGATTTGGATCCCCCCTAGAATTCGGTGCGGTTTATCAGATCACAGTCAGCGATGTCAATGCCAACACCATGCATTTGTCCTCGCTCCCATATGCTTTGCTGCAATATTTCCTTCAGCCATATGACATGTCCCCGATGTTCCCGTATCTCACCCTTACAACAACATCATTTTCTGGCTATGGACAGTATATTTACTGCGCCAATTCACACGGCGCACTGCTCTATCCGCTTTTGCTGACAGGAACGCTAGCCCTTCCATTCCTGTTGTATGCCACACGCAGAAAGCAGGGACAGAAGCTTTCACTTGATGACAACTCCATCTGCCGCTGCACTTACCTGCTCATGCTTGTCATTGCTGTGATTGTAGCATGGTTTGATTTCTGCATTGCAGGTGTGATTTTCAGCTATGTTGCGGACATTCTGCCGATTCTGACGCTTCTTGCAGTCTGGGTTCTGCTGGATGTGCAGGAACGTCTTTCCGAAATCCGCAGTACGACCGGAATTTCCGTCAGCGTCATTGCTGTAGCGGCAGGTATGACGTTGCTGCTGGGCTTTCTCGAGATCCTCAGCCTGTACGGCAAGGGACTTTATACAAGCATGCCGCAGTTTGCCCATACCATCGAAGAGCTGTTCTGTTTCTGGAATTGATGCACAAAAAGCGCCTCCCGGATGGGAGGCGCTTCATCATTTCTTTAGCCCTTCACAGTCACAATAAAACCATCGGTGTTATTGCCGGAAAGCTCATATTCCTTGTTCAGCGGCACGGGAACCTCGGTGGTGCCGGCACCTGCCGGAACATAGTACACCGTGTACATCGTATCACCGACCGTGTAATAAAGCGGCACGGAAACCGTATGGCTGCGCAGGAACTCATAGTATCCCGTCAGCGTCAGTCCCTGCTCGTGCATGATGCCTGCATGCACAGGGCCCACATAACGCAGGTGATAAGGCGTATCCTCCACGCCGGTCAATGCGGCGTCCTTCGCCGGATAGCTCTGTACAAAGCCGTATTTCCAGCCGTAGCTCTGCACCCATGCATTCGGCTCCGCCAGCTTCGAGATGGTCTCATCCGCATTGAGCAGACACAGGTCAATGCAATAACCCGTGCTGCGGTCGGGAAGCTGCTCCGGATAGAGGCTGCCTGCCACATCATACGGCGCAATGGTGCTGTAGATCATCAGATTCACCGCACCGTTATCGTTCACATAGGCGCTGCCCATGCTGTTCATCGCTGTCACGACCTCTTCCTTGACAGAAAGATCCATCCGCTTCATGCGGTAGCTTTCATTCTTTCCGGCAAAGGTCGTCATCTCTCCTGCATCGCAGGTATACGGATGCGCACTGTCCACCTGCACCAGCATACCGCTGTGAATGCCGCTCTGATCCTGCGGCACAGAGGTAAAGCCCTCGGGCAGATCCTGCACGGGCGAGGTCAGGGATGTGTGGGCATCCTGAATCTGCAGCGGTGTGCTGCCGTCAACCGGTGCGGTGCTGTCATCCGCCGGCGTATCCTCCGCTTCCAGCAGTACCGTATCCGTATCCAGCGAATCCTCCCAGACCACGGCATTTTCATCCGGCTCCCGAACCATGCGCACAACACCGTCCACCAGCCAGATCGAGCCGATGAACATACCACAGAGCAGGATCGCACCGGCAGGTGCAATCCTTCTTTTTCTTCTTTTCATAGTCGCTGTCCCCTTTTTTTGTTTCTTTGTTCTACTTATTTTTCTCTTTTTTCTCTTACTGCACAGCGGCAGCTGCGGTTTCTTCTTCCGCATAGGGATCTGTTTCGCTCATCGGATAAGTACCGGTGATAATCCCATATAATTTGAACGCATCAAATACCGGGCGCCATCTGGTCAGACCATTCGCCGTCACCGCAAGATAGGTATGTCCGTCAAGCGTCTGCGCATAGCTGACAAGGCAGTTGCCTGCTTCATCCGTGAAGCCCGTTTTTCCGCCGAGAATGGTGATGCCCTCCACCTCGGTGCCGTACATACGACTAAACATCGTGCTGAAGAGCTGGATGCCCTTCGGATGCTGCTCCGTTGCACGGGTGGTATAGGTATAGGTTGACAGAATCCGCTTGCAGGTCTGATCCTGCAGGCAGTATTCCATGATCAGTGCAATATCCGTCAGGGTGCTGTAGTGGTTCGGATCATGCAGACCGCTGGCATTGGTGAAATGTGTATTCTCCAGACGCAGCTCTGCAACCTTCTCGTTCATCCACTGCACGAAAGTTTCCTCGGAGCCTGCCAGATGGATCGCCAGCGCCGTGGTCGCATCCGCACCGGACGGCAGCGCCGTGCCATAGAGCAGATCGGTCATGGTGCACGCCTCACCCGTCTGGAAACCCGCCATGGACGCATTCTGTGCATACAGCGGTGCGAGGATCTCATCGGTCATGATGAAGGTTTCGTCAAAATCCTCAATATGCTCGATCGCTACGATCAGCGTCATGATCTTGGTCATGGATGCCGGATAAATGACGGTATCTCCGCCTTTTTCGGCAATAACTTTATTGTTGTCGAGGTCGATCAGCAGCGCATATTCGCTGTCGATGCCCGTTGTGAGCTGCTGGACATCCGCTCCCCGTTCGGGGTAGGAGACCGGCGGCGGCGGTTCCGTGGTCGGTTCCGTGGTTGCCTCTGTCACGATCACAGCGGCGGTTTCCGCAATGGAACTGACGGGCAGATCCTCATCCGCATCATCCGTCAGAATGCGCACAATGCCGTAAATTCCGGCGATAATCACAAGGATCAGAAGAAATAACAAGAAAAAGGCGCCTGCTGAAGTGTACCTGCGACGGCGTCTGCGTTTACGTTTTTGCTGCAACTAGATTCCTCCATTCCGGTGATACGACGCATTTTGAAAGAAATTACTACAATTTTCGATACATCTATTTTAATTATACTCCTTTTCGACAAGAATGTCAACAGGCGGTTTGTCGATTTTTGTTTTTTATGCAATCATCCCATTTGCCGTCTGCGAAAAGACGTATTTTCGTGTGTCCATTTTTCAATTTTTATGCAATCTGACGAAAATTGTTTTTTTCAGAAAATCCACTTGCAAAAGGCTGTCCGATGTGCTATAATATATAAGTTGTATAGTACTACTGTCTAAGGGAACTGATGGGCTACTATCTTTCACATATTTTTGAAAGAGGTGAATTTTGATGAAAAAGGACATCCATCCTACACTGTACAAGACCACAATTACCTGCCACTGCGGTAACGTGATCGAGACTCAGTCTACCAAGCAGGATATCAAGGTGGAAATTTGCTCCAAGTGCCATCCGTTCTACACCGGTAAGCAGAAGCTTGTTGATACCGGCGGACGTGTTGACAGATTCAAGAAGCGTTTCAATCTGGGTAAGTAATGCGATGAAAAAATCACGGGCGGTTTTCGGGCTGCCCGTTTTTTCATACTTGACAGGAGTTTTGCTATGGATTACGTTACAATTGCGGATATTTCCGAAACCACCTTCACGGAGAAGCGCTCCGAATTCATCGGTTATCTTGCGCCCGTCACTACCAATGACGAGGCGGTTGCATATATCAACGGGATCAAAGCTGCACACCGCAAGGCAAAGCACCATGTATACGCCTATATCCTGCGGGACTCCAATATTTCCCGCTACAGCGATGACGGCGAACCGCAGGGCACTGCCGGTGTTCCGGTGCTCGATGTCCTGCAAAAGCGTGGACTGACGGATGTCTGCTGTGTGGTCGTGCGCTATTTCGGCGGCATTCTGCTCGGCGGCGGCGGTCTGGTGAGAGCCTATTCCCACAGCGCCGCACTCACCTGCGACGCCGCAAAGATCCTGCACATGTGCGAGAGCTGTCCGCTCAGCCTGCGCATGGATTACACGCTCTACGGCAAGGTGACCCATGTCCTGCCGCAGTACGGCGTGATCGAAACGGGCAGCGAATTCGGTACGGATGTCTACCTCACACTGCAGGTTCGCCTCGAAGTCCTCGACAAGCTTATGCGGGATCTCACCGATCTTTCCAACGGCAGGATCGTGATGGAGTGCGGAAAAACCGAGTATGCAGATTTTTCTTCCGTGAAATAAAATTTTTTTGAAAAATTTAGAGGGTTTTTGAAACCCCAAAGCGTATATATTAATAGAAGCCCAAAACAGACAGGAAAGGGGGATGGATATGACCATTCGTGAACAGATCGAACAGCGGGAAGCGCAGACGCTCGCAGACTGCGCCTGCCTGAGTACGGACGCTGCGGCAACCCAGCGCCAGAAGCCGGAAGATCCGTGCCCGTACCGCACCGCATTCCAGCGTGACCGTGACAGAATCCTGCACTGTAATGCATTCCGCAGGCTCAAGCGCAAAACGCAGGTGTTCCTCTCCCCCGTCGGTGACCACTACCGCACCCGCCTCACGCATACGCTTGAGGTTGCACAGATCGCAAGGACGATCGCCCGTGCCATGTCCCTAAATGAGGATCTGACCGAAGCCATCGCACTCGGGCATGACCTCGGACATTCCCCGTTCGGACATGCCGGCGAAGCCGTCCTGAACGCCATCTGCCCCCACGGGTACAAGCACTACCAGCAGAGCGTGCGTGTGGTCGATTACATTGAAAAAAAAGGCGAAGGGCTGAATATCACCCATGCCGTGCGCAACGGTATCCTCTGCCATACCAATGCGACCGCCTCGACGCTTGAGGGAAATATTGTCCGTGTTGCGGACAAAATCGCATACATCAACCACGACATCGAGGATGCTGTCCGTGCAGGTCTGCTCCATAAAGAGGATCTGCCGCAGGATGCGGTCAGCGTGCTGGGCGCATCCCACACGGAACGCATCACCACAATGGTAGCAGCAGTTGTGGAGCACGGCACGGAATCCATCGCCATGGTCTCCCCCATTCAGGAAGCCCACGATGTCCTGCACAGCTTCATGTATGCAAATGTCTACCACAACCCCACCGCAAAGCGTGAGGAGAAAAAGGCGGAGCTTCTGCTCGAAAAGCTCTATCATTATTTCCGGAACGATCCGGAAAAGCTCCCCGAAGAATACCGCCGCATTGCGGATGCCATGGATGTGGACAGAGCCGTTTGTGACTATATTTCGGGCATGAGCGACGGCTATGCCGTGGATCTCTACACGGAACTGTTCATCCCGAAGTTCTGGAAGTAGGTGACGCCATGCTTTCCGATGAATTTATCTACCGTCTGCGGGAGGCCAACGACATCGTTTCGGCGTTCAGCATGTATGTCAATCTCAAAAAACGGGGCAGAACCCATGTCTGCAACTGCCCGTTCCATTCCGAGAAAACGCCGTCCTGTACAGTTTTTCCCGATACCCAGAGCTTTTATTGCTTTGGCTGCGGTGCGGGCGGTGATGTGATCACCTTTACCATGAAAATGGAAAACCTCCCCTACCGTGAGGCAGTCCGCCTGCTGGCACAGCGCTGCGGCATGGAACTGCCGACGGAAAATCCCGAGGAGGAACGCAATGCCAGACGGCGTGTACGCTGTCTGGAAATTAATCGTGAAGCCGCAAATTTCTTTTATAAACAGCTCATTTCCGGAAATGATAAAAGAGGTCTGCAGTATTTTGCGGAACGCAAGCTGCAGCCGCAGATCATCAAAAAATACGGCTTGGGTTATGCGCCCGACGACTGGAGCGCTCTGCGTGACCACCTGCGTTCGAAAGGCTACCGTGACGAGGAAATGGTCTTGGCAGGCGTCTGCCAGCAGGGTCAAAAAGGCCATGTTTACGATAATTTCCGCAACCGTGTGATGTTCCCGATCGTCGATCTGCGGGGCAATGTCATCGGGTTCGGCGGAAGAGTGCTCGATGACAGCAAGCCGAAATACCTTAACACGGGGAAAACCCCCGTATTCGATAAGGGCCGCAACCTCTTCTCGATGCAGTTTGCCAAGAACGCCGCATCTACGACCATGATCCTTGCAGAAGGCTACATGGACGTCATCGCCATCCATCAGGCAGGCTTCGAGAATGTGGTCGCAACACTGGGTACGGCGATCACGCCCGATCAGGCGAGACTCATTTCCCAGTACGCAAGAGAAGTCGTCATCGCCTATGACAGCGACGGTGCTGGACAGGCAGCGACACAGAAGGCGCTCAATCATTTTAGTGCGGTCGGCTTGCCGGCACGCATCCTGAAGATCGAAAGCGCCAAGGATCCGGACGAATTTATCAAACGCTTCGGTCCCGAACAATTTCGCATCCTGATCGACCACGCCGGTGATGCACTCAACTTCAAGCTCGATAAATGTCGGGAAGGTCTGGACCTGCAGACGGAGATCGGCAAAACCGAGCTGCTGCGCCGCAGCGTCAGGGTGCTCGCTGAGATCAGCAATCCCCTTGAACGGGAGATCTACATTTCCCGTACCGCAAAAGAGCTGGAGATCCGGGTGGAACTGCTGCAGCTGCAGGTGGACAAGGCAGTACAGCGCAATACCGGTGCTGCCAAAAAATCGCAGTTCCGTGCGATCGAAGCCAGATCCCTGCAGCGTGATGAGATTAACCCCATGGCGCAGCAATACCCCAAGGAAAGCCGGGCAGAGGAACAGATCATCTCCTACCTCCTGCGCTTCCCCGAGGAATATGGGATGGTATGGGAAAGCCTGCCGCCTACATATTTCGTCACAGAATTCCACAGACGAGTGTATGAGGCGATCTGCATGATGATGCCCGATTATACGCATTTCAGCCTTTCCATGCTGGCGGAGAAATTTTCCGTCGAGGAAATGGGGCGCATCAGCGGCATAGACGCAAAAAGCCGTGAAATTCCGGTCAACCGGGACACGCTGGAGGAATGCATCCGTGTCCTGAAGAATAGTCAGAACCGCATCCCACTGAACGGTGACGTCAGCGAAGATGATCTGCTCCGTGTGATTGCACAAAAGAAAAAGAACAACCATTAAAACAGGAGGATACACGAAATGGACAAGAAGTCAACAATTGAAGCACTGCTCGAAAAAGGTAAGGCTGCCGGTAAACTTACAACCAAGCAGATCTCCGATGCGCTGGAGGAAATGGATTTTGACGCCGATCAGCTCAATTCCTTCTACGACAGCTGTGAGCAGCTCAATATCGAGATCATTGACAACAATGTGGTGGATGACAATCTTGACCTGAACAACATCCAGATTATTGACAGTATGGATGAAGATCTGGAGTCCGCACTCTCCACAGAGGGACTGGCAGTGGACGATCCGGTCAAAATCTATCTCAAGGAAATCGGTCGTGTTCCGCTGCTTTCCGGCGATGAGGAGATCCGTCTTGCCAAGCTCATGGCAGAGGGTACCCCCCTCGAGGCAAAGCGTGCAAAGCAGCGACTTTCCGAAGCAAACCTGCGACTGGTTGTCAGCATTGCAAAGAAATATGTCGGCAGAGGCATGCAGTTCCTCGACCTGATCCAGGAGGGTAACCTCGGTCTGATCAAGGCTGTGGAGAAGTTTGACTACAACAAGGGCTTCAAGTTCTCGACCTACGCAACATGGTGGATCCGTCAGGCGATCACCCGTGCCATTGCCGATCAGGCAAGAACCATCCGTATCCCCGTGCATATGGTGGAAACGATCACCAAGGTCAAGAAGATCTCCAGCCAACTGCTGCATGAAAACGGTCACGATGCAACTCCCGAGGAAATTGCAGAGCGTCTCGAAATGCCGGTGGAGCGAGTGCGTGAGATCATGCGCATTGCGCAGGATCCGGTATCCCTCGAAACACCCATCGGTGAGGAGGAGGACAGCCATCTGGGAGACTTCATCCCCGATGATGACGCACCGGCACCTGCGGATGCCGCTTCTCTGACCCTGCTCAAGGAGCAGCTTGAGGAGGTACTTTCCACGCTGACCGATCGTGAGGCAAATGTTCTGCGTCTGCGTTTTGGTCTGATCGACGGACGTTCCCGCACACTCGAAGAGGTGGGCGCACAGTTCAATGTCACCCGTGAACGTATCCGCCAGATCGAAGCTAAGGCACTGCGCAAGCTGCGTCACCCCAGCAGAAGCAAGAAGGTCAAGGACTTCCTCGACTAAAAGATACACCAAAGCCCCGTCGATCCGACGGGGCTTTTCTACTGCATAAAAAAGCAGGACGGCAAACGCCGTCCTGCTTCAGTTTTTTTCGTTATGCTGTTGTTACAGGGAGTTTATCAACCAGCTTTACAATGTACTTCATGATGTTCAGGGAGTCGTTTGCACCAGCCTCACCATCGCCATCCACGTCAGCATTCAGCTGTGCCTGATCTGTCAGGGAGCCGCCGCCGAGGAGGTACTTGTTCAGTACGATGATGTCAAGAACGTCAATATCGCCGTCCTCGTTTACATCGCCGTATGCTGCTTCTGTATCAGCTGCAGCAGCCTTGATGTATGCGCCGGTGATCACAGCTTCAGAGCTGTCTACCTGCTCACCGCTTGCGTCATTTACCCACCAGATCTGACCGGTCAGGTTCTTCTGCTCCAGCAGACCTGCATATGCAGCTGCAAGGATCGCTTCGTCCGTAACCTCTTCATTATCGAGCGTTACATTGAATACCTTGGTCATATCCACTTCGATATCACCGGATTTGCTTGCTTCCCACTGAACGGATACCCAGTAAGAAGTACCGTCAACGTCTACATTTGTTGCAACACAGCCGTTTGCAAAGGTCACACCGGATGCCAGCTCAACCTGGAGATACAGTGTCTCACCAACTGCCTGCGGCAGAGTGATTGCATAACCATCGGTGGATTCCTTTACAGTACCCTCTACGATATCTTCATCTGCAGGAGGATCGGTCGGCTCAGGCGTTTCGTCGGGATCCGTTGTGCCCGGATCTGCGTCTGCAAGCCAAGCGTCAACGAATGTAACATCGGACTTGCTCGCAGCTTCTGCGCCTTCACCAGCATGCCAAACCTGTGCCTGGAATGTGGTAACTTCTGTTTTGAGGATCTCAGCCAGCTGTGCAATGATTGCTTCATCTGTCACTGCAGTACCATCGGATGTGGTGACATTGTAGAAATTGTCAGTATCCACTTCTACAACGCCCGGAGCAGTTGCTTCCCAGCTGATATTTGCCCAGTAATAGGTATCACCGATCATGGAACCGGCACCAATACCACCGTTTGCGTTATCAACGCCATTTGCAAATTCAACCTCAATGAAGAAGGATTCGCCTACCGGTCCAGGGAAAATGAGTGCGGTGTAATCTTCTTCTTCTACAACCTTTGCGTGACCTTCCTTAACGGGCTCGGTCGGCTGTGTCGGCTCAGTCGGAGCCATGGTCTCCGGAACATATTCTTCACCGGTGAAGACATAGGACTTGTAATCCGGCAGCTCGTCGAGTGTTACTACAACGTCGCTCTGATAGATGCTTGTCAATGTATCGGCATTGTTGTACTCCGTCAGGAACTTCGCACCATTATCCTCATACCACGGGCAGAAATACAGCCAATAAGCATTCTCAGCAGTCATATTTTCTACGGACGGAATGGTGTCGCACTCCATCATTGCAACCATCTTGCCGTACTTGTTGTACATATCCACCAGACCGTTGAATGTAGAGGAAATTGCACTTTCATTGGGGTTATTTGCAGATGCATTGTACTTATCGTAACCAACCAGATCCACATACTCATTGCCCGGATACCAGTTCATGGACTTGCCATAGGTGTAGCTGTTGAATTCCCAGATCAGGTTATGGATGCCATATTCCTCAGTCAGGGTGGTGTACAGCAGCTTCCAGAGTTCCTTGTAGGTGTTGGAACCGTCCATGCCCCACCAGAACCAGGAACCAGTCTCACCGCCGGCGCCCTCTGCTTCATGCAGCGGACGGAACAGGAGCGGTACGCCTGCATCCTGCAGCTGTTTCAGCTCAGCAGCCAGCATTTCAACGGACTGCATGAAATACTTGTACTCCTTGGAGGACGTATCATTAACAATATTTGCAACCTTGAAGTCCGTGTTGGTGTTGTGTGTACAAACCTCCTCCGACCATGCCACAGTTGAGCCAAGCTCATAGCTTGCAAAATCTGTGGGAACGATCAGATGCCAGGAAGTCGTTGCGATACCGCCACGTTCATTAACCCATTCAATAATACGCTCTGTGGTGCCATCATCCCAGCCGCACATCGGGTTGGTATTGAGATAGTCAAAACCACGGATCGCCGGATATTCACCGGTCAGATCATAGAGATAATCAAATTCCCATTCGTAGTTGCCGTCATGACCGCCGCCATAGATTTCCTGCTGACCGGATACAATGTACTCACCGTACATATCCGCCATATAGTTCATCAAGCCCTGTGCTTCAGCGGTTGCATTCGGGTCGCTCAGGATGTTGCACTGGTGCAGTGTTTCCAGCTCTGCGGTATCAATCGTCAAATAATCGAAACGTGTCCAGCCCCAACCGCTGACAATGGTAATGGTATTCTCGCCTTCCTGCAGCTTGACAGCACCAAACTCTACTTCAGAAAATTCATCACCCGAGAACGCCATACTGCCCTGTGTCTGGCCATTTACAACGATACTATGCTGCTTGCCGTCGTCATAGGGTGCGGCACAGATCGTCAGATCGTACATACCTGTGGAGGGCGCAGTTACAGTGACAGTAATGGTGTCACCGGAATGATCCGTAGCAGCGGCATCACCTGTCAGGTCAACATAACCTGTTCCGGAGTAACCGGACATACTGGTTGAAACTTCGGTATAACCGGTCATCTCACCATCTTCGAATTCATACTTGGTTTCTGCAGCAGCCGAACCAAACGGTACTGCAAGGAGGCAGTTCAGACCCAGTGCACAGGCCATGGCACCGCCAATTGCTCTCTTCTTCAACATATACCTTCTTCTTCCTTCCATATAATTTGATACACCAGTAAATTAACAGTGTATAATTTATTTTACCACAGATTGGAATGAAATGCAAGATTGATTCGAATTTTTTGTACATATGCATAAAAAAAATAGCATCTTGCACAAATTTTAAGTAAATTAAAAGTTATTCAAGCTAATTTTATAACTTATTTCAAGTAACTCTTTAAATTAACAGATAAAAAAAGAGAGGACAAAAGTCCTCTCTTTTCAGATTCAAAGAATCAATTATTCGTTGATTGCGATAACAACGCCGGAACCAACTGTTCTACCACCCTCACGGATAGCGAAACGCAGGTTCTGCTCGATAGCGATGGGAGTGATCAGCTCAACGTCCATCTCTACGTTATCGCCAGGACGGCACATTTCTACGCCCTCCGGCAGAGTAACGATACCAGTTACGTCAGTTGTTCTGAAATAGAACTGCGGTCTGTAGTTGTTGAAGAACGGTGTGTGACGGCCGCCCTCTTCCTTCTTCAGAACGTAAACCTGGCCCTTGAACTTTGTGTGGGGGTTGATGGAACCGGGCTTGCAGAGAACCTGGCCTCTTTCAACGTCCTTTCTCTGAACACCACGGAGCAGAGCACCAACGTTATCACCAGCCTCAGCGAAGTCGAGCTGCTTTCTGAACATTTCCAGACCAGTTACTGTAGTCTTGGAGCTCTCTTCCTTCAGACCAACGATCTCAACTTCCTCACCTACGTTCATACGACCTCTCTCTACACGGCCTGTTACTACAGTACCACGGCCAGAGATGGTCATTGTATCCTCGATCGGCATCAGGAACGGCTTAGCATCGTCTCTCTCAGGAGTAGGAATGTAGGAGTCTACATTGTCCATCAGTTCGAGAATCGGAGCATATGCCGGATCGGACAGATCATCGGGAGCGTTCAGAGCAGCCAGAGCGGAGCCCTTTACGATCGGAATATCATCGCCCGGGAACTCATACTCGGACAGAGTATCACGGATATCCATCTCAACCAGCTCGAGCAGCTCTTCGTCGTCAACCTGGTCAGCCTTGTTCATGAATACAACGATTGCCGGTACGCCTACCTGACGAGCCAGCAGGATGTGCTCCTTAGTCTGAGCCATCGGACCGTCGGAAGAAGCTACTACGAGGATAGCGCCGTCCATCTGAGCTGCACCAGTGATCATGTTCTTTACATAGTCAGCATGTCCGGGGCAGTCAACGTGTGCATAGTGACGAGCATCAGTCTCATACTCTACGTGAGCAGTATTGATTGTGATACCACGCTCTCTCTCCTCGGGAGCCTTATCGATCATGTCATAAGCCTCGTACTGAGCCTGACCCTTCAGAGCGAGAGTCTTTGTGATAGCTGCAGTCAGAGTTGTCTTACCGTGGTCAACGTGACCAATTGTACCAATATTTACATGGGGCTTGGTACGTTCAAATTTTGCCTTTGCCATTGGAAGTTTCCTCCTTTAATTACTGTATTACAGCATAATGATATATATATTATACCAGATTGCTGCATGAATTGCAAGTGTTTTTTGAAAAAATACCTGCGAAATCACTAAAAATTGCATTTGGGACGATAATTAGTCCTTCTTGCCTCTGGAAGTCATAATGCTTTCTGCAATGTTCTTCGGAACTTCTCTGTAGCTGTGAGGTTCCATTGCATACTGGCCACGGCCCTGTGTGTTGGAACGCAGCTGGTTGGAATAGCCGAACATTTCAGACAGCGGAACGAGTGCGTCAACCTGAACAGTACCAGGTCTTGTCTCCTGACCCTGGATCTCACCACGGCGGGAGCTGAGGTCACCGATAACGTTACCCAGATACTCATCGGGAGCGATAACTGCAACCTTCATGATCGGTTCCATCAGAACGGGCTCTGCCTTACGCATAGCTTCCTTGAACGCCATAGAACCTGCGATCTTGAACGCCATTTCAGAGGAGTCAACTTCGTGGTAAGAACCATCATACAGTTCAACCTTCACGTCAACTACCTGATAGCCTGCCAGAATACCAGCCTGCATAGCGCCCTTGATACCAGCGTCAACAGCGGGGATATATTCCTTCGGAATAGAACCGCCGACTACAGAGTTCACGAACTCATAGCCCTTACCGGACTCATTCGGGGATACACGGATCTTAACGTGACCATACTGACCGCTACCACCGGACTGCTTCTTGTACTTGTGGTCAACATCTGCATTGCCCTTGATGGTTTCCTTATAGGATACCTGCGGTGCGCCGACGTTAGCCTCAACCTTGAACTCACGGAGCAGTCTGTCAACGATGATATCGAGGTGGAGCTCACCCATACCAGCGATGATGGTCTGACCGGTTTCTTCGTCAGTCCATGTGCGGAATGTCGGATCCTCTTCAGCCAGCTTTGCGAGCGCAACGCCCATCTTTTCCTGACCAGCCTTGGTCTTCGGCTCGATCGCCAGGTTGATAACCGGCTCCGGGAATTCCATGGACTCGAGGATTACGGGATGATCTTCATCACAAAGTGTATCACCGGTTGTGGTCTGCTTCAGACCGATCGCAGCTGCGATATCACCGGAATAAACCTTATCCAGTTCCTTACGGCTGTTTGCGTGCATCTGCACAATACGGCCGATTCTCTCATGCTTGCCCTTTGTGGAGTTGAGCACGCCGGAACCTGCTTCCAGAACACCGGAATATACACGGAAGAATGTCAGCTTACCAACGAACGGGTCTGTTGCGATCTTGAATGCAAGCGCAGCAAACGGAGCATCGTCAGTGGACGGGCAAACAACTTCCTCACCGGTCTCAGCATCAGTACCCTTGATGTCATCAACGTCAGTCGGTGCGGGCATATAGTCAACAATTGCATCCAGCAGCTTCTGTACGCCCTTATTCTTGTAGGAAGTACCGCAGACAACCGGAACCATTGTATTTGCAATACAGGACTTTCTGATGCAGGTCTTGATCTCATCAATGGTGAGCTCCTCACCTGCAAAATACTTCTCCATCAGCTCATCATCCTGCTCAGCAACATGCTCCAGCAGGGACTCACGATATTCCTCAGCCTTATCCATCATGTCTTCCGGAATCTCCTCAACACGAATGTCCTTGCCCAGGTCATCGTAGTATACATAAGCCTTCATCTCAACAAGGTCAATAATGCCCTTGAAGGTTTCTTCAGCGCCGATCGGCAGCTGAATCGGAACTGCGTTACACTTCAGTCTGTCACGCATCATGTCTACAACACGGTAGAAGTCAGCGCCCATGATATCCATCTTGTTGACATAAGCCATTCTCGGTACCTTGTACTTATCAGCCTGTCTCCAAACGGTCTCGGACTGAGGCTCAACGCCGCCCTTTGCGCACAGTACTGTTACAGAACCGTCGAGTACACGCAGAGAACGCTCAACCTCTACAGTGAAGTCAACGTGTCCGGGTGTATCGATGATGTTCAGTCTGTGACCTGCCCAGTATGCAGTAGTTGCAGCGGAGGTAATTGTGATACCTCTCTCCTGCTCCTGCTCCATCCAGTCCATAGTCGCAGCGCCTTCGTGTGTCTCACCGATCTTGTAGTTTACACCGGTGTAGAACAGAATACGCTCTGTTGTAGTCGTCTTACCGGCATCAATGTGCGCCATGATACCAATATTTCTGGTACGCTCCAGTGAACAATCTCTTGCCATAATTCTTCTCCTTTATCAGCGGATTTGCATTCTGGCAAATTACCAGCGGTAGTGAGCAAACGCCTTGTTTGCTTCTGCCATCTTGTGTGTATCGTCACGCTTCTTGCATGCACCGCCAACACCGTTGAGTGCATCAAGAATCTCACCAGCAAGTCTTTCCTTCATGGTCTTCTCGTTACGCTCTCTGGAATACTTGGTGATCCATCTCAGACCCAGGGTCTGCTTTCTCTCCGGACGAACTTCCATCGGTACCTGGTAAGTAGCACCACCCAGACGGCGTGCCTTTACTTCCAGCTGAGGCATAATGTTTTCCATAGCCTCTTCGAAAACTTCGAGTGCATCTCTGCCGGTCTTTTCAGCGACAATATCAAATGCACCATAAACGATCTTCTGCGCTACGCCCTTCTTACCGTCCAGCATCACGTTGTTGATCAGACGTGTTACAAGCTTGGAATTGTATACGGGATCGAGCAGTACATCACGCTTTGCGATTTTACCTCTTCTCGGCATTTCGCTTCCCTCCTTCACATTGATTCGTGAATTCATAGGTACTCGTCCTGCTTTTTTGCAGGTACGTCAGGCCAACGCAGAGGATTCGCATAATCTATATGAAAATCTCCACATTACCTGTGGTAATCCTAATTCACTTCGTAAAATTGTTGTTCGGCAATGGGTAATTCTTACTTCTTGCCAGCCTTCGGTCTCTTTGCACCGTACTTGGAACGAGCCTGCTGTCTGTTAGCTACACCCTGAGCGTCGAGCGCACCACGGATGATGTGGTAACGTACACCGGGGAGGTCCTTTACACGTCCGCCACGGATCAGAACCACGCTATGTTCCTGCAGGTTATGACCGATACCGGGAATGTAGGATGTTACCTCGTAGCCATTTGTCAGCTTAACTCTTGCGATCTTACGCATAGCAGAGTTCGGCTTCTTGGGAGTTGTTGTCTTAACAACTGTGCAAACGCCTCTCTTCTGCGGAGCACTCTGGTCGATCTGCACCTTCTTCTTTGCATTGTAACCCTTCTGCAAAGCCGGAGCTGTGGACTTAGTCTCCTGCATCTTTCTGCCCTTGCGTACGAGCTGATTAAATGTCGGCATCTTGTATCCTCCTTTTCAATATAATGTTATGCGGAAATGCGCCGCATACTTTTACATTATACACGATAAACCACTGCTTGTCAAGAGATTTTTTTCTTTTTTTCGCACGGCTTTCTGAATTGTTGATTTTTCACAAAAAAGATGCCGGGGCATCGCTGTCTCCCGGCATTTTTCGCTGTTTTTCTGCTCAATATGCGATCGGCGACTCGCCATCTAAGGCACCGGTAAAAGTAAGCCTCCTGTTCTCGCTGACGATCCCGATATAGCTGCTGCCGGGGTTGACCTCCAGCTCCGTTCCATCCGCTGCAAACACACGGATCGGGGAACGGTCATCCGCCTTTTCCCAGCGGATTTCTTCCATGCCGCCCATGCTGACATAATAGCCGCTGCCGCCCTCCAGCTCCACACGGCGCAGATAATTCGCTTCATCAAGCGAGGAAACCTGAGTCTGCAGAACGAACACATTTGTGAACGAAGCCTGCACCTGCGCACGGCCATCCATCTGCGGTTCGCTGTTATGCGTCATGAGATACACATTCTGTGCCGGATCGAGCGTGAATTCCGTCGAGCTGCTGTTCGAAAACGGTATTTTCACCCGCACGCAGTCCTGCGCAGGCGTAAGCGGTTCCTCCGCAAACGTGAAAAGGGGTGCACGGCTTGCGGCATACGCACGGATCCCGAAGGTCTCCACAGCAACCGGAAGATCGCTGCCCTTCAGATAGCCCGTATGCTCCGAGGCGTACTTTCCCACACGTTCAGGATCCCGATAAAACAGCAGGCTGTGCTCCAGCTGACTGCCGTCCAGATGGTCGATCCCGAGCTGATTCATCACGTTGACCGCATGAACCTGCTCCGCACCCCAATGGCAGTAGATCGCATCCATTCCCATCGCAAGCTTCGGGAAATAATAGCGGCAGCTCCGCACGGAGCCGACATCGGGAACATTTGCCATATCGGCATAGACCGCCATCATCCGGGTCACGCCGCCCTCCACGGGCACCTCATAAAGGATATCCGCTTCGCTGATACCGTACTGGGGATAGGCATTTTTGAGATTGTTCACCATGACCGCAACAGGGCGCTTTCCTGCTGCTTGTGCAGGATAACCCGATTCACCGGTGAGCGGATTAATGCCGGTGGGCGCCTCTGTCGGCGGTTCCGTGGGCGGTTCCGTTGCCGGAGGTTCCGTCGCCTGTGTTGTCGGCGGGATGGTCTCTTCCACTGTGCTCTCCTCCGTCACCTGTTCCGTGCAGCCGGCAGCGGACAGCGCCATCACGAGAGAGAGCACACATAAACTTGAAATTTTACGCATTGATTTCACCTGACTCTGCAGCACAGCGCCAAAAGTCCGCTGTGCTAAATTTTTTTCATTGCGTCACTTCACTTCCGTGTACAAAAAAGCTGCACTTGTCTAAACAAACAAAATGCAGCATCAATACGTCTGGATTTTTGGGACACTCAACAAAAAATGGAAAACCACTTGACAAACTATATAAAATGTAATATAATATTAAAATGCATTATAATGGAATGGTATGCTTGTTTGTACAATAGTATATCACATTCGACCGCATTTGTCAAGTGCTGATCGAAAAAAATTTCAGATGCAAAAATTAATGATCCACCGCACACAGTGCTGCTGTGCAGGACTGCTGTGAAAAATTTTAAGGAGGTATCCGCCTATGGTGAATGTGACAGCCAAACAGCTTGGCAAAAATGTCAGAATGAGCTTCGGAAAGATCAATGAAGTCCTCGACATGCCGAACCTGATTGAAATTCAGAAGAATTCCTACAAGTGGTTCAGAGAAGAGGGTCTGCAGGATGTTTTCCGTGATTTCTCCGCAACCGATTACAATGGCAATCTGGTACTGACATTTACTGGTTACCGCTTTGATGATGACAACCTCAAGTATACGATCGCTGAGGCAAAGGAGCATCAGGCTACCTACGCTTCTCCCCTTCGTGTGACTGCAAAGCTCTGGAACAAGGAAACAGGTGAGCTGAAGGAAAGCGAAATCTTCATGGGTGATTTTCCGCTCATGACAGAAAGCGGCACGTTTGTCATCAATGGTGCAGAGCGTGTTATCGTTTCCCAGCTGGTTCGTTCTCCCGGTGTTTATTATGACATGGAGAAGGACAAGACCGGTAAGGAGCTGTTCAAGTCCACCATCATCCCGAACCGTGGTGCATGGCTGGAATATGAGATGGATTCCAATGATGTGGCGTATGTCCGCATTGATAAAAACCGCAAGATCCCGCTGACCACCTTCATCCGTTCCATTGGTCTAGGCACCGATGAACAGATCCAGGAGGTATTCGGCATTGATGAGCGCCTGAATCAGACCATTCTGCAGAAGGATACCACCAAGAATACCGAGGATGCGCTGATCGAGGTATACAAGAAGCTTCGTCCCGGCGAGCCGCCGACGGTAGAGAGCGCACAGGCACACCTGAGCCTGCTGTTCTTCGACCCGAGACGCTACGATCTGTGCAAATTCGGTCGTTACAAGTACAACAAGAAGCTCGGCATCGCTTCCCGTCTGAGCGGTCACCAGATCACAAAGCCCGTTGTGGATACCAGAACCGGCGAAGTGCTTGCAGAAGCAGGCGAGGTGATCTCCGCAGACAAGGCAAGAATGATCGAGCAGGCAGGTGTGATGGAGGCATTCATCACCGTAGAATCCAAGGAATACTACCAGAACGAGCAGGGTCAGACTTCCATCCGCATGGTAGAAAAGGAGATCAAGATCCTCGGCAACGGCATGGTTGACCTGGCAGGCTATGTGGATTTCGATCCCGAGGAATGCGGCATCCATGAGAAGGTTTGCTTCAAGGTGCTCTGCGACATTCTCGACAATACTGCTCCCGAGGAGCTGAAGGCTGTTGTCAAGAAGCGTGCAGAAGAGCTGATCCCGAATCATATTACACTTGATGATATTTATGCGACTGTCAGCTACTTCCTCAATCTCTGTGAGGGCGTTGGTACGATCGACGATATCGACCATCTGGGCAACCGTCGTATCCGCTGCGTTGGCGAGCTGCTCCAGAACACCATGCGCACAGGCTTTGCAAGAATGGAGCGCAGCATCCGTGAGCGCATGAACCTGCAGGCACAGGATATGGACGTTGTGACACCGCAGGCACTGGTCAATATCCGCTCCATCACCTCTCAGGTGATGGAATTCTTCTGCTCCTCCCCCCTGTCCCAGTTCATGGATCAGAACAACCCGCTG
>JAZPZJ010000058.1:0-2815 GCA_045544635.1 Oscillospiraceae bacterium
TCCTAAGACCGCCTTGGCCTCCGACTTTGGTCTGCGTTGATGTTCACGATATCCCCGTAGTTGCAGTTGTTGACCCCGATATGATGGCAACCATGCCCAAGGGTCTGACTGCTGCCACCGGTATGGATGCGCTCACCCATGCGATCGAGGGCTTTACCACAAAGGCTGCATGGACCATGACGGATATGTTCCATCTCAAGGCAATCGAGATCATTGCGGCATCCCTGCGTGGTGCGGTGGACAACACCCCTGAGGGCAGAGAAGGCATGGCACTCGGTCAGTACATCGCCGGCATGGGCTTCTCCAATGTTGGTCTGGGCATCGTGCATTCCATGGCACATCCCCTCGGTGCGGTTTATGACACACCCCATGGCGTGGCAAATGCCATCATTCTCCCGACTGTCATGGAATACAACGCTGAGGCGACGGGCGACAAGTACAAGTACATCGCCGCTGCAATGGGCGTACAGGGTACGGAGAATATGACCGTGGAAGAATACCGCAAGGCTGCTGTGGATGCTGTTAAGCAGCTGTCGCAGGATGTGGGTATTCCGACGGATCTCAAGGAGATCGTAAAGCCCGAGGATGTTCCGTTCCTCGCAGAATCCGCCTATGCGGATGCCTGCCGTCCGGGCAACCCGAAGGATACCTCCGTGGAGGACATCACAGCACTGTATCAGTCCCTGCTGTAAAACAGATTGCAGATTTGCAGCCCGCCGGTTCAGGCGGGCTGCATTTTACACATATAGTTTTTCGTATTGAAAATCTGTTTTTTTTGTGTAAAATCACGATTTCAGAAAAAAACCTGAAAAAAGAGAAAAAAAGTCAGATTTTTTTCTCTGAACATCTTGAAATCCTGCCTGATTTATGATATAATACTAGGAAAGAGTGATGCCGTTTTGCTGCGATGCAGTCAAAATTTTTTTGCCCAAACGCAGAAAATGCATAAAAAAACGCAGAAAAAACGGTAAATAAATACGTGTTTTGCTCTGCACGGGTTATGGAGAAGAATATGCCAAAGAAACAAGACATCAACAAGATTATGATTATTGGCTCCGGTCCGATCATTATCGGTCAGGCATGTGAGTTCGACTATTCCGGTACACAGGCTTGTAAGGCCCTTCGTGCGCTGGGATACGAAATTGTACTGGTCAATTCCAATCCGGCTACTATCATGACGGATCCGGACGTTGCGGATATTACTTATGTAGAACCGCTGAATCTGGCTCGTCTGACACAGATCATCGAAAAGGAGCGCCCGGACGCACTCCTGCCGAACCTCGGCGGTCAGTCCGGTCTGAACCTCTGCTCAGAGCTTGCAGAGGCTGGTGTTCTGGATCAATATAATGTTAAGGTCATCGGCGTTCAGGTAGATGCGATTGAACGTGGTGAGGACCGTATCGAATTTAAGAAGACCATGGATAAGCTCGGCATCGAAATGGCACGCAGCGAGGTTGCATACAGCGTTGATGAAGCTGTCAAGATCGCTGAAAAGCTGAAGTATCCGGTTGTTCTGCGTCCTGCATATACCATGGGCGGCGCAGGCGGCGGCATGGTTTACAATGTGGATGAACTCAAAATTGTTTGCGCAAGAGGTCTGCAGGCAAGTCTTGTTGGTCAGGTGCTCGTTGAAGAATGCATCAGCGGCTGGGAAGAACTGGAGCTTGAGGTTGTCCGTGACGCAGAAAACAATATCATCACCGTTTGCTTCATCGAGAATATCGACCCCATCGGTGTACATACCGGCGACTCTTTCTGCTCTGCTCCGATGCTGACCATCTCCGAAGATGTACAGAAGAAACTGCAGGAACAGTCCTACAAGATCGTTGAGGCGATCGAAGTAATCGGCGGCTGCAACTGCCAGTTCGCACATGATCCGGAAACAGGCAGAATCGTTGTCATTGAGATCAACCCCAGAACTTCCCGTTCTTCTGCACTTGCCTCCAAGGCAACCGGTTTCCCGATCGCTCTGGTATCCGCAATGCTCGCATGCGGTCTGACCCTGAAGGAGATCCCCTGCGGCAAGTACGGCACACTGGACAAGTATGTTCCCTCCGGCGACTATGTGGTAATCAAGTTCGCAAGATGGGCATTCGAGAAGTTCAAGGGCGCACAGGATAAGCTCGGTACACAGATGCGTGCTGTGGGTGAAGTGATGAGCATCGGCAAGACCTATAAGGAAGCGTTCCAGAAGGCGATCAGAAGCCTGGAAATCGGCAGATACGGTCTGGGCTTTGCTAAGAATTTCCATGAGCAGACCAAGGAAGAGCTTCTCGCTCAGCTGCGTTTCCCGTCCAGTGAGCGTCAGTTCATCATCTATGAGGCACTGCGCAAGGGTGCAACTGTGGAAGAAATCTTCCAGTTGACCAAGATCAAGCATTGGTTCCTCGAACAGATGCTCGAGATCGTACAGGAAGAAGAAATGCTGCTCACCATGAAGGGCAGTGTTCCGGCAGAGGATGTACTCCGTCAGGCAAAGCTCGACGGCTTTGCAGACAGATACCTCAGCCAGCTGCTGGAAGTACCGGAAGAGGATATCCGCAACAAGCGTTATGAATACGGCATCCGTGAGGCATGGGAAGGCGTTCATGTCAGCAGCACACAGGATTCCGCATATTACTACTCCACCTATCATCTTGCAGAGGACAAGAGCCCCTGCAATACAGAGAAGCCCAAGATCATGATCCTCGGCGGCGGTCCGAACAGAATCGGTCAGGGTATCGAATTCGACTACTGCTGCGTTCATGCATCTCTGGCACTCAAGAAGATGGGCTTCGAGCCGATCATCGTCAACTGCAACCCCGAAACCGTTTCC
>JAZPZJ010000059.1:0-26519 GCA_045544635.1 Oscillospiraceae bacterium
AGAAAAGCTGCGTCAGGATGTAGACCGCACAGATGATGATGTAGTATTTGTTTGCAAGGAGCAGCTTTGCAGCATCAAGCAGTGAATACTTCTTGCTTTCGTCCTCAGTGCGGTGTTCCTTATCCGCAAGCTCAAAATCCGGATAGGCATCAGCGGAGAACTTTGCAGCTTCTTCATCGGCATGATTTTCATTTTCCAGTTCTTCTTCGGGAAGCTCCTTGACGGAGAATACAGAAATGGTATTGACCACAAGTCCGATGATTGCGTAGATGATGGCAATATTTCTCCAGCCCTCTGCACCACCGCCGCACCAATCAACTGCCTTTACAGTCAGGGACTGGATCAGAAGGCTTGTACCGAATGCAAAGATGAAGCGGATGGAGCCCATCTGTACTCGTTCATTGCCATTTTTGGTGATGAGTGCAGTCAGTGCGGAATATGCGATATTATTTGCGGTGAAGAATATGGCGTTGAGCAGGGTGTAGGTGATGAAGAAATATGCATATTTTGCTACATTGCCCCATCCGGAAGGTACTGCAAAGATCATGATCAGCATCAGGCTGTTGCCGATGTACGGCCAGAGCATCCACGGACGAGCCTTGCCCATCTTTGTTTTGGTTTTGTCGATCAGCGAACCGAATATGACATCTGTAAATCCGTCGAAAATTTTTGAAACCATCATCAGTGTTCCGACAATGCCTGCGTTCAGTCCGGCGGTATCGGTCAGATAGATCATAACAAAGGTAGCGAGGAAGGCATATACAACGTTTCCTGCGATGTCTCCTGATCCGTAGCCGATTTTGTTGTACCATTTCAGGTATTTCTTTTCAGTCATGTTACTCTCTCCTTTAAAAGAATTCATTATGGGTTTTGTTAATGTCCGTCGCAGGTCTCGAGTTCTGCTTCGGAAGCAGTGCCCACTATCGGGTGAAGCACTGTAATTCGATTAAAGGCGCCTTTACTTTCTGATTCTATTCTACCATATCCGGCACGGCGATTCCATAAACACAATGGGACAAAATATGCACAAAATGATACTTTGCTATTGAAATGCGGATTCAGATATGCTATAATGGAGAAAAGAACACAGAAGGAGGTCTGTGCATGTATACGAATGTTGCTTATCTGCATAATTCACTGACAGATATCGTCGATGAAAGCAAATCGCTGATCGTGACCAGCTGCGGATATTACCGAGTACACAGCCGCCCAACAGTTTCAACGGAACGCCCACAGGGCAGAAGGGATTATCAGCTCTTATATATCGCAAAGGGCAAGGGATATTTTTACTTTGACGGTCTTGACGGGAAAGAAACAGTTATCACCGAGGGTAATATGATTCTGTTCCGTCCCGGTGAGATACAGTATTACTACTATCATGCTCCTGATAAAGCCGAGGTCTACTGGGTGCATTTTACAGGAAGAATGGTAGAGGGCATTCTGGATAACTATGAAATGCCACAAAAGGAAAATGTGTTCTATACAGGCACATCCCCCGACTATGCATGGCTGTACCGTCAGATGATACAGGAGCTTCAGCTCTGCCGACCGAATTATGAGGAGCTGCTCACACTGAACTTGCGTCATATCTTCATCCAGATCAACCGCTATATCAAAGAGGGACGCAAAAAGGGCAGCGACGCTCAGAATGAGATTGAGCGTGCCACCCATTATTTCAATGAACACTATAACGAACAGATCAACATTGATGATTATGCCGCCTCACGACACATGAGTACCTGCTGGTTTATACGAAGCTTCCGGCAGATTGTCAAGGTTACGCCGATGCAGTATATTCTTTCACTGCGTATGGCAAATGCACAGAGCTTACTTGAATCTACTGAATACAATATTTCTGAGATTGCAGAAGCAGTCGGATACGATAATCCCTTGTATTTCAGCAGGCTCTTTCATAAGCATATCGGGGTTTCGCCGTCGGAGTACAGGAAACAAAGAACAAAATAAGTAATCTCACTAATTTGATCTGGATATAGTGATGCCCGTTCGAGAATTTTTTCTCTCGAAGGGGCTTTTTCTATTTTATGGGGTTAATTTTTCGGCACTTTCCTTTGACTGGTACTTGAAAGGTACTCAAAAGCAGGAAAACTGTCCTATTGCTTTTGGAAGAACTTTTCAAGTATCAGCAGGAGGTGCAGTATGGAACAACAGAAGATCCTTGATGAAATCGGATACTACAAGGCACAGGCAATCACCGAATTGCTCTATACAAAGGGATTTATCACATTTGACGAGTATGACAAATTAACGGAAATAAACCGCCGAACTTTCTCTCCCATGTATGCAGACTTATTACCGAAAACGCTTGATAAAGCACCGAAACAGAGTTAATATAGCATACAAGAAAGGAGGGAAACCTTTATGAACATCAGAAAAGTCGAACCACAAAAACAGGAAGTGAAAAAACTCCGTGTGGCAGCGTACTGCCGTGTGTCAACGGACAATGATGACCAGAGGGATAGCCTTGAAACGCAGAAACAGCATTTCGAAGCTTGGATCAGACTGCATTCCGATTGGGAGTATGCAGGTGTGTTCTACGATTTCGGCATCACCGGAACAAAGGCAGAAGTCCGTGACGGTTTGCAGGCACTTCTGTATGAGTGCCGTATCGGCCGCATTGATTATGTGCTGACCAAATCTGTGAGCCGATTTGCCAGAAATACGGTTGACTGCTTATCCATCGTCCGTGAACTGCTTTCCTATGGCATTCCGATTTATTTTGAGAAAGAGAATCTTGATACCGGAAGCATGGAGAGCGAACTGATTCTGTCCATCATCAGCAGTCTGGCACAGGATGAATCGGAGTCCATCTCGAAAAATGTGAAGTGGTCTGCACAAAAGCGTATGGAAAATGGCAGTTACAAAATTGGCTGTGTTCCTTATGGCTACACAAAAGATGAACATGGAGAAATGGTAATCGTACCGGAAGAAGCGGATGTGATACAATACATTTTCAACTCCGTCGTATCCGGTATGGGCGTGTACAAAATTGCGAAGAACCTCAACGCACGGCATATCCCTACAAGAAAAGGCGGTAAATGGTCAACAACCACACTGCTGGACATTCTGGTCAATGAGAAATATGTGGGTGATGCTCTGTTTCAAAAGACCTACACTGACAGCAATTTTCACAGGCATGACAATCACGGTGAAATGAAAACCCATCTGGTGCAGGAACATCACGAGCCAATCATCAGCAGAGAGTTGTTTGAAAAGGCTGGTGCGATTCTGTCACAGAGAGCCAAAGAGCGTGGCATTCAGAAAGGAACAGCAAAGTATCAACAGCGTTATGCGTTTTCAGGGAGAATTATCTGTGGGCAGTGCGGCAACAAGTTCAAACGGCAAACCTACAGCAGCGGAATTACATGGGCTTGCAAAACGCATTTGTTCCATAAGTCGGAATGTTCCATGAAATACATCCATGATGATGCGGTCAAAGCGGCATTTGTCACCATGATGAACAAGCTGATTTTTGCCAGAAAGCTCATGCTTCGTCCTCTGTGTGAAGCACTTCGGATTGCAGGCAGTGATGAGAATCTGCAAAGAATCCTGCACCTGAAAGAGGAATTACAGCACAATGCGGAACGCAAGGATGAATTGCGGAAATTAAGGGCAAGGGGCATCATCGACAGCGTTCTCTACAATCAGGAAGTGAGCCGCATTGAAAAACAGAGCAACGAATTCCGTGCGGAAATCAGAGGACTTGGAAATGCAGAGTCCGGAAGCAGTCTGAAAGAAGCGGAACGACTGCTGAAATATGCGGAATCGGCGGATATGCTTTCCGGATTCTCGGACGATCTATTCACTGATTTCGTTGAGAACATTACAGTATACGATCGAACACATATCGGTTTTCAACTGAAATGCGGATTGACGTTAAAGGAGGAACTATGTACGGGTACAGAATCGAAAATGGAATTGCCGTGATCGACGAACAGGAAGCGGCGGTGATCATCGGGATTTTCAATGGCTATCTTTCCGGTATGAGTCTGACAGCCGCCGCCGAGAACGCCGGACAACCAATGGTTCACAGCCGTGTGAAGAACATCATCAAAAGAACCTGTTATGTGGGTGATGACTTTTATCCTGCAATCGTGAGCAAGCAGACATTTGCGAGAGCCAATGCGGAGCTGATCCGCCGTGCCAACAAGCATTGCAGAGGAAGCAGAAGAAAAGCACCGCCGGTTTTCAAAGAGTTTACACTCTCCGTTCCGGCGATGCAGTTTGAAGATCCGATGAGGCAGGCAGAATACATTTACAGTTTGATAGAGGTGAGAAAATGAACGTAATAACCATTCCGGCAAAGCCGCAAAAGGGCAACAATGCCGCAAAGGTGGAAGTAAAAAAACTCCGAGTAGCGGCATACTGTCGTGTCTCCACCGACAATGAAGAACAGGCAACCAGCTATGAAGCACAGATTGCCCACTACAGGGAATTCATCAGTTCCAATCCCGACTGGGTGCTTGTGGATGTGTACGCCGATGACGGTATCAGTGCAACGTCTACCAAGAACCGTGAGGAGTTCAACAGGATGATCGAGGACTGCAAACAAGGAAAAATCGACATGATCTTTACAAAGTCCATCAGCCGTTTTGCCAGAAACACCGTGGATTGTCTGAATTACATCCGTGAACTGAAAGGCATGAACATTCCGGTGTTTTTTGAGAAAGAATCCATCAACACAATGGACGCAAAGGGTGAAGTCATGCTCACCATCATGGCTTCCCTTGCACAGCAGGAATCCGAGTCCTTAAGCCAGAATGTGAAGCTGGGTTTGCAGTATGGCTTTCAGCAGGGCAAGGTTATGGTGAACGCACGGCTGTTTCTTGGATATGACAAGGATGCGGAAGGCAATCTCGTCATCAATCCGGAACAGGCAGAAATTGTCAAACGAATTTTCCGTGAATACCTTGAGGGTGCAAGCTGCAAGAAGATCGGCAGAGGGCTGGAACAAGACGGCATTCTGACTGTCCGTGGCAGCAGCCGTTGGCATGACAGCACCATACGCAAAATCCTTGAAAATGAAAAGTATATGGGTGATGTGCTGCTACAAAAAACCTATACTGTGGACTTTCTCCGCAAAAAGCGAGTAGTGAATAACGGCGTGATGCCGCAGTACTACATCGAGGGACACCATGAGCCGATCATTCCGAAAGAACTTTTTCTGAAAGTGCAGGAAGAAATTGCAAGGCGTGGTTCGGAGCGTGATTGTCTGGGCAAGAAGCGTGGATTCAGTTCCAACCATTGCTTTTCACAGATGGTGTACTGTGCCGAGTGCGGCGAGCAATACCGCCGGATTCACTGGAACAATCGTGGCAAGAAATCCATCGTCTGGCGATGCACCACCCGACTGCATGACAAGGAAAAGTGCCGTGCGAGAACGGTCAGTGAGACATTGCTGCAGGAAGCCTTTCTGGATGCAGTCAATGAGATGCTTGGGGACAGTCAGGTATATCTGAAACGGCTGAAGGAGAATCTTGAAACCGCCATTCACCTGACAAATCCTGATTCGGCAAAAGCACTTGCCGCAAAGATGGCGGCTTTGCAGCAGGAGTTGATCGACCGTACCAGCCGCCGTGAGAATTATGATGACCTTGCGGAAGAAATCCTCCACCTGCGAGAGGTACAGGCACAGACTGTCATGGACGATGCCGCCAAAGCCGAACATAAGAAACGCATTCGAGAACTTCGGGCGTTTATCCGTTCCCAGCCGCACGGCATCACGGAGTTTGATGAGGCACTGGTGAAGCATCTGGTGGAGAGGGTGACGGTGTTTGGAGATTATTTGGTGTTTCGGTTTAGGTCGGGGGTGGAGGTTGTGGTGGAGAAGTGAATCGGTAGAGGAAAGCCCCTTTGTCGGATGTTAGTTCCGATAAAGGGGCTTCTTTGTACGCATATAAAATAACTGGACTATTATATCTTCAGCAAAGCATCAACATAACTACTAAATTCATCCATTATAGTACTTTTCTCCTCATTTGAAAAACCCATGTGAATAAATAATGCTACTAAACTTGCTTCAAGCTGGAGGTGAAGTTTCCATTTTATAAATGGCTGATCTTGAAATTTGATAATCCTACATTTGGATGAAGTAATCGTTGACACTTCTTCCATAGATACTATATCTGCTACCCCTTGTAATCGAGAACAAAATTCTTCTCCATGTGCAAGAATCCTTATTGCAGCTCGATTTTCTTTTAAAAGTTGCTTTAATAAGTATTTGCATTCTGGAACATATAAATTCGTGCATTGAAATTCTTTGTTGTTTTGATGGATAAAGTCAGCGTTAAATTCTACTTCTGAAGAAAAAATGCTAATACAATCTTCGTTTTCAAATTCATTTACTACCTTTAGAACAGATACACAGTCGTTAAAAAAATCTTTATTAAGGTGCATATGCAAAAGTTTAGAATGCAGCTCGAGCAAACAATTGTAATACACTCGAATTATAGGGAGAATATCGAAATCTTCATCTTTCCTTTTAATAAAGTCCTTATCAATTTGTTTCCAGCCAGTAAAAGGAGAATTTAGAAGACGTTCTCTATTCACAAGAATGATTCTGTGTGCTTTTCCATCATCGCCAATATATTCTGTAAACTTTGAAAACACGATTTCACAGTGCTGATCAAAATTTCTTAAACGATACATAAAGCAATACTCAGGGTAGTTATCATACAGATTTCCAGTTTCTTTTGAAAACATTTCAACTTCGGTGGAATTTTTTCCGTATTTGGATTTAAGATGAGTTTCCCAGTTATCAAGATATTTTCTCGTACAAGACAAAAACCCTGTCAGTTTCGAAGCAAGACAGCCGTTTGTAGCCAACATAGTATCTCCATCATTTATCCTCTTGACTGCATCCATTAATTCGTTATATGAATGCTTGACGATTTGAATTCTTGCGTCATCGATATTTAAGCATGAGATTCTTTCAATACATTGTGAAAGCATTTCGTACTCTTCATGTGTTGCTTCTCTCATAAAGGAAATTACACCGTTTGAAGTTTCCACAAAATAATGATACATAGTTACTCCTCCCACGACAGAATTCGATTTTTCTTGCTAAATAGTCATTTTCACACCGACATCCAAACCCCACACTCTCATACCCCTGTTATCCAATCCCCACACAAATATGCGTGTGCGTGTATTTGTTGTCATCGTTCATTTCCCCATGCTTTCTTCTCACGCACAGCAAAAATGCCTGTAGCGAGGAAGAAATCATCAGGTTGATTTTTGAAAAAGTGCGTAGAACTGGGATTTTATTGTTTATCCCTCGACATCAATACCACGCACTCCACATGCGCCGTCCCCGGGAACAGATCCACTGCACGGACTTTCTCCACCGTGTAGCCCTGTTCTGCGAACAAAGCCGAATCCCGAGCAGCCGTGGAGGGATTGCAGGAAATCATCACGATCCGGCGAGGGTGCATCTGCGAGATGGCGTTGATGGCATTTGCGTCGCAGCCCTTGCGTGGGGGGTCAACCACCACAATATCCGGCGTGGTGCCGGCACCGAGCAGTTGTCCGGCGATCTCACCGGCATCGCCGCAGAGAAACTCCGCATTTTCAATGCCGTTGCGGGCGGCGTTTTCACGGGCATTTTCGACCGCCTCGGGGATGACCTCGGCGCCGATGAGCCGTCCTGCATCGCCCGCCATCGAAAGTCCGATCGTGCCGGCACCGCAGTACAGATCCAGCAGCAGCTCGCCGCCCTTGAGCTGCGCATATTCCTTCGCAATCCCGTAAAGCCGTTCCGCCTGCGGTGTGTTCACCTGATAGAACGACTGCGGTGAAATTTCGATCCGGTTGCCGCACATCGTGTCGCTGATCGCTGCCGTTCCGTACAGAACATCCAGCGTTTTTCCCATGATCACGTTGGTGCGCTGGGGATTGACACTTTCCGTTATACTCACGATCTGTGGGTAGGATTCCCGCAGCGCATGCAGAAATGCACCGATTTTGCGGCGGATGGACTTGCGCACCACAAAGCACAGCGAGATCTCCTTGCTGTAATATCCCTGCCGCAGATAGATGTGGCGCAAAAGTCCCGTGTGCGACGCTTCCTCATATGCAGAGATGCCTGCCTGATGGAGCCTCGGAAGGAGAAATTCCAGAATCTCGGTAAAAATCGGGGGCTGCAGCAGACAGCCCGTGAACGGGATCACACGATGGCTGTGCTTGGCGAAAAAGCCGCAGACAAGCTTGCCGTCCTGCATTGCGACCGGGTACTGCGCTTTGTTGCGGTATCCGGCAGGGCGGGGCAGAGGTGTACCGTCCGATGCGGTGCAGTCTCCGAGAATTGGTTCAAATTCCGGCGTGAGCTTCCCGATCCGGGTGAAAGCGTCACGGACAAAATCCTCCTTGTACTGCAGTTCCGTCTCGTAGGTGACATGGCGGAACACGCAGCCGCCGCACTGGCGGAACACAGGACAATCCGGCGTACAGCGTCCCTGTGCCGGTTCAAGGAGGGTATCGAGGATGCCGAATGCGTAGCTCCTGAGCACCTTGACGATCTTCACACGCACACGGTCACCGACCGCTGTCATCGGAACGAAAACCGCCATATTGTCAATTCTGCAGACGCCGCTGCCCTCGGTAGTCATGCCGGTGATTTCGGCTTCATAGAGTTCATTCTTCTTCAGCATAGGTGCCTCCCTGTCGGAGACGTTGGAGGATTTCCTCGATCTCCTGCTTCTTTTCCATCAGCTTGTCAAAGCGATTGATGTATTCATAGGGGAATTTGTAGTTGTGGACACGGGTGATTTTGCCGTTGCCCTCGACGAGTTTCGTGGATGCGGCGCAGCCGGCGCCGAGAATGGTCTGTGTTTCATCCATGATGAGGATGTTGTAGAGATTCTCCTTGCCTGCCTTTGCGTAACCGACGTTTTCGAGATTGCCGACCGTGTTCTTCTGGCGGTACATGTAGTAGGGCTGCCAGCCGCCTGCAGGCAGGGCGTCCGCAGAGAGTGCCGCCATTTTTTCGACCTCTGCCACATGTGCATTGTGGTCGGAAGCGTACAGATCCGCTGCACGCTTGAGGGTGAGGGTGTGGACGGTAATACTGTCGGGCGCAAGTGCCATGACACGCTGCAGCGTGTCCGCAAAGCCCTCGTAGGTGTCGGTCGGCAGACCGGCGATCAGATCCATGTTGATGTCATCAAAGCCCAGCTTTCTTGCCAGCAGGAAGGCATCCACCGCCTGCTGTGCGGTGTGCCGTCTGCCGATGGCTTCCAGTACGCTGTCCTGCAGCGTCTGGGGGTTGACGGAAATTCTCGTTGCACCCATTTCCTTGATGACACGCAGCTTGTCCTCCGTGATGGTGTCGGCACGCCCTGCCTCGACGGTGTATTCCCGTGCACCTGCAATGTCGATATGGGTGCGGATGGCTTCCATCACCTGCCGCAGCTGCTCTGCGGAAATGGAGGTGGGAGTGCCGCCGCCGATGTAGACCGACTGCACATGGAGATCGTATTTGCGGATCAGCTCGCCCAGAATGGCGATTTCCCGACAAAGATAGGTGATATAGTCGGGAATGAGCTGCATGGCACTGTCCATGGAATGGGACACAAAAGAGCAGTAGCTGCATCGGGTGGGGCAGAAGGGGATGGAGATATACAGTCCGATCTCCTTCGGGTCATGGGGGAGGATCGGCTGCTGGATGAGGGCGGTGTCCATGGCAAGCTGCATTTTCTCATCGGAAATGAGAAAGCGTTCCTGCAGGGTACGGCATGCTTCCTGCGGCGTTTGTCCCTGTTCGAGGAGCTGGATGACCTTACGTACCGGACGGATACCCGTCAGCAGTCCCCACGGGGGCGTATAGCCCGTCATATCCTGCAAGGTTTCATAGAGCAGGCGGCAGAGGGCATATTCCACCTCGGAGCTTTTCACATCAGGGGCGATATGGGGCTGGCAGGGGTTGAGCATGGCAAGCGAACGCTTGCAGGAAGAGGTGCCCAGACGGATGTCCACCTCACACTTGACCGCTGTTTCCGTATACTCGCAGGCAGTCACGATATAATTCGGCACATCTTCCGGAATTACGCCGTCCTCGCAGATGAGGAAACGGACATGCGGAATGAACAGCTTTGCGGTTGCCTGCACTTCGTAGCCGTAGCTGTGATTTCTGAACACAAGGGCGTATTTGTAATTCTGTTCCATTATAAGCTCCTCATATAGGGGTTGCAGCGGCGTTCACGGTCGAGCGTGGTGGATGCACCGTGCCCAGGGTATACATCGTAATCCCCGTCGAGTGCGGTGAGCGCCCGAAGGGATGCTTTCATCTCCGTGACATTGCCGCCGAGATCCGTTCTGCCGATCGAGCCATCAAAGAGCGTATCGCCCGAAAAGATTACGTTTTCCGTCAGATAGCAGACGCCGCCGGAAGTATGACCGGGGGTATGCAGCACGGTGAAGGTGCGGCTGCCGACGAGGATCTCTGCGCCGTCCGTGATGGTTTCATAGGCAGTCACGGGGGTGTAGGGGAGGGGTGTGATTTGCGCAGCGAGGTTTTGTGCGGCACTTTTCAGCATGATCTCGTCGCTTTCGTGGATGTAGACCGCCGCACCGGTTGCTCTGCGTACCGCCTCCACGCCGCCGATGTGGTCGTAGTGACCGTGGGTCAGCAGGATGGCTTTGAGGGTGAGGTCGTGCGCTTCGAGAAAGCGAAGCAGCTTTTCGGGGTCATTGCCGATGTCCACAGCGGCACAGAGTCCGTCACCGCAGTCGATGACGTGGCAGTTTGCGGCAAGCTCGCCGAGCAGCAGTGTATCAATTTTCATGGAAATTCCTCCTGATTCTGTAATGCAGTACAATTACTCCTATTATAGCATAAATACGGGGAGAAATCAAGGGCAAAGGAATTGCGGCTGCCCTGCGTCCGCAAAGCGGATTTCAGACTTGACATTTTCCCCCATCTATAGTATAATAAAACTATATGTGCCGCACGGCACCAAGAAATCGTCAGAAAGAAGGAAATACAAATGCTGAATACTGATAAGAGCATGGAAAAGATCGTTGACCTCTGCAAATCCAGAGGTTTTGTATACGCAGGCTCCGAAATTTACGGCGGTCTGGCAAATACATGGGACTACGGCCCGCTCGGCGTGGAGCTGAAGGACAACATCAAGAAGGCGTGGCGCAAGAAGTTCATCCAGGAATGCCCCTACAACGTAGGTCTGGATTCCGCCATCCTCATGAATCCCGAAACATGGGTGGCATCCGGTCATCTGGGCGGTTTCTCCGACCCGCTGATGGACTGCAAGTCCTGTAAGACCCGTCACAGAGCCGACAACCTCATCGAAGCATTTGACGGCACCAATCCTGCCGGCTGGAGCAATGAGGAAATGATGAACTACATCCGTGAAAAGGGTATCTGCTGCCCGAACTGTGAGGCAAAGGATTTCACTGACATCCGTCAGTTCAACCTGATGTTCAAGACCTTCCAGGGCGTTACCGAGGATTCCAAGTCCGAGCTGTACCTGCGTCCGGAGACTGCACAGGGGATCTTCGTGAACTTCGCAAATATCCAGAGAACCACCAGAAAGAAGGTTCCGTTCGGCGTGGCACAGGTGGGCAAGTCCTTCCGTAACGAGATCACACCCGGCAACTTCATTTTCCGTGTGCGTGAGTTCGAGCAGATGGAACTCGAATTCTTCTGCAAGCCCGGCACTGACCTCGAATGGTTCCAGTACTGGCGTGCATACTGCCGTGACTTCCTGCTGAATCTGGGCATCAAGGAGGAGAATCTCCGTCTGCGTGACCATGATCCGGAGGAGCTGTGCTTCTATTCCAAGGCGACCACTGACTTTGAGTATCTCTTCCCGTTCGGCTGGGGCGAGCTGTGGGGTATTGCGGACAGAACCGACTACGACCTGACACAGCACCAGAATCACAGCGGCAAGTCCCTCGAATACTTCGATCCGGAGGACAACACCAAGTATATCCCCTATGTCATCGAGCCGTCCCTCGGTGTTGAGCGTCTGTTCCTGACGATCGTAACCGAGGCATATGACGAAGAAGTGATCGACGCTGAAAAGAATGATGTTCGTACGGTCATGCACCTGCATCCGGCACTGGCTCCCTTCAAGGCAGCCGTTCTGCCGCTGTCCAAGAAGCTGTCTCCCGAGGCTATGGAGATCTTCACAAACCTCTCCAAGAAGTGGAATGTGGACTTTGACGATGCTGGTTCTATCGGCAAGCGTTACCGCCGTCAGGATGAGATCGGCACACCGTTCTGCATCACCTATGACTTCGATACCAAGGAATCCGACCAGTGCGTGACGGTTCGTGACCGTGACACGATGGAGCAGGTAAGAATGCCCATCACAGAGCTGGAAGCTTGGCTGGAGAAGAAGCTGGCTTACTAATTTGATAAGAGAATGCTGCTCCCTGTCGGCTTCGATGGGGGGCAGTTTGTAAATCAACAGAGATTGGAGGTAAACCATGTCCCACATCCGCCCCGCCATCCCCACCGATGCCTCACGCATTGCAGAGATCATCATCACAAACTACCGAACCAACTTCTACCCTTTCTTCCGGAATGACGAATACTATTTCGGTGAACTGAATGTCATGGACATGGCGGCGGAATATGCCGAGGGCACTGACGCCCTGCAAAACACCTATGTCTATGATGATGGCGTGGTGAAAGGCATCATCCGCATTTGCGGCGATGAAATCGAAAAACTCTTCATCGAGCCGACATTCCAGAGTCACGGCATCGGCGCAGAACTCCTGCATTTCGCTGTTTCTGTGAAATATGCGTCATGGCTCTGGGTACTCGAATATAACAAACGTGGCATTGCATTCTACGAAAGACACGGCTTCCGTCTTACCGGCGAGAAGATCCTTGAGGATGAATGGGTGCCGCTTCTGAAAATGGAAAGATAGGAGGAACACCCATGAAAAAAGTCATTCTCTCCGCAGACAACACCCCCAAAATCTACCTTGTACCGGATGCTGTTGCAGACAATCTGGATGCGTACTGCATCGAATTCTGTGACAAGTGGATCTGGCACGACCCGAACGGCGCAAAGCTTCTGAAAGAAGTCGGCGGCGAGAAATGCGCTGTCTACACGGAAAAGGATTTCATCGACTATCTGAACAAATGGAAATTCCCCGATCAGCCGTCGAAGCTTGTCGGCATTCTCTGTGCCCTCAACAAAAAAGAAGCGGCGGCATATCCACGGTTCAATTTCTAAGGAGGCACCCCCATGTTTGAACAAGACCCCATCATGCGGCAGATCCACGATATTGTCAAGGCGGCTGCAAAAATGATGCACATGAACGTTGACATTGCATCGGAACATCTGGTGCAGATCGAGGATGCAAAGCTGCAGGAAACCACCGGAATGCTGCTCAGACAGATCGACGATGACGACATCAACACAGCGGAAAATGCGCTCTATGCGATGCTGGAAAGTCCGACCATGGATATGCTGCATGCAGGCATTGCGTTCTATGCGCATCTTGACGAAATGGATGACACTTTTCTCCTTGCGCATGATTTCAGCCGTGAGGAGGTCGAGGACGGCAAGGCGCACCTGCTGTCCGTCTATGGGCTTTCTGAAATCGGGGAGACGTTTTTTGAAGCATAACGAAAACAGGGACACGGTGAAAGATCGTGTCCCTGTGTATTTTTTGTGATCGTTTCCGCTTACTGCGGCATATCCCTCGAAATATAGTCCGTCAATTCCAGCGGATAATAGGCGCCGTCAAAATCAGCGTAATATACGCCATCCGCTTCATAATAGTAGAGGCCTTCTTCGGAAACCATGAATGGCTCAGCGGCAAGGGAAGTGATCGGCTCCGCCCCTTTGTAGCCGTAGATTTTGGTGATGCCATTATCCTTGTCGCTCACCCAGTATTCCATAGCCGGCAAAGGGCGAATCAGAAAATCACGGGTAATGATGTAAGCGTCCAGCCACTTCTTTGACCAAGGCGCAGTGATTCCCAGCAAATCATACACATCCCGCTCATCTATGTAAAGCATGTCATTGTATACAAATGTCCGGCATTCCTGTTCCGTCTGTTTCCCGAAAATGGGATCCACCGCTGTCAGTTTGCCATCCGCAATGGTCACGGTGAGGTGATTCTTCTGAAAGGAGCAGACCTCGCCGTCCCATGTTACATCATCCGCATAGTACTGTGCGATCAGTTCGGTGCTGAGGTAGTACTCCACAAAAATCTCTTCGTTTTCTTTGATCTCATATTCTGCACGCTGCAAAAGCAGATCGCCGACAGCAACCGTCTCTTCATGACTTCCGGTGTAGAAAGTCTCGGTATACGCCGCATAGGAAATCCCATCAATCTCTGTGATGACGTTGCCGTATGTCAAAGTGGTGGGCTTGGGAACTTGTGTCGTTTCCTGCACCTGCACAGCTGCTTGCGTGGACACAGCCGTCGTCGGGACGGGCGGTGTTCGGGTTTCGGTGGAAGATGTTGGTGCTTCTGCACAGCCGGCTGTCAGAGACAGCAGCATCGCAAGCGCAGGACAGGCAAGTTTCTGCAATGATTTCATTCATGATCCTCCTTTGACTGTAGATGATAGCAGCGCCGTTTTTCTTTATCATAGCACAGGAAACCGGATAAGTCAAGCCCCGCATTCAGTAAAAAAATCTCGATTTTCATTGTTAAAATATTGACAAACTTTTCAAAACATGTTACAATAAAAAAGACAGAGTTTGAAAAGGAGAAAGGTCTATGGAAACATTCAACGAAATCGTGAAACGAATTGACGATATCGTCTGGGGTTTGCCGCTGATGATTCTGATTATCGGGTGCGGTATCCTGCTGACGATCCGTCTTCGTGGAATTCAGGTACATAAACTTGGGCGTGCACTGAAGTACATGTTCATGGATGAGGAACAGGGAAGCGGCGAGGTTTCGAGCTTTCAGGCGCTTTGTACGGCGCTTTCCGCAACGATCGGTACGGGAAATATCGTCGGCGTTGCCACAGCACTTGCGACGGGCGGACCCGGTGCACTCCTCTGGATGGAGGTTGCGGCATTCTTCGGCATGGCGACCAAGTATTCCGAGGGGCTGCTTGCCATCAAGTACCGCAGAAAGGATAAGAACGGGCAGTATATCGGCGGTCCGTTCTACTATATCGAAAACGGCATGGGACAGAAATGGAAGTGGCTTGCGAAGCTGTTCGCCATCTTCGGGCTGCTGGCAGGTCTGATGGGCATCGGTACGATCACCCAGATCAACGGCATCGCATCGGCGGCGAATAATTTCTTTGATCCCGGAAAAGTACATACCATCTCCCTGTTCGGGATGGACTACACCTGGACGCAGATCATTGCAGGTCTGGTCATTACCATCTGTGTGGCGCTGATCGTCATCGGCGGTATCAAGCGCATTGCCTCCGTTGCGGAGATCGTGGTTCCTGTGATGGTGGTGCTGTATATCGGCTGCTGTCTGCTGATCCTGGTGACACATATCACCGAGATCCCTGCTGCTGTTGTGACCATTTTCGAGAGTGCATTCGGACTTCGTGCCGTGGGCGGCGGTGTGCTGGGTGCGGTCTTTGCCTCCATGCAGAGCGGCATTGCGAGAGGTATTTTCTCGAATGAGGCAGGTCTCGGCTCTGCGCCGATCGCTGCGGCTGCTGCAAGAACCAATGAACCTGCACGGCAGGGACTTGTCACAATGACGGGTACCTTCATCGACACGATCATCGTCTGCACGATGACGGGTCTTTCCATCGTGCTGTCCGGCTGTCTGGAGACGAATCCGGAGCTGCAGGGCGTGGAGATTACCAATGCAGCATTCCAGTACGGACTGCCGTTCCCGGCAAAGGTTTCTTCCTTCATTCTGATGATCTGTCTGGTGTTCTTTGCCTTTACGACGATCCTTGGCTGGAACTATTATTCCGAGCGCTGCCTGTCCTACCTGACCGGCTCCAACCGGACGGCAACCATCGTGTTCCGCTGGCTGTACATTGCTGCGGTGTTCATCGGTCCCTACCTGACGGTTGAGGCTGTCTGGAACATGGCGGACATCTTCAATGGTCTGATGGCACTGCCGAATATTGTGGCGCTGCTGGCGCTTTCGGGTGTTGTTTCGATGGAAACCAAAACCTATCTCCAGAAGCTCAAAGCTGAAAAGTAACAAAATGCCCCTCCCACAGAAATGCGGGAGGGGCATCGTTTTATCCGTTGTTCCGGTCGGCAGCGGCGTACTGGTGATAGGAATCATATTTCCGGTAGCCATAGCCGTAAGCGGAGGAGCGGCGTTCCTTGCCGTTGAGTACCAGACCGAGCACATGCGCAGAGGTCAGCTTCAGGTTCTGCATTGCCCGTTCCACATCCTCACGGGTCGTGGAGTGGTGGAGGGTAATGAGGATCATGCCGGCGGTATGGGGCGTGATGCCGAGTGCATCGCTGACAAGATTGATGGGCGGTGCGTCGATGATCACATAATCATAGCTTTCCTGCAGCTTCTGCAGGAGTTTCTGCATGTTCTGAGAGGCGAGCAGTTCCGCAGGATTGGGCGGGCATGCGCCGGATGTGAGAACATCGAGGTTCTTGGAGACATTGCGCTGCACGGCTTCGGAGAAGGACTTCATGTTGCTGAGTACTTCGGAAAGACCGCATTTGTTCGCAAGGGAAAGATTGCGGTGCTGCACGGGGCGGCGCAGATCACCGTCAATGAGTAATACCTTGGCATCCATCAGGGCGAGGGTCATGGCAAGGTTCGCAGCCGTCGTGCTTTTGCCCTCGGAGGGGTTGGCGCTGGAGATCACGACGGAATTCAGTTCCTTGGTGGAGAGCGCAAACATCAGGTTGGTGCGCAGTGCACGGTAGCTTTCCTTGACATAAAAGGGCATCGCATCGTTGAGCACGAGACTCGGTTCGTTCTCTGCATTTTTGGCTTTGCGGCGGCGTATTTTCTGTTTTCCCTCGGGTACGATCTCGGGAATTTCTCCGAGATAGGATGCGCCGAATGCGGCAAGATCCTGCTCATCCTTGATCGTTCGGTCGAAGAAGCAGCGGACTGCGATCGCAGCAACACTGAGCAGAAAGCCGATCGCTGCAAACAGGAGCGTCAGCTTCGGGATGTTCGGCGCGGAGGGGAAGGTCGGGATGTCTGCGGCACCGATCACCTCCACACTGCCGGCGCCGACAATGCGGATGAGGTAGGACGGGGCGATCTCCGCATAAAGATCGCAGATCGCAGCGGAAACCTCGGGGTCGCATGTCTGTGCGGAGATGCGCAGTACCTCGGTGTTGCTTTCCGGTGCCATGCTGACACAGGCCTTGAGCTGGTTTGTGGGAATGCTGCCGTCCTGCCGCAGCGAGAAGCATTCGGCAAGGAGCGTAGGGTCGCATTCCGCAGCGAGTCTGACGGCAACCTCGTTGACAACGACGTTGTTTTTCAGAATCACGATGTAGGTGCTCACAAGGGACTGGGCAGCCTGCAGCTCACCCTGGCTGATGGAAGCATTTTCATCGGATTTGGCGCCGCTCTGGACATACATGTAAACGCTGGACTGATACTGGAGCGGCAGATAGAATTTGCTGTAGCAGAAGCCAAGAATCGCTGCGAGCACGGTCACAAGCAGAATTACGGGGATTCTGCGCAGAAGTGCGTGCAGAAGTTTTCCAAGGTCGAGGACTTCCTCTTCGGTCTGATTTGGTTTTTGCATGATCCGATCTCACTTTCTGTAGATTTCCGCTTACTTGAAGAAATTGTAGAGTCCCACCACAAAGAGGATGGCAACGATCACGGGGAGCACATAGCTCATGTAAATGCGCATCCATTTCTGCACTTTCAGACCCTTGCCGGAATTGGCTTCAGCGATGAATTTATCCCAACCCCAGCCATATTTACTGGTACAGAAGAGGATAAAGACAAGAGAGCCGATGGGGAGGATCAGGTTGCTGACGATGAAATCCTCAAGGTCGAGGACGCTGGAACCCTCACCGAACGGTGTAAAGCCGCTGAGCACATTGAAGCCGAGTGCGCAGGGCAGGGAGAGCACGAACATCAGAATGCCGTTGATCAGGCAGGATTTCTTACGGCTCCAGCCGAACATATCCATGGTGCAGGCAAGAATGCCTTCGAATACGGTCAGCACCGTAGAAAGCGCTGCAAAGCTCATGAACACGAAGAACAGGCTGCCCCAGAGTCTGCCGAGGGGGATGTTGTTGAAGATATTGGGGAGGGTGATGAAGATCAGGCTCGGACCGCTGCCCACCTCCACATCATAGGCAAAGCATGCGGGGAAAATGATCAGACCCGAGGAGAGGGCAACAAAGGTGTCGAGCAGTGCAACGTTCACCGCTTCGCCCATGAGCGCTCTGTCCTTGTTAATATAGCTGCCGAAGATCGCCATGGCACCCATGCCGAGACTGAGGGTGAAGAACGCCTGGTTCATCGCAGCGACGATCACATTGGCAAGACCGACTTCGCTGAGGCGGCTGATGCTCGGAAGAAGGTAGAACGCAAGTCCCTCCTGACCGCCGTCGAGGAAGGCGCTGTTGACAGCGAGCACGACCATGATGAGCAGCAGGGCGATCATCATCCATTTTGTGACCTTTTCCAGACCGTTCTGCAGACCGATCGCACACACGGCAAAGCCGATCACAACGGCAATGCCCATGTACAGCACCTGCATGCCGGCATCGCCGAGCATGTTGTTGAAATGTGCGCCGACGCCTGCCGCATCGAGTCCGACGAAATCACCCTTTGCCGTATCCACGAAATACCGCAGCATCCAGCCGCAGACGGTCGTGTAAAACATCATCAGCAGGTAGCTGCCGAGGACGGCAAGGTAGCCGTGCAGATGCCATTTCGAGCCTTCGGATTCGAGTGCCTGATACATGCGGGCAGGGCTTTTCTGGCTGGCACGTCCGAGGGAGAATTCCATGGTCATCACGGGGACGCCGAGGATGATCAGGAAGAACAGATAGATCAGCACGAATAATCCGCCGCCGTTCTGTCCGACCATATAGGGGAATTTCCAGACATTGCCGATGCCGATGGCACAGCCTGCACTGAGCAGAATGAAGCCTAACCGGCTTCCCAAACGTTCTCTTTTCATGATTGCCTCCTGTGATTCACGGAATCGGATGCTGTTTGCATCCATGTTTCTACTGTATGGATCCACTTTTCCGGCTGATAAATTGCATATTCGCAGTGCTTACAGCGTTCAAAGCAGATGATCTCTGTCTTCGGGTAATGGCGTTTCATCTTCTGAGCGGATCTTTTTGACAGGATTTCATTGCCCTTTGTTCCGTGAACGAAGAGGATGCGGGTATCCGTCACAACATCCGTCCGGAAACTGCTTTGAAAGACGGATGTGATGATATTGCACATGGACGCATCCGTCATAAAATCGGCAATTTTCAAATACTGTTCCAGATATCGTTCCGGCAGGAAATCCCGTGCAAATGCTTTCAGTGTAGCAGGATCACGCTCTTTTGATTTGCGGATGATGCGCTGGTAATTTTTCAGCATCACCAATGAAGCAAATTTCGGGACGGGGATGAGGGGGGCGCCATCCAGTACCAAATGTGTAATACGGAGTTTCTGATTTTTCCACAGGTGATAGGCAATAACGCCGCCCATGGAAATGCCGCATACGGTATCGACATCCGTCATATGCCGATCATTCAGATAGGCTTCGATGGCCGCAGCCTCCTGAGGGATCGAGTGAAAGTCACTGGGCTGTTCCTCTGTGTGTGCATCCAGTGCTGCCGCAATGACATAATAGTTCTGCTGAAAATGGGCAATCTGTGTTTCCCAGATCTGCCACGGTGTCAGAACGCCGTGAATGAGCAGCATCACTGGATTTTGCTGGTTACCAAATGTATGAAATTGCAAAAGGATACCTCCTTGATATAGAGCTGATGTATCGTCCGGGGCGATCACATGGCGGTTATTGCTTCGTCATATGCAGCCTGTCCCATGCCGCTGTGAATGCCTGTGTAGCGATGCCGATGAGGAATCCCATCAGGATGCCGCTGACGAGCAGGAAGGGGACATAATACAGCACGCCGCCGCTGCCGAGCATGCAGAGTGCCACAAGCATCTGTCCGAGATTGTGCGAGATTCCGCCCATTACGCTCACAAACCACAGGGATTTTCCCTGCAGGAGCCTGGTGAGCAGCCACATGACAAGCAGGCTGAGCACGCCGCCGGCAAGGGAATAGAACAGGGAGACTGCCTGCCCCGTGAAGAGATTCCCGAGCAGGATCCGTGCCCCGAGGACGGCTGCTGCGTCCTTTGCGGTGCATCTTGTCAGCAGAAAGAGGGTGACGAGATTGGCAAGCCCGAGTTTGATGCCAGCAATGCCGATGGGAAGCGGAAGCATGGCTTCGACTGTGAACAGCGTCAGGGCGATCGCAGTCATCAGCGAAAGCAGCAGGAGGTGCTTAATAGACCTGTGCGTCGATTTCTGAGCCGCCATGGGGTTCCTCCTCAATTTGGATTATAATATGATGCGGCAGGCAGACGATGGGCAGTCCGCCGCCAAAGATCCGTCCACGCTGCACGCAAAGCCCGTCGGGGCAGTTTGCTGACTGCATGGAAACCGCACCCGGTTCGATGCAAAGCACATTTTCAGCGCCGTCCTCGCCGGTGAGGGTGATGGTGTACGGCTGTTCCACATCCGCAAGGTCGATGCGGCAGAGCACCTCGCCGTTCTGTATGATCACCGCTTCTGCGGCGTTTTTTTGCGTCAGAATATGCCGGCAGCCAAGCAGCCCGAGTCCGAGCAGCAGAAGGGTGATGCCGGCAAGCAGGAGATTGCGTTTCATTCGGTCACCTGTATAAATTCGTAGTCGGAAATTCCGGAGGATGTGAGGAATTCGCCATTTTCCGTAATAAACACCGCCTCAGCGCCCTCGGTGCGCTCGATGAGCGCCATGCCAGCCTCGGCACCGAGTACATAGGTTGCCGTGGAGAGGGCATCACAGGTGAGGGAAGAACCGGCAATGATCGTCGTGCTGACAAGCCCCGCATCGGCGGGACAGCCGGTTTCCGGGTCAAGGATGTGATGGTAGCGGATACCGTTTTCCTCGAAATAGCGTTCATAATTGCCGGATGTCACAACGGATGCATCCCGTACGGTGACGGTTGCGGTGATCCGGTCTGGCGAAAAGGGATCCGTGATGCCGACGCTCCATCCGTCGTGTCTGACGGGATGTTCACCGATGGTCAGGACGTTGCCGCCGAGGGAAAGAATGCCGCTTGTGATTCCGTGATCGAGCAGGACTTCCTTCATTTCGTCCGCAATATAGCCCTTTGCGACTGCGCCGAACTGCAGCTGCACCTCTTCCTCCGTAAACCGCACAGTTCCGTCCGGACGGAGCAGGACAGCAGCGCTCCCGTTGCTTGCGTGCGCTGCAAGGATCGCTTCATCCGATGGGATGCGGGCATCCGCTGTGCCGATGCCCCAGAGGGCGATCAGCCTGCCCATGGTGCAGTCAAGGGCACCATCCGAGCGAGCCGCATAGTCCAGCGACGCTTCCAGCAGGAAATGAAAATCTTCGGAAACCGCAGTATCCTGTGCAAAAGCCGATGCATTCACAGCGTTCAGTTCGCTGTCTGCGATGGTGGGGGAGAAGATCTGTTCCAGCTCCCGTGCACGCAGAAATGCCGCATCCATGGCGGCTTCGGCGTCTGCATCCGATGGGGCATCGCATCGCACGCTCACAAAGGTGCCCAGAAGCTCCTCCGTGCGTTCGCAGGACATTTCCTGCGGTACTGCTGTACAGCCCGTACAGCAAAAGAAAAGTGCCGCCAGCAGTGCGGCAGAGCATTGTTTGCGCATCCGGTTCCCTCCGTTCTATGTACCATTATACTGCATTTTTGATGGGCTGTCAAGGTTGACATGGGCGCATCATTATGGTATAATTTAGATAATGGGGTGCAATGGACTGCACCATGAATGGAGGAACAGAGTATGCAGCGTATCCTGCTCAATGAAGCGTGGCAGATGCGGAAGTGCGGCGAACAGCGCAGCCTTTCCTGCAGTGTGCCGTGCTCGGTTTATCATACATTGCAGATGCATGGAAAAATAGAGGATCCTTACTACCGTGAGAATGCGGACGACGCTTTTGCGCTCTCGGAGGAGGATTATGAATTCATCCGTACCTTCCCGAAGCCCGATGCGTCCGGCACGCACTGTGAGCTGTGCTTTGACGGCATCGACACCCTTGCGGAAATCTATCTCAACGGCGTACTGGTCGGCAAAACGGACAATATGCACCGCCGCTGGCGTTTTCCCGTGGAGGGACTGCTGGAAAAGCAGAATACCCTGAAGGTGATCATCCGCTCGCCGCTGCGGTATATTGCCGAAAAACAGGCGAAGCGTCCGCTGTGGGGCGTTAATTCCACCGTGGCAGGCTTCCCGCATATCCGCAAGGCGCACTACATGTTCGGCTGGGACTGGGGTCCGCAGCTGCCGGATATGGGACTGTGGCGGGATGTGTACCTTGAAAGCTGGTCCGACGGCAGGATCGAGCACTGCCTCTACCGGCAGGAGCACACGGAGGAATATGTTGTGCTCACGGCACAGGCGCAGTTTTGCTGCGACCGCATGCTGTACTGCCGCCTGACGGTATTCGATCCCGACGGCGCACTTGTCCGGGAGACAAATCTTGTCCCCATCGCTGACAACCATGCCTCCTGCAGGGTAAAGATCCGCAATCCCCGGCTCTGGTGGGCAAGGGGCTACGGCGAACAGCCGCTCTATACGGCAAAGCTCACCCTCCTTGACGGACAGGGAACGGTGCTCGGGGAAGAGGATACCCGCATCGGTCTGCGCACACTGACTGTGCGGCAGGATCCCGATGAATGGGGCGAATCCTTCTGCCTGAACCTCAATGGCAGGGATATTTTTGCGATGGGTGCCAATCTCATTCCCTTCGACCAGATCCTGCCCCGTGTGACAAGGGCGCAGGTGGAGCATCTTCTGGAATCCTGCGTGAAGGCGAATTTCAACGTTGTCCGCATCTGGGGCGGCGGTCTGTATCCGGATGAGGTGTTCTACAATTACTGTGACGAGCATGGTCTGATCGTGTGGCAGGATTTCATGTTTGCGTGCGCCAATTATCTCCTGACGGACGAGTTCTGGGAGACCACCGAAGCAGAGCTGCGTGACAACATCGTGCGTCTGCGCAACCATGCGTCCCTCGGTATGTGGTGCGGCAACAATGAGATCGAGACGGCATTTGAAACATGGGGACTTCCTGCCGATCCCGAGGCAAAGGCGCATTATCTCGAGCAGTTCGAGCGCCGCATGCCTGCGATCGTTCAGGAGCTCGACCCCGACCGCTTCTACTGGCGCTCTTCTCCCTCCGCATACGGCGGCTGCAAGGACACAGCTTCGAATCATGCGGGCGATATGCATTACTGGGAGGTGTGGCATGCCTTCAAGCCGTTCACGGCGTTCCGGGAGCTGTATTACCGCTTCTGTTCGGAATATGGCTTTGAGTCCGTGCCGAATCTGAAAACGATGCTGACCGTGTGCGACCTCGACAAGGGCGATCTGAACCTGATGTCCCCCGTGATGGAGACGCACCAGAAATGCGAGCAGGGCAACGAAAAACTGATGTATTATCTGGCGCAGATGATGCGCTATCCCGAAAGCTTCCCGGCACTGATCTACAATTCCCAGCTCATGCAGGCGGAATACATCCGCACCTGCGTTGAGCATATGCGCCGTGCAAGGGGCAGATGCATGGGCTCCGTTTACTGGCAGCTCAATGATACCAACCCCGTGATCTCCTGGAGCAGTATCGACTACTGCGGCAGATGGAAAGCGCTGCAGCATTATGCAAAGCGGTTCCATGCGCCGGTGCTCCTGAGCGTGGATGAGGGGATGCTGTTCAATCTCTCCAACGAAACACTGCAGGATGTGGAGGGTACGGTGCACTGGGCGCTGCGTGACGCACGCTCCGCAGTCGTGGCAAGCGGCAGCATGAAGGCTGCCTGCCCGGCGCTGTCTGCGAAGGATCTGGGTGTGCCGGAGCTTGGCGACTATGCACGCATCCTCGGGAATGAACGGGAAAACTGCCGGTATTATGTGACCTATGCATTCGAGACGAAGGACGGGATCTGCAGCGAGGGCAGCCGTCTGTTCGTGGTGCCGAAGAAATTCCGATTCCTCAAGCCCAGGATCTCCGTGAAGATCGCAGAAAAGCCCGACTGCTATGCCATCACCCTTGCGGCGGATGCCTATGTGATGGCGGTGTGCCTGGACTGCAGAACGCTGGATCTGGAGTTCTCCGATAACTGGTTCGACCTGCACGGCGGCAAGCCCGTGACGGTGACCGTGCCCAAGTCCAACGGACTGACGTTCCGCACGCTGAAAAATGAGCTGACAGTAACGGGAACCTGCGAGTGAGGGGGATTAGACATTACGGTTTCCTGTGAGATAAAAATGAGACGGTATCGCTTAGCGATACCGTCTTTGCCAGTTAATAAACAAATCCCGATCTTGTCTGTTCGAAAACCAGAGCCAGTAGGTAGAATTTCGTGAAGTGCGAACCCTTACTCCATAGAGATGCCTTGCACCGACAGCCTTTGCCTTGGTATATTCCACTTTCTGGATATATTTTCGGTTACAGATATGAATGTGGGAATGGGAGATACAGAAAAACCATTCACGGTCATACAAAGGGTTCTGCGAATAATAGGAGATCTGGAGTTGTTCTTTTGTAAAAGGAAGGCGTGCTTTCCCCTTTTCATCGAGTACGCTTGCCATCAGGCTGATGTTGATCCAGTCATTGAGTATCGGCGGAAAAGTGGTGAAGATGAGAATTCCGTACATTACAAGGAAGAGCGGCGCCGTAACCTGTAAAACGATCCACATGTTGTCATGCCATTTTGTCAGGATAGATGGCACAATCAAAATATAGAGAAATAGTAATGCAATGATCGTCAGTGCGGTGATCATTGCAAATAATTTCTGATATAGAATACGAACAGAAAAACGGAACGCCTTGTACAACTCCATGTTTTTTACCTCCGGATCAAATGATATTCCATTATAGCACGATGCCGCAGATTTGTCAATGTAAGGCGGCTTTGATCACGAATTCGCCGAAAACCATTGACAATTCTTCTATGATTTGCTATAATAAAGCATAGAGAAACTCCGCATTGCGGATCTGAAAGGAGGTTGCCTGTGAACGAACGATTCACAGGGACGCATTATGGAAAACAGAAAGATTGAAATTACCGCCAAGTCGAATAAGAATGTAAAACTCGGTCTGATCCCGGGTCATTTCGCAACCAACCATTCCCATGTCAACTATTTCGTAGACATGACCACCATCAAGACCCAGTACCGTGCGGCAAGAGAAACCGCAAGAGAGCTGTCCAAGGCTTATGCGCACACCAAGCACATTGATGCCATCATCTGCCTCGAGGGTACGGAGATGATCGGTGCGTTCCTCGCAAGAGACCTCTGCGAGCATGGCAGCGGCATGAACGGCGGCGGCGATATCGCTGTCATCACTCCTGAGACCAATATGAACAACCAGATGATCTTCCGTGATAATATCCAGAAGAAGGTGTACAATAAGGAAATCCTGCTGCTGATGGCTTCTGTTTCTACCGGCAAGACCATCAACCGTTCCATCGACTGCCTGCAGTATTACAGCGGCAATCTGGTCGGCATTTCCGCAATTTTCAGCGCAATTGATACATACGGCGATATCAAGGTCAATGCAGCATTCACCGAGAAGGATCTGCCCGAGTACAAGACTGCAGCACCGGCTGAGTGCGAGCTTTGCGCAAGCGGCAAGAAGGTTGACGCAATTGTCAACAGCTTCGGCTACTCCAAGATCTGATGAAGCTGCAGCTTCCGAAAATTGAGTTCAATTCGCCCGTCATCATCTGGTATACGCTCCTGTCGTTTCTGGTGCTGATGTTCGGTGTTGCCACCGGCAATCAGGTAACGGACGGCTTCTTCACCTGCTACCGCACGGCGGTCTCCGATCCGATGATGTGGGTGCGGATGGTGACCTATGTGTTCGGTCATGCAGATATGGCGCATTATACGAGCAATTTCTTCCTCATCATCCTCCTCGGACCGATGATGGAGGAAAAGTACGGCAGCAAGGCGCTTCTGGTGATGCTGCTGATCACGGCATTCGTGGGCGGTGCAGCCAATGTCCTTCTGACAACGGCGGGTCTGCGTGGAGCGAGCGGAATTGCGTTCATGCTCATCATCCTCTGCTCCTGCACAACGGTGCAGAGCGGAAAGGTACCCCTGACCATGGTGCTGGTCGTGATCATCTACATCGGCAAGGAGCTGGTTTCCGGCTTCACCACGGCGGATAATATCTCCCACATGACGCACATTCTTGGCGGCATCTGCGGGATCGGGTTCGGGATGTACTTCAATCAGAAGCGAGCGCAGAATTAAGTATCAGGATGCCCCGTCGGAAATGACGGGGCATTTTTATTGCAGTCTAAATTCTAATAAAAAAGGGCGGGCGCAGGGGGCTTGCCCCCCCCCTTCTCTTTCTTTCTTTTCT
>JAZPZJ010000060.1:0-22024 GCA_045544635.1 Oscillospiraceae bacterium
ATGGCTACGATCCGACTTGGGGGAATCAATGGGGGGTCTGCGACCCCTCCACCCCGCCAAGGGCTGCGCCCCTTGACCCTGCATTGAAAAAAATTACATAATCCCGAAAAAACGGGGCATACTGATACAAATTCCATTTCACGGAGGTGCGTGAACATGCAAAAACGTATCCGCTCCAGCATCCGACTGGAGCATGCCCCCGCCATTCACAGCTATGCTGCCATCGTCGGCAAGATGGAGGGCGAAGGACCGATGGGGAAGTGCTTCGACCGCATTGTGCAGGATCCCAATTTCGGCGAAAAAACATGGGAACAGGCGGAAAGCCGCCTGCAGGCAGACACCCTGCAGCTTGCCCTTGAAAAAGGAAATCTTCAGCCCGTCGACCTCGATTGCGTCATTGCCGGGGATCTCGTCAACCAATGTACCAGCTCCACCTTTGCCATCCGGTCGCTCGGTGTGCCCTTTCTCGGTGTCTATGGCGCCTGTTCCACCATGGCGGAAAGCCTGCTGCTCGCCAGTCTTCTCGTGGACGGGGGATTCTGTGAGCATGCCGCCGCCGTTACGTCCTCCCATTTTTCCACGGCAGAGCGGCAGTTCCGCTTTCCGCTGTCCTACGGCGGTCAGCGCACGCCCACTTCCCAGTGGACCTGCACGGCGTCCGGCGCCGTGGTGGTGTCCACCAAGGGCGGTGCCCCTCGGGTACGTGGCGCCTGCATCGGAAAGATTACTGATCTTGGCATCACCGATGCCAACAACATGGGTGCCGCCATGGCACCTGCCGCAGCGGATACCATCTTCCGTTACCTGCAGGACACCGGGACAAGTCCTAAGGATTACGATGTGATCGTGACGGGGGATCTCGGAAATATCGGCTCGCCGCTGCTCATTGACCTGCTCAAGGCGCAGGGTGTGGATATTTCGGCGCAGCATCATGACTGCGGTGCGATGATGTTTGATGAGCATTCGCAGGATACCCATGCCGGCGGTTCGGGCTGCGGCTGCGCAGGCAGTCTCCTCTGCGGGCATTTCCTGCCGCTGCTGCAGGCGGGCAGGCTCCGCCGCATGCTCTTTGCAGCAACGGGAGCGCTGCTGTCCCCCATGACGACCCAGCAGGGAGAGAGCATCCCGGGAATCTCCCATCTGGTCGAGCTGACAGCGGAGGAGGTGTAGCAATGGCAATGGATCTGTTAAAGGCATTTCTGGTCGGCGGTGCAATCTGCGCCGTGGGTCAGCTGCTGATCGACTATACAAAGCTCACCCCCGCCCGGATCCTGACGTCCTTTGTGGTCGTGGGTGTCATTCTGTCGGCACTTGGCTGGTATGAGCCGCTGGTGGAATTTGCCGGCGCAGGTGCAAGCGTTCCCCTCACGGGCTTCGGGCATCTGCTGGCAAAGGGCGTGCGTGAAGCAATCGCCGAGGATGGCGTCCTCGGGATCCTGACGGGCGGTCTGACCGCCGCTGCCGGCGGTATCAGCGCTGCCCTGATCGGCGGACTTCTCGCTGCGCTCTGTTTCCGGAAGCGGATGAAGCGGTAGATGCCGTCACAAAAAAAAGCCCCGTTTTCCCTTACAGGAAAACGGGGCTTTTACGCATTGCAATTATTCAATCGGATTGCCGTTTGCGTCAGTTGTGATCTGTGTGCCGCACAGGATCAGGATACCCTCGATGAGACCCCACCATGCGCCCAGACCGCAAGTTACCAGTGATACGATGATCTGGATGATACCGATCTTTGTGTAACCCAGATAGAAACGATGAATGCCCAGACCGCCCAGGAAAATACCCAGCAGGCCAGCTGCGATTTTAGATTTCGGCTGCATAATAAATCCTCCCTCAAAGTGTTAAATAATAATGTTAACCATTTTGTGGTCTATTTTATTATAGCAGGAAACACTGGGTTTGTCAATCCATTTTTCGACAAAATTTCACACAGCTTTCACAAAGCCTTAGCCCTGATTCAGGGTGCCGTGGGAGAGGGACTTCAGATAAGCGTTGATAAAGCCATCCAGATCGCCGTCCATGACCGCATTGATATTACCATTTTCAAAGCTTGTGCGGTGATCCTTGACCAGTGTGTACGGCATGAAAACATAGGAACGGATCTGTGCGCCCCAGCCGATTTCCTTCTGTACACCCTTGATGTCGGAGATCTTTTCCAGATGCTCTCTCTCCTTGATTTCCACCAGCTTCGAGCGCAGCATCTTCATTGCATAGTCCTTGTTCTGGTACTGGCTTCGCTGTGTCTGACAGGAAACCACGATGCCGGTCGGCTTGTGAATCAGACGTACCGCAGAGCTGGTCTTGTTGACCTTCTGACCGCCCGCACCGGAGGAACGGTATACTTCCATTTCGATATCATCCGGACGGATGTCCACCTCGATGCTGTCGTCGATTTCGGGCATGACTTCCAGCGCTGCAAAGGAGGTCTGGCGTCTGCCGGAGGAGTCGAACGGGGAAACACGCACCAGACGATGCACGCCTGCCTCGGACTTGAGGAAACCGTAGGCATTTACGCCCTCGACCATGATGGAAGCGCTCTTGAGGCCTGCTTCATCGCCGTCAAGGTAGTCCAGCAGATGAACCTTGAAATTGTGGCGCTCCGCCCAGCGGTTGTACATACGGTAGAGCATTTCTGCCCAGTCCTGCGCTTCGGTGCCGCCTGCACCGGGATGGAGGGTCAGGATTGCATTGGAGCTGTCATATTCGCCGGAAAGCAGGGTTTCCAGATTCTTTGCTTCCAGCTCAGCCTTGAAGCCGGCGATCTCGCTGACGATCTCCGCCTGCATGTCTTCGTCCTCCTCTTCCATGCACATTTCGATCATGGTGAGGATATCTTCGAGTCTTGCCTGCATCTTCTCATAGCCGGCAATGCGGTTTTCGAGCTGCTTGGTCTTCTGCAGGACTTTCTGGGAATTTTCCAGATCGCTCCAGAAATCTTCAGCGGTCGCCATTTTCTGCAGCTCTGCGACCTCTTCCTGCGCCTTTTTAATATTCAGAACCTCACCCAGCTCCGCCAGATCCTTGCGGTAGCCGGTCATTTCCACTCTCAGTTCATCCAGTAAAATCATAGCTTTCTCCTTTATTCCGATTCCTGATTTTGCTCATACACTATTATTATACACCATTTCAAAGGAAATTGCAACCTTTTTTCGCAGCTTTGCAAAAAATGATGGGTAAGCCGTTGACAAACGGCGGAAAGTGTGGTATGATGAAAACAGAAGGAGCATACCGATGACGGTCGCTCCCAACGAATAGTAGTTAAAGGAATTAACCGCTAAGTTTGGTCGCTTGGGCGGTTATTTCCTTTTATTATGTAAAATCGAGTACAGAAATGATGCTGCAGCAATGAGCAGAATGCCGAGCTGAATCAGCTGATCCCATGTCACTATTGATTCCATCATAATTCACCCCCATTTCTGGGAGCAGGATTGACCGCCATCCGTTATGGTATGCCCTTCAAAGGTATTATACTACATGCTGCCGGAAATTGCAACCTTTTTTCGAAATTGTGATAAAACGCTGAAAATTCCTGCAACCCCCTTGCAAAACGCCGGAAAAGTAGTATAATAATCATAGAACAAAAAACAGGAATCCCAACAGGAGGAGCTATATGCCGAAATATACGGGCAGCCAGTGTCTGGTGTGCCAGAATTTGTTCCGTCCGGATGATGATATCGTTGTATGTCCCGACTGCGGAACGCCCTATCACCGTTCCTGCTACGCCGCAAAAGGTGCGTGCATCAATCTGCCGCTGCATGAGAGCGGCGAAAGCTGGCAGGAACAGCTGCATCAGGAACGTGAAAAGAACGGCGGTGTGAAATGTCCCAACTGCCACTATATGAACCGTCCCGGCGCACGGCTTTGCGAAGCCTGCCATGCGCCGATGGAAAGTGCAGCGCCGCACATCAATGTCATGATGGCGGACGGCAGAACACTGCGCATTGACCCCAATGACCCTTGCTGCGGCATGGATCCCGAGGAACAGCTCGAGGGCGAACGCCTGCAGGATATCGCAAGCTTTGTGGGTACAAATACGCTGTACTATATCCCGCTGTTCAAGAGGTTCAAGGATACGGGAAAAAAGCTGTCGGTGAACCTGCCGTGCCTGCTCTTTCCGCATCTGTATTTTGCCAACCGCAAGATGTGGCTGATGACGTTTCTGACCATTGCGGTGCTGGTGCTGTGCAGTATCCCGTCGATGCTGGTCGGCATGCAGATGTTCCTGACATCCGAGGAAGCGGTCGAGATTTATGGAAAAGAAACGCTGGAACTGTTTGCCGGCGTGATCGCGTTTGCCGAAGTGAATGAGCACCTGCTGCAGGTGCTGGATGTGATCTGCTACGGACTGCAGCTGACCTTCCGGGTGCTGATGTGCGTGTTTGCGAACTGGATCTATTTCCGCCATGCGCTCAAGGCGGTGCGGAAGCTGCGTGGTTCCGGCACATCACCGCAGATAAGACAGATGCTGCTGCGCTCCGACGGCGGTACAAATTTCCTCAATATGCTCGGTGCGATCGGCATTTATTACCTTGCAGCGGTCATGCTGATGACGGCGATGACACTTGCGTTCTTTTATATTGCATAGCGAAAAGCCCCCGCATGGGGGCTTTTTGTAATTTCTCACAAAATTCCCGAAATCCCCTTGACAAGCCGCGTTCGCTATGCTATAATATGTAGGATTGCTTATACTTTAAGCGGTCCAATCCTTGCCCGTACCAAAACTGCGGGCGAAATCCAGAAGGAGGTGCAGCAAAAATGGCAAAGCTGAACGAAACTTATGAGGCAATGGTTGTATACAGCCTCAAGAACGGCGAGGATGCAGTAAAGGCACTCGTTGAAAAGTTTAAGAATCTCATCGAGAAGAACGGCACACTGACTGAGGAAGTGAACGAGTGGGGCAAGCGTAAGCTGGCTTACCCGATCAACTACGAGGCAGACGGATACTATGTACTGTATACATTTACATCCGCGCCCGATTTCCCGGCAGAGCTCGGTCGTGTTCTGAACATTACCGACGGCGTTCTGCGTTCTATGGTTACTACTAAGTAAGAGCAGCAACCAAACGCAATCCGAATTTCCGATAAATTTCCAGGTGGGGAGGTACAGTCATGTTTAACAGAGTCATTTTGATGGGCAGATTGACAGCGGATCCTGAACTGCGTCAGACACAGAGCGGTATTTCAATGTGCCGTTTCGGCATCGCAGTAGATCGTGGATTTGCACGCCAGGGCGAAGAAAAGCAGACAGATTTCTTTAATATTGTTTGCTGGCGCCAGCAGGCTGAATTTGTCAGCCGTTATTTCTCCAAGGGTCGTATGATCCTGGTTGAGGGCAAGATCCAGAATGATAATTACACGGCACAGGACGGTACAAAGCGTTACGGTGTCAGCATCGTGGCTGATAATATCTCCTTCTGCGGGGACAAGCGTCAGGACGGCGGCAACACCTATGCTGCGCCTTCCCAGTACGCACAGCCCCAGTACAGTCAGCAGCCGCAGTATAGTCAGGCACCTGCTCCGCAGGCACCGCCTCCGCAGGCAGCTGTGAACCGTGCGCCGCAGCCGATTGAGCTGGGCAATCTGGCGGATTTTGAAGAAGTTCTGAGTGACGGCGAAGTACCGTTTTAATCTATAGAAAAGGAGATTTTTAGTATGGAACGTGAAAGAAATTCCCGTCCTTCCAAGCGTCCGCGCAAGAAGGTTTGCATGTTCTGTGTTGACCGTGTAGAGAAGATCGACTACAAGGACATCACAAAGCTGAAGAAGTGCATGACGGAAAGATCCAAGATCCTGCCCAGAAGAGTGACAGGCACTTGTGCATTCCACCAGCGTGAGCTGACAGTTGCTATCAAGAGAGCAAGACACATCGCTCTGCTGCCGTATGTAAGCGACTAATCAAACACATTGAACACCCCGATTCCTTACGGAACCGGGGTGTTTTTTGGTAAACTGAAGCCCCCGACGGAGGACGGGGGCTTTTATCTCAAAAGCAGAAGCAGCCCATGCGTTGCAAAGCGGGCTGTTCTGCGGACATCTCCCGAAGCGCCGCAGGAGATATCACCCTCTCCCGGCAAAGGCATTTTCTCTGCTATTGATATTCTATGCATTTTTCCGCATTTTGCAACTGGTAAATTATGCGAATGCCGATTTCTCTGCCCCGTGGCTTTTTTTGAAAAAACACTTGCAATGCGCCGCAGTTTCTGGTATAATATATGTGTATGTGTGCGTTTCGTTATGAAAACGTGCGAACATGAGAGAAAATTACAGAAAAGAGGAACATTCATGCCTGCAAATATTGTAATCGGAACCCAGTGGGGCGATGAAGGTAAGGGTAAGGTCATTGATATCATGGCTTCCCGTGCAGAAGTCGTAGTCCGTTCTCAGGGCGGCAACAACGCCGGCCATACCGTAGTCAGCAACGGTCAGGTTTATAAGCTTCATCTGGTGCCTTCCGGTATCCTGTATCCGAATACCCAGTGCCTGATCGGCGCAGGTGTTGTGCTCGATCCGAAGGATTTCATCGGTGAGCTGGATGAAATGGAAAAGAGAGGCGTATCCACTGCCAATCTCAAGATCGACCCCCGTGCACATATCGTAATGCCCTGGCACATCACACTGGACGGCCTGTCCGAGCAGTTCCGCGGCAACAGCGATATCGGCACCACAAAGCGTGGTATCGGTCCGACCTACATGGATAAGTACGAGCGCTGCGGCATCCGTATGTGCGACCTCGTAAATCCCGAGGTATTTGCGGAAAAGGCAAGAGCGACCGGCAATCTGAAGAATAAGATCATCACTGCAGTTTATGGCGGTCAGGCACATGACCTCGACGCTGTCATTGCAGAATATACCGCATACGGTGAGCGTCTGCGTCCCTATATGGCAGATGTTTCCGTTCTGACCTATGAAGCTTACAAAGCAGGCAAGACCATCCTCTTCGAGGGTGCACAGGCAACCCTGCTGGATATTGATTTCGGTACTTATCCCTATGTTACCAGCTCCCATCCTGTTTCCGCAGGTGTTTGCGTTGGTACGGGTGTTGGCCCCCGCATGATCGACAACATCATCGGCGTTGCAAAGGCTTATACCACCAGAGTTGGTAAGGGCCCGTTCCCGACGGAGCTGTTTGATGAGATCGGTGACCAGATCCGTGAAAAGGGCGGCGAATACGGCACAACAACCGGACGTCCCCGCCGTACCGGCTGGTTCGATGCAGTGATCGTGCGTCATTCCGTTCGTGTCAATGGTCTGGACGGTCTGGCAATCAACAAGCTCGACACCCTCAGCGGTCTGGGCACGCTCAAGGTTTGTGTGGGCTATGTAAAGCCCGATGGCACAACCCTGCGTGATTTCCCGTCCTCTCTCGAGGAACTGGCAGACTGCGCTCCGATTTATGAGGAGATCCAGGGCTTTGATGAGGATATCTCCGCATGCCGCAAATTTGAAGAACTGCCCAAGGCTTGTCAGGATTACATCCTGCGCCTCGAGGAGCTCTGCGAGTGCAAGGTTGCCATGGTCGGCGTCGGTCCTGACCGTGACCAGCAGATCGAGCGCTGAGCCAGCGCGGAGCCCGCGCGGGCAGACGCGTTACGAGGGTACGGCGATAACGGGAATCCCGTATTTCGCGGAAAAGCACCCGAACCGCATGTCTCTTTTGCGCAAAGCGCAAGCGAAACATTGCTATCTAAAGTATGACATAACGAGGTGAATACAATGCCGGATAATACTATGCTTGACGGTTTGGAGGATACTTCCTATATTCCGCAGGAAAAGAAAGGCGCACCGCAGATCGAAGCACCGGAGCTGGATGATATTTTAGCACCGCCCCCCGCTGTATGGACGCAGAATACGGAGAAAAAAGGTGCTCCTGTTGTAGATGAACCGGTTCTGCTGGATGATCCTGCCCCGACATGGCAGGCAGAAAAGAAGGGCGCACCGCAGGTGGAAGAACCCGTGCTGCTCGATGAGCCTGCAGCTTACGCCGCTGCATCCGCAGAGCGTCCGCAGGAACTGCCGTCCGCAGAGGATCTGCAGGCAGATATTCTGGGCAGCGAGCCGGCTGCCTATGATCCGGTGGAGGAATTCTACCAGAAATTGAAGTTTACCGATGACCTGAAAACAGCATTCAGTACGCTGGATGCGGAAAAGCAGATTCAGGTGGTCGAAATGCGTGCAAAGCAGATGGGCATTCCCGTTCCGCAGGTGCCGAGAGAGCTGCGTCCGCAGCTTGGCGCTCCCGCAAAGGACGGCGATGCAGATGCTGCCGCACCGGCTGCAGAGGAAGTCGTTCTCGAGGAAGCACCCAAGGTGCAGGCGTATGTGCCGAAATTCAAGGACGAGGATCTCGAGCGTGCCAAGGAAGAATCCAAAAAGGTGCAGCGTTACACGCCGCCGCCGCAGATGGAAATGACGGAGGAACAGAAAAAGGAAAGCCGCCGTTTCATGAACGAACTGCGAGAGGAGCGTGAAAAGGAAGCTGCAAAGAAGGGTCTGCGCCAGCTGATTCTGCTGACATTTGTCGGTGTGATCGGCGGTGTGGCATTCGCACTCTTCGTTTCCGGTGCATTCGGCGCCGGCTATAAAATGGAAGAAACACTCGGCTGGATGTCGTATGTCAAGGAATACGGCGTTTATCTGGGCGCAGTTGTCGCACTGGGTTCACTGCTGCTTGCGGTACCCCTGCCCCCCGTTCGTGGCTTTGTCAAGTTCCTGAACGGACTCACATTTGTGTTATGCCTATTCCCGGGCATTCCCTTGCTGATTCAGAAGGAAGCCGGACATGGACTGCTCAATGGGCTGCTGTATGCAGCTGCGCTTGTATGCTGCGGTCTGTGTGCGTTCATTCTGACGACCAGTGAAAGTATCAGCATGTACAACAAACACGGGAATTCATAGAGAGGAAAGGAAAAGTTGCACTGAAACGTGCAACTTTTCTGCTTTTTTCGCCTTTAGTAGAGGGGGACGAGGGAGCCTTCTCACAGAAAGGAGAAAAAGTATGAAACTGAAAGCCATTGGAAAATGCATTGACACGCTGCCGATCGCAAATCTGCTCTCCCAGGAGGAACACCTTGCGGATACGATCACCTTTGAGGTGGATCGTTATCACAACGGGATGGATCTTGCGGAATTCACATTTATGATCCGTGGCGTGACCGAATCCGGCGGAGAAACAGAATCCGCATTGACGGTGCAGGTACAGGGGGAGGTGCTGCTGCTGTCGTGGACGGTGAATGACAGATTCACTGCCGAGGGCGGTACGCTGGCACTGGATCTGTATGCGTATCATGATGCGGACGATCCGGCTGCCGAGCCGCCCGCATGCATTCTGCGCTACCAGCTGCCGCCGGTGGAGGTACGCAGTCTCCCGGAGAGCGACAGCATTCTGGAAACGCACAGCTACACGGATTTTTTGCTGGAGGTGAAGTCAACTGCAAACGACGCCATCGCCGCCATGGAGGCGATCAAAGCGGAGTTTGAAGCGGCTGCTGCCGACTTTACAGCACAGGCGCAGCAGTATGACGAGCGGATCGCAGCGCTGAACAATACGGTCAACACCCATGACACCGCCATCAAACAGATGGCAAACCGCATCCTGCAGAACGAGCAGGATATTCTGGCGCTGCAGGAACAGCTTGCGCCGCAGTAACCGGAAAAGAGCGATGCTGCGGCATCGCTCTTTCACCGAGTCGGACTTCACAAAAGTTTTCGTAAAATGATAGAAAAAACTATTGATTTTTTTTGAAAAATCCGGTATAATGTAAAGTAGGAAATTGTGAGTCAGATTCGCCGGCAGTGCCGGTAAGCAGAATAGGGGGCATGTATACAATGATGAAACGAATTGCAGTCATTGTTTCAGGCATCGATGAAGAGTACCAGAGCACGATCCTGAAGGGTTTGCATGAATGTGCACGGACGCATGGCGTTCAGGTGGTGCATTTTGTCGCATTCGGCGGCATTCTCAGCAATGCCGGTCATGATGCAGGTGAGTACAATATCTACCGCCTGTGCAATTACGCTGAGTTTGACGGCGTGGTGCTGCTGACCAATACCATTTCGGAAGCAAGCGTCACCGCCGAGATCGTCAAGGAAGTCCAGAAATACGATATCCCCGTGGTGAGTGTCGATAATGATCTGGATGTGAAGTTCTTCCACATCGGCATCGACAATTTCAAAGCGATGCAGGATATGGTGCGCCATGTGACAGAATTCCACAAATGTCGAAATATCGGCTATATTTCGGGACCGGAAAGCAATCCCGAGAGCATCCTGCGCTTCAATGCCTTTGAGCAGGTGATGCGGGAAAACGGCATCCCCGTCACCGAGGATATGATCTACTACGGCAGCTTCCGCAGCTGTGACGGCAGGGAGGGCGCCAAATATTTCCTCAATCGTGAGGAAGGTCTGCCCGAAGCGATCATCTGCGCCAACGACGCAATGGCGCTTGCCACCGTCCTCAAGCTGGAGGAACACGGCATCCGTGTGCCGGAGGATGTGATCGTCACCGGCTTTGACAATATCTATGCAGCCAGAAATTACGATCCCGCCATCTCTTCCGTGCAGCGTCCGCTGTACCGGTCGGGCTATCTGGCGTGCGAAAAGCTTCTGCTGAACGGGAAGGATGACGCTCCCCGCAGCATGATGCTGGAAACCGAGAGCGTATTCCGCAGCAGCTGCGGCTGCTGTACGATGGAGCGTGGTTCTGCGGAGGAAATCGAAAATAACCGTTATTTCCGCAAATCCAATTACCGTATCCTTGATTTCTATCAGGTGAATATTCCGCTTGTGAACCGCATGGCGTGCAATCTGGCGGAGGGTGATAATTTTACGCAGGATCTGGAGCTTTTGCAGACCTTTGTTGTGAAGAGCGGTGCAAAGCGCTTCTATCTGTGTCTGAACGAGAACTGGAACGAGCTGCGTGAGGAACGGGATCCTTCCGGACAGAAGATGCAGCTTGTCGGCGCTTATGTGACAAAGGGCTATACGGAACAGATGCTGGTGCCGCTTGCCTATGTGGACGGCGAATTCAAGAGCCTGCCGGCATTCCCGAGCAGCAAGATGCTGCCCGACTGCGAGTCCGGTTACGGCGAAACGATGATGTATTATATGCTGCCGCTGCATTTCCGTGACCGCTGCTTTGGATACTGCGTGATCTGCAACGACCGTTTCAATATGGAAAATCCCCTGCTGCATTCGTGGGTGATGAATATTGCGAATTCTCTCGAGAGTATCCGCAAAATGGAGCATCTTGACCGGGCAATGCATGAGCTGGATCAGCTCTATGTGATGGATCCGCTGTGCAAGATCAATAACCGCAACGGCTTCAATAAGTATACCGCTGATATTTTCGATGAATGCCGCCGCCGCAACAAGCAGGTGATGATGATGTTTATTGATATGGATGGTCTGAAGATGATCAATGACACCTATAGTCACGAAGAAGGCGACAACGGACTCAAGCAGCTTGCCAAGGCGATCAAGATGAGCTGCCGCAATGGGGAAGTATTCGCCAGATTCGGCGGTGATGAATTCATCATCTTTGCGCCGGATTTTGACGAAGCGATGGCGCAGGATCTTGCTGACCGCATTCAGGCATGGTTGGAGGAATACAACCGTACCTCCGGCAAGCCCTATCCTGTTGCAGCCAGCATCGGCTGGCATATCTGCCAGGTGGATGCGGACGCAACGCTTTATCCGCTGATTACCGCTGCGGACAAGAAGATGTACGAGGACAAGAAACGCAAGAAGGTTTCGAGATATTTACGGCATTAAAACACTGCGCCCCCTGTATTTTTTACAGGGGGCGCATCATTTTCAGAGATTACCGATGTCTTCCGCCGCCGCCGTGACCGCCGCTGCTGCGGCCGCCGCCGCCGCTTCTGCCGCCGCCGCCGCCGCTGCTCGATTCGATCTTCACACGGCTGGTGTAAGTGCGTACATAACGATCATGCTGCGCATGGAACTGCAGGTTCTTGCGATTGATATAGGTCGTCGGGGAACAGGAGGACTTGAACTTGTAGCGATGCTTGACCACAAAGAATGTGATCAGTGCCATACCCATTCCGCAAAGCAAGCCGAAAAATGCCACGGACAGCACTTCGCCCGGATCAACATAGGGTTTGAGCATCGTGGAGTGTATTTCGCCGTTTTCAACGTAATAATAGCGTTCATCCTCATCATCATACAGATAGTAATGGTCGGAAACGCCCAGCTGGTAATAATATTCCACATCATAGGCAAATGTTGCTACGGCGCCGATCACGTCTTCGCCGCCGATGGGATAGAGATAGGGCACAACATCGTCGAAAATCGCATTGATGCGGTCATCCATACTGCCATCGCTGTAGTAGAATTGTCCCATACCGCTGGTGGAAATGTAGTCGTAGGGGGATTCCTGCCCATCCAGATCCATGTAGTACAGAATGCCGTCCGTGCGTTCGCCGAACAGCTCGTCATAGCTCTCGTCCGCAAGGCTCTCGATGGTGTAATCTGAACGGCTCTTCGAACCAAGGATCATGGCAACGTTCATGCCCGTGGTGTCAGCGGCAGTCTGCAGCCGCTCCAGACAGAACTCGTAGTCCTCGGCAGAGAGTCTGCCGCCCTCGTCATAGAGTACCGCCTGTGCAGCGGAGACGGGAAGGGACGTGCCGATGAGCATGGCAGCGCCCGTGAGAAGGAAAATCCAGAATTTTCTCAGCATAGGATCAGCCCTCCAATCGCACCAAGTAAGGCACCTGCTGCTGCGATCAGTCCGCAGACAGCCAGCAGCTTCTGGGTATTCAGGGGCGGTGTGCCTGCCTGTTTGCCGGTCTGACCATTGATGGCAAAGGCGTATTGCTTGCCCTTGTACTGATAGGTCATGAACCAGACGGGGAGCAGCATGTATTTCCATTTGGTGCCGAGGATCTGCATATCCGACCGTGTGACACGGATGCTTGAATAGCCCGTCATGGTCGAACGCAGCAGCTGGTCACTGCCGTTTATGGCACGATTCTTGACACGGGGGAAGACCTGCGCCTTGTTCACATCGTATTTATCGGAGAGGAAACCGCTCAGGTACGCCATCTCAAAATCGACCGTATCGTCATAATTGAACGGTTCAATGGCTTCCATGAGTGCGTCCTCGATCTTGCTTGCGCCATCGGCGGGGATGCCGATGAACTGGATGGAGGCGTCACGGTAGACGTCGTATTCCTTTGTCTCGGTGTAGCGGTAGCTGCCCGAAGTCCAGCTGCGGATCTTCTTGCAGGTCGCCTGCATCTGTCCGTGCACATCGCAATCCGCCACCCAGAAGGGCACATACACGCCCTGCATGTGGAGAAGCTGGCTTTCGGTTGTGAAGGATTTCGGCAGGAACCAGCGCTTTTTACACCATCCCTTGAAGATGTTGTGAGCGCCCTCACGGTCGATCTTGAAGGGGATCACCTGCGCAGGACGGTATTCGCCCGAGAGTCTGCCCTGCAGCACCACCGGATTGTGGCAGTAGTAGCATTCGGTTGCGGCGGTGTTCTGATCGGTCATCAGCTCCGCACCGCAGGAGGGGCAGCTGTAGAGCTGCACCTTTTCCTCAAACTCGGACTTTTTGGGGGCTTCTTCCTTTTCCTGCACATGGATCTTTTCGTTGGCAGCTTTGCATTCCTCGGGTGTGAAAAAGCTCATGCAGTACTCGCAGCCAAAACCCTGTTTTTTCGGGTCAAAACGCAGTTCACCGTTACAGTTCGGGCAGCGGTAGAGCTGAACGCCCTTTTCGGTACGCTCTGCGAACTGATCGTCGAGCACCTGTGCCGTATTCAGACTGGCGCCCAGTCCGGAGTCCATGCCGCCGGGCATGGTTTCATTGGTTGTGTTCATGTTTCTCCCTCTTTCAAAGAGTGACTATATCGCCCCATCGGGGATGGGGCGATCATGCTGTTTCTATCATTTCACTTGCGGAGCCATCCGCCGCCGCTGCTGATTAAAGCTTGCGGTTGTCGATGACTCTCTTTGCCTTGCCTTCGGATCTCGGCAGGCTCTTGGGCGGGCAGATGGTGATCTTTGCCATAACACCGACCACGGACTTGATCTCAGAAGCGATCTCCTTCTGGAGTCTCTGCATATTTGCAAGGCTGTCGGTGAATGCTTCCTCGGTCATTTCTACCTGTACCTCGAGAGTATCCGCATTGTTCACACGGTCAACCACCAGCAGATAATGCGGTGCAACGCCCTTGGTTCTGACAAGAACGGTCTCGATCTGGGACGGGAATACATTGACGCCGCGAACGATGATCATATCATCCGTTCTGCCGGTGATTCTGCCCATACGCACGGTTGTTCTGCCGCATGCGCATTTCTCGGGGTTGAGGGTGCAGATGTCGTGGGTTCTGTAACGCAGCATCGGCATGCCCTTCTTGGTGATGGTGGTGAATACCAGCTCGCCGGGGGTACCGTAAGGCAGCGGTTCGCCGGTCTCGGGGTTGATGATCTCAGCGATCACATGGTCCTCATTGACATGGGAACCGTTCTTTTCCAGACACTCGAACGCAACGCCGGGACCTGCGATCTCGGTCAGACCGTAGATGTCGCATGCATCAATGCCCAGCAGTTCTTCGATCTTCAGGCGCATTTCCTGTGTCCACGGCTCTGCACCGAACAGACCTGCCTTGAGCTTCAGCTCGGACGGGTCGATGCCCATATCGTGGATCGCTTCGCCGAGGTAGGTTGCATAGGACGGTGTGCAGCAGAGGATGGTGGAGCCAAGCTCACGCATCATCATGATCTGGCGCTGGGTGTTGCCGCTGGACATGGGGATAACCATGGCGCCGATCTCGTTGGCACCCTGATGTGCACCCAGACCGCCGGTGAACAGACCGTAGCCGTAGCATACCTGTACCACGTCGTCCTTGCCTGCGCCGACAGCGGTCATGGCACGGGCAACCATCTCTGTCCAGACGTCCACGTCCTCCTTGGTATAGCCCGAAACGATGGGCTTTCCGGTTGTACCGGAGGAACCCTGAATGCGGACGATCTCCTCATTCGGTACCGCAAACAGACCGAAGGGGAAGGTGTCACGCAGGTCGGTTTTTTCGGTGAAGGGGAGCAGACGGATATCGTCGACAGTCTTGATATCCTCGGGCTTGACGCCCTTTGCGTCCATGCGCTCACGATACAGCGGCACGTTTTTATACACATGCTCTACTGTCTCACGCAGACGCTCGCCCTGCAGCTTGCGGCGTGCTTCAATGTCCATGCACTCCATTTCAGGGTTGTATATCTTATGTACTTTCATCTAAAAAAACTCCTTCTTGTGAAGATTCTGACGTTAAAATTATAACATATGCCATCACCAATGTCAAGATATTTTACTACTTTAAAAGGGATTATCCTCGAAAAAAGTTGAAATCTCATTTGACATTCTGCCAAAGCTGTGTTACAATGATAATGAATCATTACGGATAAAGGAGACCTGCCATGTATCTTTCAAAAGGACATATGATTTATACTGCCGTCATGGCTGCATTTCAGCTTTTTGTCGGACTGCCGTTTACATTTATCCTGCTGCTGATGTGTGTAGCGGATCCTTCCTATTTCTGGGACGATTTGGACGGATTTCTGCCATTTTTACTGGAATTCGGATTTATCACGTTTCTGGGCGTGCGCAATTGCTGCAATTTCCTGCATGCGTCGAAATTCAACCGTGTGTTTCAGGAGTCGGGCTTTGGTTCGCTGACCGTCCTGCAGACCGCCCAGAAGCTTGGGATCGGGGAGACGGTCTGCCGTAAGCGCTTCGATCGCCTCACACGCTATGGTCTGCTCAAGTACTGCCATTTTGAATGCGAAAAGGACGCACGTTTCGTCCTGCACAAGCGCCAGACGGACGATTTCCGGGGCGTTGCTACGATCATGCTCCATGTGGTCGCATTTTTCGGAATCGGTCTGAGCGGATTCATGCTGTTCATTTTCATTTTCGGGATCCTTAGTGAGATCATCAGCGGCGGCGTAGAATATATGGATGAGCCGGGTGTGATCTTCATGATCACGCTGCTGTTTGCGGCGATGATGGCGGGCTGTCTGAAGATCCGCAATGTCATCGGGCGTGCCTACCGTTTCAGCAATTATTTCAGCGGCAACGCCGGACGCATCGTCTATGCTATGCAGCTTGCCAGAGCGCATGCGGTAGCGGAGGAAACCGTCGTGCAGGAATTCCGGAAGCTTACAAGCTGGGGACTGCTGACCGGCTGGACGCTGATACACGGACCTGCGCCCCATTTCCGTCCGCATAGCATGACAAAGCCCGCACCGCCGCCTTCGCCGGCACCGGCGCCTGCGTCCGCAGTGCAGACCGCACCGGAATATGAAGCGGTCAACTGCCCGAACTGCGGTGCCTCCCTCTGCCTCGAGGTTGGTAAGGTGGAACAGTGCCCGTACTGCGATTCCTGGTTGGAAGTATAGGTATCATTTTGTGTGAAAAGCTCCCCGAAACGGGGAGCTTCGTCATTTTTCCAGAAAAAAGCATTTTCCCCCTTGACAAACAACATTTTATCCGTTATAATAATAAAGTAAATTCGTTTTAATGCATAAAAGCTTAAAAGCGTAAAAGTAACAAGAAAGAAGGCTAGCAACATGATCAAGTGGATCATATTGATCGGATACCTGCTGCTGATGGTGGGAATCGGATTCTACTGCAACAAAAAAACTAAGAATGTCAGCGACTTCGTGCTCGGCGGCAGAAGCATCGGTCCGTGGTTCTCGGCATTCGCATTCGGCACCTCGTATTTTTCCGCCGTGGTATTCATCGGCTATGCCGGTCAGTTCGGCTGGAAGTACGGTATCTCCGCAACATGGATCGGTCTGGGCAATGCCCTCATCGGCTCGCTGCTGGCGTGGCTCGTTCTCGGCAGACGCACCAGAACCATGACAAAGCATCTCGACTGCTCGACCATGCCGGAATTCTTTGAGAAGCGTTACAACAGCAAGGCGCTGAAGATCGCCGCTTCCCTGATCGTGTTCATCTTCCTGATCCCGTATACAGCGTCCGTTTACAACGGACTTTCCCGTCTGTTCGAATCCTCTCTCGGCATTCCGTATATCTACTGCATCATTATCATGGCAGTCTTCACGGCAATCTATGTTATTGCGGGCGGCTTCCATGCGACAGCACTCAATGACTTCATCCAGGGTATCATCATGCTTGTGGGCATTGTTGCCGTTGTTGTATGCGTTGTAAATGTACAGGGCGGCTTCGGCACTGCAATGGACAATCTGGCGCTGATCCCCGATGACAGCGGCAATACCGGCACACTCAACACCGTATTCGGTCCGTATCCGGCTGACCTTCTGGGCGTTGTGATCCTGACCTCTCTGGGTACATGGGGTCTGCCGCAGATGATCCAGAAGTTCTACTCCATCTCCGATGACAATGCCATCAAGCGCGGCACGGTGATTTCCACCATTTTCGCACTGATCGTATCCGGCGGCTGCTACTTCCTCGGCGGTTTCGGCAGACTCTTTGCCACCACTGACGCAGCGGATACCTCCAAGACCCTGATCAATGTGGTCAATGGCAAGCTTGAATATGATGCGATCGTTCCGGCGATGCTGGAATCCGCTCTGCCGGAATTCCTGATCGCACTGGTTGTGGTACTGGTACTCTCTGCTTCCATGTCCACCCTGTCCTCCCTGGTGCTGACCTCCAGCTCCACCCTGACGCTTGACCTGATCAAGCCGGCAATGAAGAAGGGCATGGACGAGAAGAAGCAGGTACTCATCATGCGGATCTTTATTGCGGTGTTCCTGCTGATCTCCGTTATCATGGCAGCAAACAAGAATGCCTACATCACCACACTGATGTCCATTTCCTGGGGTGCGCTGTCCGGTTCGTTCCTCGCACCGTTCATGCTGGGCCTGTTCAAGAAGAAGATCACCCCGGCTGCAGTCTGGGCATGCTTCATCTTTGCGGTGGGCTTCACGCTGGCACATACCTGCCTGTTCTGCATGGGATGGTTCCCGGAGCTTACAAAGGCAGCCAACAGCCTGCCGATCCCGGTGACCATCACATCTCCGCTGAATGCCGGCGCATTCTGCATGCTGTTCTCAATCGTGCTCTGTCTCGCAGTGAGCGCATTCACAAAGGTGAAGGACGAAAAGCAGGTCGAGGAAGCGTTTGCCTGCTACAACAAGTAAGAAAATACGATTATGAAGCACCGTCCGGCGGACGGTGCTTCTTTTTGGGAAATTCCGTCGTTTTTCCCCTTGCATTCAGCGCCGATCCGTGCTATAATAGATACTGGAAAAATATTGGCAAATGCCATGGATCATGTGAAGGAGATTGAACATGCTTACCCCATTTATTCTCGTTGTGCTGGTTGCGGCAGCTGCGGTTGCCGTCAACATCATCCTGTTTAACCGCTCTGCAGAGGAAGCGGAAGTCAAAGCGGCAAAGAAAAAACAATCGCTGCTCTTTTCCATTGCCGCCGCCGCAGCGCTCTGCCTGTTGTTTGTGCTGCTGATCGTGCTGCAGCATACCTGTCTGGCAGGCTTTGATGATGCGCTGCCGTCTTCTGTGGCGATCCTGTTCTCCGTCTGTGTGCAGGGGGCGGGAATTCTGAAGGTCTGGTGCCGGAACGAACGCTGGTGCAGATTCGGCAGATCCCTTGCGATCCTCAGTGCAGTGCTGTTTGTGCTTGAGATTGCGGTGTTCAACGGCAAGAGCTTCACGCTCGACGACCGCACGATGTACATTTCCGCAGATTTCATGGAAACTGAAAATGAAACCGGCGTCGGCTATTCCGACGGCATGCTCGTCATCAAGGAGAATGCCGATATCCGCATCGCTGACCTCCCCGGATGGATCAATGCCGTTTCACTGGAGCTTGAGCAGGACGAAAAACAGCGCCCGTTCAAGGTCTGTGTGTCCATCATGGATGAAAATTTCTCGACCGCCTATCATATGGTCGGCGCCAAGCTGACCAGCACCTACGGCGAAGATCTCAGCTTCGCCATCAGACCCCATGGCGATCTGCACTCTCTGCAGCTGAGCTTTTCGGAGATGATGGGACCGGTGAAGCTGCATTCCGTTACCGCTTCGGCGGCGATTCCGTTTGCATTTTCAGCGCTGCGCTATTTCCTGCTGTTTTTCCTGATCGGACTTGTGCTCCTGATCAAGGAGCTGCGCCTTGCATACATTGTCTTTGATTACGATAATCTCAACCACCGCCGTGCGGTGCTGCTAGTGATCGCCCTGTGCTTGTTCTCGTCGCTGCTGTTCCTGATCCCGAAACAGTCGCTCATCCAGTACCCCGAGAACTTCATTGCAGAGTACGCCGATCCCTATGCACAGACCCTTGACGCATGGGAAAGCGGACATCCCTGGCTCAATGTGCCGTACGACCCGAATCTCGAAACACTCGGTGATCAGGTTTATGACCGCAATGTCCGTGAGGCATCCGGTTTCAAATATGCATGGGACCGTGCATATTACGACGGCAAGTTCTACTGCTATTTCGGCATTACGCCGGTGCTGACGTTCTATTACCCCGTTTACTGGATCGCCGGTGATCTGCCCACGCCCTACCATGCCTGCCTCTTCTACTCTTCGCTTGCGATCGTCTTTCTGTGCATGGCGATTCTGGCGATGGTGCGGCATTTTGCCGCAAAGCCGAATCTCCTGCTGCTGCTTTTGAGCCTGCCGACGGCAACGGCGCTGTGCGGTGTGTATTACTGTGTGCAGTTCCCGAATATCTACAATGTCGTGGTGGCGTCCGGACTCTGCTTCCTGTTCCTGGCGCTCTGGATGGGCTTTCAGGCGTGCCTGAGTGAGAAAAAGGCTGTGCGTTTCACATTCTTTGCAATATGCGGTGTTGCCTGCGTGCTTTGCGTAGCGTCCCGACCGAGTATGGCACTCGGTGCGCTCATCCTTGCACCGGTGTTCCTCGGTGTACTGCTGAACAAGGAGCAGCCGCTGAAATACCGCCTCACACAGGCAGCAAGCTTCCTCATTCCGGTTGTTATCGGGGCAGCGGGGCTGATGTACTACAATTACATCCGCTTCGACAGCTTCACGGAGTTCGGTGCCCGCTACCAGCTCACGATCAGCAACATCAATGCAAACCACCTGCGCCTTTCTGCGCTGCCGGCGTCGTTTTATCACTATTTCCTGCAATTCCCGGCGATCAAGCATGTGTTCCCGTTCTTCACCTTCAGCTACCATGTGCTCGATAACTACCAGATGTACAATTATCAGGAAAAGTGCATGGGCATTCTGATGTTCCCGATGATCCTGCTCGGCATGCTTCTGCTTCCGAAGGCGCTGCGTGCACGCAGAATGCTCGGCGGTACGGCAACTCGTCTGCAGACCAAGGGATTCCTCGGCTGCTGCTTTGCGCTGGCGATCGTGATCGCATGGATGGATCTGTGCCTTGCCGGCGTTTCCATCCGGTATATGCTGGATTTTGTGTCCCTGCTGATCTTCGGCAGCATCATTACGATGCTTTGCACCGCACGTCCCGGACGTTACACCTACACGCTCTCCATTGGTGCTACCCTGAGCACATTTGCGATGATGTGGCTGCTGATGCTGAATATCTCGATGGAAGGACTTGCCTTCACCACCCTGCCCAGCCAGTTCCCGATGCTCCATGAGATCCTCGAGGAATTGATCGTGTTCTGGAGCTAAAGGAGGATCCCATGCAATACATAGATTTTCATGTGCACGCCTTTGCGGACAAGATCGCAGAGCGCACAGTTGCAAGCCTTGCCGCAACCTGCGGCGAGACCCCTGAAACAAATGGTACCCTTGCCGACACGGAACGTGTGATGCGGGAGTGGGGCGTGGATGGAATGGCAGTTCTGAGCATCGCCACCAAGCCTTCACAGCATCTGGTCTGCAACAACTGGGCGGCATCCATCAAAGCGCCGCATATCTTCCCCTTCGGTTCCGTGCATCCGGATGGTGAGGATGTGATGGAGGAACTCGAGCGCATCAAGGCGCTGGGGCTTTACGGCATCAAGCTGCATCCGGATTATCAGAATTTCCGGATCGAAGAGGAGCGCATGCTCCCGATCTACCGCAAATGCGGCGAACTGGGGCTGCCGGTCGTATTCCACGCCGGATTCGATCCCCTCAGCCCCGATCTTGTCCACTGTACCCCCGAAGGCGCCGCAAAGGTACTGGCGGCAGTACCGGAGACCACCATGATTCTGGCGCATATGGGCGGCAATGAGCGCTGGGACGAGGTGGAGGAAGTCCTCTGCGGCAGATTCCCGAATCTCTATCTGGATACTTCCCTGTGCGCAAAGGGCATGACGGATGCACAGGTGCTGCGGATCATCCGCAAGCACGGTGCGGACAGAATCCTGCTGGCGAGCGACTGCCCGTGGGATAACACTGCAAACACCATCGCAAAACTCAAAGGGCTGGGGCTTTCTGAAGCGGAACAGCGGATGATTTTTGCGGGGAATGCAAAACGGATATTGCGAATGGATATAATCCCCGATTAAAAAGCAATCATACAAAAACGACCCCCGGAGTATGAACCTCCGGGGGTCGTTTCTGTATAAAAGAGAGATGTGTTATTCAAAATGCAGTGTCACAGATTCCAGTGCCATGCTGCCCCAGTAATTGAAGATGGTCATTCGATCCTGCGGATTGGTCACGGTGATCTCAATGGTGTTGTCCGCTGTCAGATTTGTTCTGTCATAGGAATTCTGGGATGCCCAGCTGCCCAGTACCACGCAGCCGCCGAAGCCATGACCTACCTCGCCATTCAGCTGGAGGGTGATCTTGGTGATGTTCTGGTAAGCATAATCTGTCAGATCATAGGATTCGCCGTACTTCACATCGGTCAGTACCACAGTGTTGGTTTCTGTCTCTGTGGAAGGTGTGGTCGTGGTCGTCGTTTCCGGTGTGGTGGTCGTGGTCGTTGTGGTGGTTTCGGGTGTAGTAGTTGTTGTGGTGGTTGTAGTTGTGGTTGTAGTTGTGGTTGTAGTTGTAGTTGTGGTTGTAGTTGTTGTTGTGGTAGTGGTTGTAGTTGTTGTTGTGGTAGTGGTTGTAG
>JAZPZJ010000061.1:0-2114 GCA_045544635.1 Oscillospiraceae bacterium
CCTATGCACTCCTCCACAAGATCACCAACCGCATCACCGCAGAGGTAGAGGGCATCAACAGAGTCCTGTATGACTTGACTCCCAAGCCGGTGGGAACGATTGAGTGGGAATAATCTCTCAATATACCAAAACAAAACCAGCCCTCAAAATGGGCTGGTTCTCTTTTCGTCAATGACCGTCAGCTACGGCATCTCTTCATACATCACACTTTCCGAAATATAGCCGTACTCTTCCTCCACAACTCCGGAGGAGGTTTCTGTATTGAATACAAGCAGTGAAAATGCTGCGGTGAGCAGGAGATTACAAAGCAGGGAAATGCCCAGCAGGATGACTGCCAGCCAGATCGGGGAAAGCAATCCCTTTTTGTCCGTGATGCCTTTTGCAAGGCGTTGGTTGATGATGTGCTTGTAGATGAAATAGTAAATGAGTGTGCCGATACCAACAAAGAAAACCGTACCAATGAAAAGTACCAAAAATACACCAATGACTGCCATAAATAAACCTCCTTAAATACCATACGCCTCACGGAATCTGTAGTAATAGCTCCGTGTGACATCAACCTGCGTGCCGTTTTTCATTGTGAGAATGAATTTCGTGCTGAATGTCGGCTTGATCTTTGCAACACAGTTTTTCGCAATAATGACCGAATTGCTGATTCGCATGAATTTGCTGCCATCCAGCATCTGTTCCAGCTCCTTGAGCCGTTCGGATATGTTGTATTCCCCGTCCATCGTGCGGAGAATCACCGATTTTCCGTAGCTTTCAATACAAACGATCTCTTCCGTCCGGATGCGGCAGAGCAGATCCCCCCGCTTTGCATTGAGGAAGGAGATCCCACGTTCACGCTCCTGCAAGAGAAATTCCGCATCATCACTGATCGTGAAGCCGTGCGATGTGAGAAATGCCTCCAGCTCCGCATAGCGTTCCTCGGATACATTGAGTTTGATCTTCATTGTTTACCACCTTCATTCTGTTTGGTTTGTCATGACAATTCTATCATAGCACAAGCAATTTGCAATTGCAATAGATTCGGAATACTTTGCAGTGTGTCGGGAATGGATTGCAGATGTTGACAAGCTTTCGGATTTCATGCTATAATAAGGATACTACTTTCCAAAGGAGGAATCCCCGTGTCCATCCCCACAAAAGCTGAACCCATCGGCGGCGGCATCATCGTTCATACATCCGAGGAGCATCGTTTTGGTACGGATGCCTTCCTCCTGACCCGTTTTTCTCGCTACCGTGCCAAGGATCTTGTCTGTGAATTCGGTACGGGCTGCGGTATCATCCCCCTGCTCATGCAGAAATACCGCCCCCCGAAGCACATCCACGCCCTCGACATCCAGCCGCAGGCGATCGAGCAGACAAAAGCCGGCATTGCGGAAAGCGGCGTTTCCGGCATCACCCCCGTCCTTGCTGACCTCAAAGAGCTTTGGGAGGATGCCCCCATCGGACAGACTGATCTTGTCATCTGCAATCCCCCCTACCAGCCCTGCGGCAGCGGCTATGAATGCGGACTGGAAGCCCAGCGGATCGCAAGGCACGGCGTGCACTGTGCACCGGAGGATGTCTGTGCATCCGCCGCAAAGCTTTTGAAATTCGGCGGCAGGCTTTGTGTCTGCGGCAGACCGGAACGCCTGCCGGACTATATCTGTGCCATGCGTGGTGCAGGACTGGAACCCAAACGCCTGCAATTTGTCCAGAAAACAGCGAAGGATATGCCGTGGCTCTTCCTGCTGGAGGGAAAGAAGGGGGCAAAGCCCTTCCTGCAAATGGAAAAGCCCTTTATTATGTATGAAAACGGCGTACTGACCCCCGAAGCAGAATCGCTGTATGTGAACCGTGCTCAGGCAGAACAGGAGGCAGCAACATGAGTGGAATTTTGTATGTGACCGGTACCCCCATCGGCAATCTGGAGGACATCACCCTCCGTCAGCTCCGGATCCTTGAAGAAGTCGATTTCATTGCCGCCGAGGATACCCGTGTGACCCGTAAGCTCCTGACCCATTTTGAGCTGAAAACACCCCTCGTCAGCTACCACGACCACAGCGGCAATACTGTTGCCGTACATATCGCCGACCGCATTGCAGCAGGGGAGAGCTGTGCCATCGTCA
>JAZPZJ010000062.1:0-14620 GCA_045544635.1 Oscillospiraceae bacterium
CATGGTTATCCTGCCGGATGGTAATGCCCTGTGCACAGGGGATGTACCCCTGTGCCGCTTTGACGGGCGTATCTGGAATGGTCTGGTTCACTTCCTGCAGTGCGATCACATCGGGCTCTTCCTCCGATACCGCCTGCACGAATGCTTCCAGCTTTTCTCTATATTCTTCCTCCACATGACTGTGGGTGTTGAGGGTAAGCAGTTTCATCGGATATCTGCCAGTTCCCGGATATCCTCATTGGATTCTGCATGCATCGTTTGATTCAGATTCATGATCACTTCTCCTTGTTACAAAAATATAGAGATACAGCGATATCAACTCTGCGCTTAGGATTTCCCGGAGCGTGAAAAATATTCCCTTTCATTATAAGGATGGTCAGATATGCCACATTTATGGTTGAAAAATGCATTGTAACTGCAGCAGAATCCTGTTATAATATAATTGGCATGACGGAAGTTGAAATCGAGGACGTTCAAACATAATGCAAATTTTGAGCAGAAACAACAACCTGTTCGTAACAATTAAAATGGAAGGATGTGGGAGAGGCACTTTGTCCGGACGCGGACAGGGTGCTTTTTGCGTATGCGGGAGCTTTCTGAAACGGAAGCTCCTTTTTTATTGGAAAGATAACACTGCAGACCTGCAGGTCAGTCGCCTGATCTGGCAGCTTGTGCAAAAGTGCTTGCAAAATCTGCCGCTTTGTGCTAGGATAGATTGCAGAGAGGTGATCGTATGAAAATTGCAATAGAGATCGACAGTCAGGTCACGGATACGCAGATCACGATATCCTGCGGAAGCCTGACGCCCGAAATCGAAAAAATCATTGCCACACTGCGGATGCTTGATCAGCAGATGACGGTGATGCGGGATGAGGAAGCATTCATCCTTGATGTGGCAGGCATTGTCTATGTTGAGTCCGTGGATCGGAAAACCTTTGTGTATACCGAAAAGGAATGCTTCGAATCGAAACTGCGGCTCTATGAGATCGAAGAACAGCTTTGCCGCAGCGGCTTTTTGCGGGCAAGCAAATCCTGCCTTGTGAATCTGCGCTATATCCGTTCGCTCAAAGCGGAGCTGAACCGCAGGATCCGTATTACATTGGAAAACAACGAACAGCTCATTGTATCCAGACAGTACGCCGATGAGCTCAAGCACAGACTGGGAGTGAAGTAAGATGGAAAAGAAAATGACAATATTTGATTACCTGTCACAGGTGTTTATGATCTTTGGCGTGACGATTGCGCTTCTGATCGGTTTCTGCCTGCTGTTCGGAGAATCCGCACAGGATTATTCTTCGATCTTCCGCCTTGGAAACGCAGGACTCAGCACGGGGACAATGCTTGAATTTCTGGGGGCGATCACCTGCATTATCGGACTGCGCTGGCTCTTCCTGACGGATACGCTGATCCGCCGCATGCCGCTTTCTCTGCGCATCGTGCTTCTGTTTGCAAGCGCATTTGCCGTGATTCTGGGATTTATTTTCGTGTGCGGCTGGTTCCCGGCATCCGATCTGACAGCATGGGTGATGTTCCTGCTTTGTTTTGCGGTCAGCTGTGGTATCAGCACGGGGATTTCGGTACTGCATGAGCGAATGGAAAACAAAAAACTTGCCGATGCCCTGCAGAAGCTGAAGGAGGAACCGTAATGGAACGCAGCATTACCGCAAACGGCATTTCCAAATCATTTGGAGAAAAGAAGGTGCTTGACGGCATCACGCTGACGATCGGAAAAGGGGAGATCTTCGGGTTGCTGGGACCATCGGGCGCCGGCAAGACAACGCTCATCCGGATTCTGACAGGACAGCTTGCCCCCGATACCGGTTCCTGTGAAAAGGGTGAGGACGGGGACGGAAGCTTTGGGATTATGATGGATGATTTCGGCGTGTATGAACGGCTGAGCTGCTATGACAATCTTCGGATTTTTGCAAAGCTCCATGGCGTGAAAAACACTGCCATCCGTGAAGCACTTGCCAAGGTGGGGCTTGCAGATGCGGAAAAAACCGCTGCTGTGCATCTGTCCAAGGGAATGCAGAATCGCCTGCGGCTGGCTAGAGCTTTTCTTTCCGAGCCGTCCATTCTCTTCCTTGATGAGCCGACAAGCGGACTGGATCCTGCTGCCGCCGATGCGATCCGCCGGATGATCGTGGCAGAAAAGGAAAAGGGGAGGACCATTTTCCTGACCACCCACAATATGTCGGAAGCGCAAGCACTCTGCGATCATGTGGCGCTGCTCCACGACGGCAGGATCATCGAATACGGCGCTCCGCAGGAGATCTGCCTGCGCTACCATCATCAGAAACAGCTGCTGGTACATCTGACGGACGGCACGGACAGAACCCTGCCGCATCATAAGGATGCGGCGGAGCTGCTGTGTGAGCTGCTCAGAAACGGACTGGCTGAAACGATCCATACCACGGAACCGGATCTTGAAACGGTTTTCATGGAGCTGACAGGAAAGGAGCTTTCGACATGAGAAATATTGCTGCGATCTTTCTGAAACAGATCATGGATACGCTGAAAAACAAAACGATCCTGATCCAGTTTGTGATGTTTCCGCTGCTGGCGGTCATCATGGAACAGACGGTCAGAATCGAAAATATGCCGCCGCATTTCTTTCCCAAGCTCTTTGCGGTGATGTTTGTGGGTATGGCGCCGCTGACCAGCATGTCCGCTGTGCTTGCCGAGGAAAAGGAAAAGGGGACGCTGCGGGCACTTCTGATGGCAGGGGTCAGCCCGATGCAGTATCTGCTGGGTGTGGGAAGCTATCTCTGGATTGCATGCATGCTGGGGGCTGTGGTGTTCGCAGTCTGCGGAGAATACCGTGGTGCGGAATTTGCCGCATTCCTCTTGGTGATGGCGCTCGGCATTCTGCTGTCGTGCCTTGTCGGTGCCGTGATCGGTATCTGCAGCCGCAGCCAGATGGCTGCGACCTCCGTGACCGTGCCGGTGATGATGGTATTATCCTTCCTGCCGATGCTTTCGATGTTTAATGCACGCATCGAAACGATCGCCCGCCTGTTCTATTCTCAGCAGATCCATCGGCTGATCCATGGGATCGGAACCGCACAGGTCGAAGCGAAAACGATCCTTGTCATTGCCGTGAATTTCCTTTTGACAGCGATGCTGTTTTTCATTGCCTACCGGAAACGGGGACTTGCGTGAGGATGTTGCAGAAAGCTATTGAAAAATGCTGTGGATTGTGGTAAAATAGAAATAGTGAAACGAAAGTCCGGTATCGGGAGGTCATTTATGAACAGCGAAATTTACAATGTCACACCGCCGCAGCAGATCTGCAGAACAACAGCAGAAGCCATCGTCCCCGGGTCAAAATCCATTACGAATCGGGCACTCCTGCTGGCAGCCATGGCAAACGGCACCAGCGTACTCAGGGGGTGCCTGACCAGCGATGATGCAAGCCACTTTCTGTCCTGCCTGAAAACGCTGGGTTTTCCCGTCAGTGAACGCAGCGACGGGGGACTTGGCAGTGAGATCACCATCACCGGCTTTGGCGGCGAGATCCCGAACCGCAGCGCCGCGATCTATGTGGGCAGCGCCGGAACAGCTGCCAGATTTCTGGTGGCGATGCTTGCCTTTTCCGAAGGCGAATATACGGTCAATTCTTCCGATCAGATGAAAAAACGCCCCATGCAGCCGCTCATTGATGCTTTGCGCAGTGCGGGGGCAGCGGTGGAATGTCTGGAGGAGGAAGGACATTTCCCCTTGCACATCATCGGTGCAAAGGGCAGAGTACCGATCCCGGACTGCTTTACTGTCAATATCGAGAAAAGCTCCCAGTTCCTCAGCGCACTGCTGATTGCAGTCGGAACGCTCGGCAAACGGGCACAGATCCGTGTTGTTGGCAGCCATGGTCTGAGCTATGTGGATCTGACTGCTGAAATGATGCGCAGCTTCGGCGTAACAGTCGAGAAGCAGGAAACGGACGGGCAGGTAACCTACTGCTTCTCCGGAACGGATCGCTATCATGCGGTGGAACAGACGATCGAACCGGATATGTCGGCAGCAGCTTACTTTTATGCACTGGCTGCAGTGCTTGGCGTCAGCGTGACCGTCAAAGACGTCCGCAGCCGCATGCTGCAGGGAGATACAGCATTTTTGCAGGTGCTTGCAGCCATGGGCTGCACGGTGACAGGGGAGGAACGCATCACCGTAACAGGACCGAAGGACGGCAGACTGCATGGCGGCTTTACCGTGGACATGTCCGCTTTCTCCGATCAGGCACTGACGCTTGCAGCGATTGCGCCGTTTGCAGATGCGCCGATCACCATCACGGGCATCGGGCATATCCGTCTGCAGGAATGCGACCGGATCCACGCCATCGTCAGCAATCTTTCCGCACTCGGCATCCGGACAGAAGCGCAGGCGCATGCTGTGACGATCCATCCCGGAATTCCTGCCGGATGTGAGATCGAAACCTTTGACGACCATCGGGTCGCAATGGCATTTGCACTGACCGGGCTGCGGACACAGGGTGTGCGCATCCTGAATCCCTCCTGCTGCAAAAAGACCTTTGCGGAATATTTCGAGGTGCTTGCACAGGTACTTGCACAGATCGAAGGACGCTAAATAGAAATGCCCCCGGAGTGAAGATTCCGGGGGCGATTTACTGCCATACGGTATTCAGTTTTCGGACGCTGTTTTCAGCACACCCACGACGATCTGCCGCTGCGTTCCGTCATCGGTGCAGGTTACAATGGTGATGCGGTCATCTCCGAAATCTTTCAGCACCCATGTTTCATTTGGCTCGACGATGAAATTTTTCGTCACAATGTAGGTGTATTTCGTTCGGTTTTCGTCATTGTCGATCAGGTACATCTCCATTCCCAGTTCGATATGTTTCATCTCGTTGAAAATTTCCGCATAGATCGTGCTGTTATGCCCTGCAATGCAGTAATTGCCCGAACCGACCGCACCGGTACCGGGGAAATGCCCTGCCGCTTTGGAGAGAACCGCATGTTCCGTACCGTCCATGACCGGTGCCTTGATCTCCAGAGCCGGGATCTCGAATACCACGCATTCCTTCAGAAGCCTGTACTTTTCTATCTCACGGCTGATACGTTTCCAGCCGAACACGCCAAGTACGCTCAGACCAAGCAGCATGGCAATGAGTCCTGTGAAAAACAGGGCTTTTTTCTTTTTGGGCTTCATCTTATCACCGTCCTTTGTTTCTATTATACCAGATTCTGCCGCATAATGCAAGAAGAAACGGAACGCCGCCGGGACGTTCCGTTTCTGTGTTCTTGCAATTACCCTAATGGTTGCCATCCGCATATCGCTGCCTGCGGTACTCCGACGGCGAAACACCGATATGCTTGTGAAACAGCCTGCTGAAATAGAGGGGGTTGTCATATCCCACGGCTTCGGCAATTTCGGAGATATTGTATTCTGTGGATTCCAGCAGGCTCTGGGCATTTGCCATGCGCAGGGAGAGAATGTACTGCATCGGCGTGACCTTGATGATCTGCCGGAAGCTGCGGATAAACCAGCAGGTGCTCATGTGCCGTGAGGCAGCGTAGTCGTCAATATTGATCGGTTCGCTGTAATGCTCGTTGAAATAATGCGCAGCACGTTCGATCTCATTCTGCACATCGCTGCTCTTTTGGCGACCTTCTTTGATGTAGCGGTTGATCTGGATAAAGATGTGCCGCAGATTCAGCGTGAGCAGTTCTTCATAATTCGGACGGCACAGCTGCAGCTCCTGTATCATCTGGCGGTACAGCCATGCATAGTCCGGTGAGGTGCCCGTATAGAAGATCGTGTTATCCTTTGAAAGGGCATAGTTTTCGAGAATGCCCTCCACCATGCGTCCTGTAAAATGTACCCAGTACACCTCGGTCTTGTCGGACGCATGGTAATAATAGAACTGCTGCTCGCCGGGACGGAAGAGGATCATGTTGCCCTCAGTGATGACGGTTTCCATGCCGTCGGGGCCATCGAAATAGAAATATCCCTTGCCCTTGGCGATATACAGGAGCTGGTAGTCCCGTCTGCCGTGCGGACGTTCTGTGGAAACCGTCGGCCGGCTGTGAATCCGGTAATAGCCGCAGCTGGTTACGATGAGGGAGCGGCTTTCATCGGCAATATCGGAAAGTGAATTGTGCAGATAGGCAACATTTGTGAACATGGCACCCTCCATGGAATTGTGACATTCTTGCGGCTGTGCCGCTTTATGGCGATCAGCCTACTGCTTCACCGGAGCCTTCCATTGCTGCAATGTAGAGCATTTCAGCGGCGTCGATGGAATCAGCCGAGCCGTCGTAATTGATGTCTGCACGATCGAGCCAGTAAGGATCCGGCAGCTCGGGGGTTTCACCGGAACCGACAGCGGCAGCATAAACCAGAACCTCTGCAGCATCGACTGCATCGCAGGCACCATCTTCATTGACATCACCATAGGCCAGCTCTCTGAGGTCTTTGAAACGGACGATATATTCTTCTGTTACCCCGTCCTCTTCCACACGCAGCGTGATGTCAGTGACATCCTCGTTGCCTGTAGCAACGGTCAGCGTATCACCGGATTCTACGATTTCTCCGTTTACCCAGATCGTACCCCGGCCGATGGGGAGGAGGGTCATTGTTTCTGTTGCGATCTCGGTGGGATATACATAGATGCCATTATCATCAATGAGGTATGCCGAGAATTCCCATTCATCAATTGGTTCAATGAAAAGTAGGCTGGACAATTCCGGTTTTTTTGCAGTATAATGCGCTTCGGACCTTCCCGATGCACCGGCGGTCGTATAAGCGCTGATGGTCATTTCTTCACCGGTGAAGGGGATCGGTTCTGTGTATGCCATTTCCGCTCCGCCGTTTATGCAGTAACGGATCTCACCGCCGATCCGGGAGGAAAGTGTGATCTCAGTTCCGGGGAGGAGCTGTCCGTCCGGGTGGGAGAAGAGGATCTTATCCGCAGGCTGTGTAAATGCCTTCAGGCAGATGTTGGTATTGACATCCACATATGAGAAGCTGACAGGATATTTTCCCATTTCATTCAGATACCAGTCAATATCATCCTGTGTCAGTTCATAAAATTCTTCATTATTGGTATAGCCGACTTTGTACATATCTTCCCACTGATTTCCGTCCAGACTGCAGAAGCTCTGTCCGGGCATTCTGGAATTGTTGATCAGATCAAAAAGATCGCCCTGATATACTTCTTCCGAACCATCATCATATTGGGTTACAGAACGGTAGGCGCCTTCGCATGCCAGATGATAGCCTTCCGCACCACTGTATTTTACTGTGACTGCATAGGAATCGCCCGCTGCCACGAATACGGGTTCGGAAAGATCCACTGTATGATAGCCGATTTCGGACAGATGACCGGAGGTGACTGCGGAAGGTGTTCCGGAGCTGGGGTCGTCGGGATTTGCCAGATCGCTGTAAACGATGATCTCGTAATCCTCATCCGTCATTGTTGTACACAGCATAGCTGCGGTCACATAGCAGTCTTCCTTTGCGGTAAATACATTTGCTGCATAGATGGATTCGTTTCCATATGCGCTGTCACCTAACATGAGAGAATTCCAGAAACCGTATTCATCATACTGTTCGATGTTCTGATATTCGCTCACGGAGCCGCTGTTCAGGTAGAAAATATCCCAGACGCTTTCGTCCGCATAGGATATCCAGAAATAGCCGTAATCGCCCCAGCTTGTACCCCAGCTGTTGCGGCAGAGCCATGCACCGTCCGAGTCGGGGGTGTTGATGAAATTCTCTGCCGGATAGTTGTCATCCCATCCGACCACTGTGATCGCATGCGCATAGGATTCACCGACCTTGGGGCGTCCTGCAGCTTCATCATCATCGAAATTGTAGAGATAGCAATAGCTGTTGTTGGATTCGTTGAAATAAGCATCATCATGCATATAGCTCATGGACAGCGCATGCCCTTCATAGATGGCGTTTTTGACTGCCTGCTTTTGTTCTTCAAAATTATCATTATACTGCCAGTAGGGGAGCGTGATGCAGTCCGTTGCCTGACAGCAGCGGGCGCTGCGCCATTCATCTGCCGTATAGCCGCATCCCTCAATATCCTCATTTCCGTACCAGTAATTCTGATATTCTTCCTGTACACTGCCTACACCGCTCATCAGCATTGCAGCAGTATTGGCGTAGATACCGCCCTCATCGAAAAGACTCTCTGTATCGGAGGTTCTCGGAAAACCGAATTCTTCACAGTACATCGTATAAGCGAGGATCCATTCGGACAGGTCTACATTCGGATCCTCTGCAACCATGGTGCTTTCCAGCGAAGCCATTGCTGCAAATGCCCAGCATGTGCCGTAACTGTACTGATCCTTGACAGAGGTGACAAGTCCTTCTTTGCGCAGATCATAGGATGCCGGCAGATCCGCATTTCTTGCTGCTTCAGAAATTTCTCCGGAAAGCAGCGCCTGGGTGTGCAGCTGTCCCTGTTCCAGATGGGCGGTGCTGCTTCTTGCGGACTGCATCTCCGGCGTATTGGATTGTAATGCGGATGCCTGCAGGGCACATGTCTGTGCAGCAATGAAAATACTGGTCAACAGTGCCGTCAGTCGTTGTTTTTTCATGGTATCAGTTCCTTTCTGAATGTGACGTTGCGATAGGCGTATGAATAGCGGAAAAGCTGCGCCGGAACGGACGCAGGATTTCCGTTATGCTTGTGGTTTCATGTTCCGGCTTTTCGGATCTCCCTGCTGTTTCCAGCGGTATTCCGTCGGCGTCATTCCCATTATTTTGCGAAATTGCTTCATAAAGTAATTGTCAGAGGAATAGCCGCACTGTTCTGAGATCTCCAGCAATGGCAGATCTGTTTCCGTCAGAAGACGCTGCGCTTTGGCAATCCGCAGCAGGATGAGGTCTTCAAAGATGCTGACGCCGAAAAATGTTTTGTAATTTTTTTGCAAGGTACTCTTGCTGATCTGTGTCAGCCTGCACATTTCTTCAATTGTCCAGTGTGCTTCGGGATGATCCTTCATGTTTTCCCGCAGCAGGCAGAGTTTATCCCGGATACTGTCACGCTGCCGGATCCGGACAGAATTTTCATTTTTGGAAGGCTTTTCCCGATGGGAAATCGAGTTGTCCAGATGGATCATTGCCGTTTCCAGTGTGCTGACAAAACGGGGATAGTAGCGGTCATACAGGCAGGTCTCCCTGCCGAAGGCGACTGAGATCAATCCCAGATACTGCGCATGAAGATGCAGGGGGGAAAGGAATACCACCCTGGAAGCGGTATCGTCAGTCAAAAAATACCGATGCAGCATGGAAGGCGGGAATTCCGGACCCTCGTTAAGCTGTGGACCGTTCTTTTTCGTGTAGGACGCCATAAGCCGGAGTGTGGAATCTTCCGGTGCGGATGCACGGAAATCCTCCGTCAGAAAGATGCCCGCCCGTTCCACGTCGTAAAGCAGGTACGCATGGTAGAGCGCCCGGATCAGGAGTTCTTTCTGATTCTGTGACTGTGCAAGGTCGATGCCCATATCGTCAGAAAACGTCAGGTCGATCCATTCCTTCGGGCGTTCCGCAGAAGCATACACAGCGGATTTTTCCGTTGGAACCATCCGGCAGCCGCAGGAAGAACCAATGAGAAATCCGTCGTTCTGCCGTTTGACTTTCCGGACCAGCAAACCGGTAATATTCCGGTACAGCCGCCGCATGGCGTCTGCCCCTAGCTGGAAATGATCCCGCAGATAGGTTGTCAATGTGATGTCCGAAGCAAACGATGTGCGGAAACCGTCATATCCGGTCACAGCCACATCCTCCGGTACACGGATGCCGGATTTCTGTAAACATCCGATCAGGGCATATGCCATGATATCGTTCCCGCAGACCACTGCCTCCGGCATGGGCAGTTCGCCGGAGATCAGACGTTTTGCATACTGCTGTGCCGCATCTGTCCAAAATGTGCCATAGGTATAGGTGCTTTCGTCATGTACAAGATCATGCTTTTCCATCACGTCCAGAAATGCACGCAGGCGTGTCTGTGACTGATACAAATGCTTAGGTCCCGTCAGACAATAGATGCGCCGATAGCCGTGCACCTGCACCAGATGTTCCACGACCTTGCGGAAATCATAGTAATCATCATACTGGGTACTGTCAAAAACCGGATGTTCCCGTTCATCGACCTGCATGACGTAGTGCCCTGATTGGGAAAGCAGCGTTTCTATTTCAGCGATCAACGCCGCATCCATCAGTGTTTCATCCTTCAGGTAGAGAAAACCGTCAAATTCCCCGGCACGAATGAATTGATAGATCAGTTTTTCTGCCTGCGCATGAAGCGCATTGCTTTGTGTAAATGTGATCAGCGGGGACAGCACAATGACATCGCAGCCGCATTCTTCTGCCTGCCGTATCGCTCCTCTGACTGCATCACGCATATGATCCCGTGCAAGCAGCGGTGCAACAATGCCGATCAGCGGTTTCTTTTTCATCGGATCACCTCACGATTAGAAAACTATTCCCTACATGTAATATTATAGCACGAAGTATTTCAGAATGCAATACTATTTTACCTATTTGTGAAAAAATTTGATGCGATTTCGGGACAATTCTCCATTGACAAACATTCATGGATATCGTATAATTGTTTTATACAATTTGTTATGATATTTGTGCAAATAACAGATTGGAGGAAAGAGAGAGTCAAAATCGCACAAGGGGGAAATTATGAAGAAAAGAAAAACGATCGCAGCCCTGACAGCCGCCATGACGCTGGCAGTATCGGTGCTGCAGGCAGTACCGGCGCAGGTTACTGCAGAAGAGGAGTATCTGATCCGTGACAAGTGGGGTTACTGCACCACAGCCAATTATGTGGAATCCGAACACTTTGTCATTTTTTACGGCAACAATGATACGACCGGACAGGTGAATGATGCATTCCTGCAGCGGAATCTGGAAGATTACGAAAAACTCTGGAAATGCTACAGCGAATATCTCGGTATGGAGGACATCAACATCGACATCTATGGCAGGAGTCAGCAGAAATACAAGACAAATGTCTATCTGACCTATACCGGTCTTGACCAATATCCGGACGGCTGGGCATTTATGAGTGCCGAGGACGGCTATGGCATTGAGATCATCAGCCCGAATGCGATGCTGGATGATCTGACCACAGCGCATGAATTCGGCCATGTTGTTACCATGCAGCAGAAGGCATGGGTGGATCAGGATATTACCGGTGCATGGTGGGAACCGCTTGCCAACTGGTTCCGTGAGATGTATCTGGGCAGTCCTTATTATACCGGAAATACAAAAACATGCGGATTTGAGCCGTATCTGCGCAATATGAGCCTGACGCTTCCGCACGGCAGAAACTACTATGAGGTATGGCCGTTCCTTGTATACCTTTCCTATAATCCGGACAATCTTCCGGGGCTGGGAATGGACTGTGTGAAGCGCATCATCTCCGAAGCACAGCCGAACGAATATCCTTTTGATACGATTGCACGTCTGTTCGGAACGGATGCGCAGACCGTATTCGGGCACTATGCAAAGCGCATGGCAACCTTTGATTTCGGCGCACAGGATGCATATCAGTCGGAATTCAACCGGATTCTCGGTCAGTCACCCTTCTACTGGAATTTGTTCTATACTGTTCTGGAGGATCATGGTACGGGCTGGATGCAGTCCCCGCAGGAGGATGCCCCCATGCAGTCGGGTATCAATATTGTACCGCTGCAGATCACAGGGGACACGATCAACGTGGATTTCAGAGGACTTTCCGACGATGCCAATGCCGGTTGGAAGGCTGCCATTGTGACGGTGGATGCCGCCGGCAATGAAAGCTATTCCGGTCTGTTCGGTGACGGCGAAAGCATGAGCGTTCCGACAAATGGCGCAGTATCGGCATATCTGACCGTTTCTGCAATGCCGGATGATCCCTATGCGGTCAATGCGTTCCATAAAGAAAACGCATCTTCCTACAAAACAGGCGATGAACGCAGAAGATACCCGTATGAAGTAAAGATTACCGGCGCAGAAGCAATGCAGTCCGGCGGTTATACAAAGGGTGCCGGACATGTTCACCCGAACGGCGGCGGCTGGGTTGCGGATAGTGCAACGGTTGCGGATTCCGTGTATGTCGGTCCGAATGCAATGGTACTTGGCAGTGCGAATCTCTCCGGAAATGTCCGTGTGGAGGATCGTGCGGTGGTTGCCAATAGTGTAACAGCGACAGAGAATGTTGTCATCAGCGGTCATGCGATTGTCGATGGCGGCGGTATGATCTATGACGATGGCTGGAAATTCGGCAGTGTGAACCTCAGCGGCAATGTGGTCATCGGTGATGGTGCGGTTGTGACCAATTCCTGCACGGTATCGGGCAATGCCAAAATCCTGCAGAAGGCATATCTTGCCGAGGCGGTTACCGTTTCCGACAATGCGGTGGTCAAGGGCATGGCGTATGTTTATGGCAAGGGGAATTATTCCGGCAGTACCATCCTTGATGGTGACTACAGCAATGAACAGACCAAAAACAGCGGCGTGGGCTTCGGCTGGCTGGATGATTACGGATGGCATGATACAACGGACGGCTATGTGGCGAACTATGATTTTGCAGATCAGTCCGCTGTCTGGAGTCAGGAAATTTCTGCAGCAACCAGTCTGCGGCAGATGGGTGCAGAATGGGCTGCCGAACGCACTTCTGCAAACGGTGTTCTGAATTTTGACGGCAATGAGGATTACGCACTGGTGGACGATGCACTGCTGCGTTCCAAGGATCTCCAGCTGAGTATGGGTGTACTCTGGAAGGGCGGCACTGCACAGCAGGAAGTATTCCGTTTCGGCGATGATAAGGCATATATGGCATTCACGCCCTCCAATGCAGCCGGTGTGGCAGAACTGACGATCACCGATGGAACTACGGTGGAAACACTCACTGCATCGGCACCGCTGACAAAGGGTGAGTGGAGTAAGGTGACGATCCGTATGATCGGCGGCAAGGGAACATTGCTGATTGGCGGTACAGAGGCGGCTTCCAAGACCCTTTCCCTCGATCCGCTTGCTGTGATGAGTGCTGCAGAAACGGATACGGCTGTACTTGGCAAGGGCTTCAAGGGTGCGGTGGATTATCTGTATTTCAGCAACAAAGAAACGGCGGAACCCGATATCAGCTATTATGGCAGCGAAGAACCCGATGATACCGATCCCAGCGGCCGTATCCGTGGCGATGTGAATGCAGATGGCAGATTCAGCGTGGAGGATGTGATCATGCTGCAGAAATGGCTGATCGCTGTGCCCGATGCAACGCTGACCGATTGGCAGGCAGGGGATATGCTGGAAAACGGCATCATCGATTCGTTCGATCTGTCCATCATGAAGCGTGAACTGCTTTCCAAACAATAATCTGAATGTTCCAAAGTTTATAGACTCTGAAAATCTGGAAAAAACAAAAAGAACTATCGTCCGATGACGATAGTTCTTTTTATGATTTTGTGGGCGCAGCATTTGTACAAAATATCATTTTGTGCATATTTTGGGCGATTGTGTTTATGGAAAAAATGTGCGGAATATGGTAGAATAGAAGCAGATGAAAAATAGCTTCTGCAGCACGGACTGCGAGAAGAAGGAGGACAATTTTATGAAACCTACACTTGAATGGCTCGCAAATCCTGAAATTTTTGAAGTGAACAGAGAAAAGGCACACTCCGACCATACATATACAACAAAGGACGGAAATCTCCGTCAGAGCCTGAACGGCACTTGGAAGTTTGCATATACCGAACATCCCGTGGATAGACCTGCCGATTTCTACAAGAACGATTTTGATGTAACAAGCTTTGACGAAATCAAAGTTCCGGGACATATTCAGTTACAGGGCTACGACAAACCGCAGTATGTGAATACCCAGTACCCTTGGGAGGGACAGGAAAGCCTCATTCCTCCGCAGATTCCGCAGAAGCGTAACCCCGTGGGCAGCTATGTGAAATTCTTTGATGTGGACGCATCACTTCTTGGCAAGGAAACATTCATCAGCTTCCAAGGTGTAGAGACTGCAATCTATGTGTGGCTCAATGGTGAGTTTGTAGGCTATGCCGAGGACAGCTTCACTCCCTCCGAATTCAACATCACACCCTATCTGAAAGAAAAGGGCAATAAGCTTGCAGTCGAAGTTTACCGCTACAGCACGGCAAGCTGGCTGGAAGATCAGGACTTTTGGAGATTTTCCGGTATCTTCCGTGAAGTATATCTGTACGCAGTTCCTGAAGTCCATGTTCGTGATATGAAGGTGATTGCTGATTATGACTACGAAAACGGCAGCGGTGTTCTGACATCTGAGCTTGATATTGTAGGTAAAAATGATTATGCAGTCAAGCTAACACTGACTGACAAAAACAACAACACGGTTTATGAGAGCGACACGGCGAATGTAACAGCAATAATTTTCAATATTGATCCCTGAGTGCGGAAGAACCCAATCTCTACACGCTTACCGCAGAAATCATCGCAGACGGTGAGATCGTGGAAACTGCTGAAACAAAGGTTGGATTCCGCACCTTTGAGCTGAAGAATGGACTTATGCTTCTGAACGGCAAGCGTATCGTCTTCAAGGGCATCAACCGTCACGAATGGAATGCCAACGGCGGCAGAGTGGTAACCGAAGAAAATATGCTCTGGG
>JAZPZJ010000063.1:0-57747 GCA_045544635.1 Oscillospiraceae bacterium
CATGGAAGCTGCCTTCGGCGCATCCCTCAAGGGTGTGCGCACGGCATGCGCAATGAAGCATGTGGGTCTGAATGTGGCAGCGGATCCGCTCTTCACCCTGTCCTACACGGGTGTGACCGGCGGTCTGCTGATCTGCGTGGCAGATGACCCCGGCATGCATTCTTCCCAGAATGAACAGGATTCCCGCCATTATGCCATCGGTGCAAAGGTGCCGATGCTCGAACCTGCGGATTCTGCAGAATGTAAGGAATTTGCAAAGCTCGGCTTTGAGATCTCCGAGAACTTTGATACCCCCTGCATGCTGCGTGTCTGCACCAGAATTGCACATGCACAGAGCGTAGTAGAGCAGGAAGAGCGCATTGTTCCGGAAGTAAAGCCCTATGAAAAGAATCCGGCAAAGTATATCATGATGCCCGGCAATGCGATCCGCCGTCATCCCATCGTGGAAGAGCGCACCGCAAAGCTCACGGAATATGCAGAAACTTCCCCCATCAACCGTGTGGAAATGGGCGATACGAAGATTGGCATCATCACCTCCGGTGCAAATTATCAGTATGTCAAGGAGGTATTCGGTGACAAGGCAAGCGTCCTGAAGCTTGGTATGGTGCATCCGCTGCCTGTGCAGAAGATCAAGGATTTTGCAGCACAGGTGGAGAAGCTCTATGTGGTAGAAGAGCTGGACGGCATCATTGAAGCACACTGCAAGAATATCGGCGTGAACTGCATCGGCAAGGCGCTGTTCACACCGCTGGGCGAATACTCCCAGAAGAGCATTGCGGCAGCATTCGGTCTGCCGGCAAAGGAATGCATCACTGCGGATACTGCGATCCCGATGCGTCCGCCGGTCATGTGTGCCGGATGTCCGCACAGAGGCATGTACTATGTGCTGGCAAAGAACAAGATCACGGTTCTCGGTGATATCGGCTGCTATACACTCGGTGCACAGCCGCCGCTGTCCGCACTCGATTCCACCCTTTGCATGGGTGCTTCCATCTCCGGTCTGCACGGCTTCAACAAGGCGGGCGGCAATGAGACGGAGGGCAAGTCCGTGGCTGTCATCGGTGACTCCACATTCATGCATTCCGGTATGACGGGACTTGCAAATATTGCTTATAACGGCTCTAATTCGACGGTTCTGATTCTGGATAACTCCATCACCGGCATGACCGGTCACCAGCAGAACCCGACCACGGGCTACAATATCAAGGGTGATCCGGCAACCAAGATCGACCTCGAGGCGCTCTGCCATGCGCTCGGTATCAATCGTGTGCGTGTGGTAGATCCGTACAATCTGGATGAATGTGAGAAGGCACTGAAGGAAGAGCTGGCTGCGGAAGAACCGTCCGTCATCATCTCCCGCCGTCCCTGCGTACTGCTCAAGTCCGTGAAGGCAAAGCCGCCGGTGAAGGTGGATGCCGACAAGTGCAAGAGCTGCAAGAAGTGTATGAAGATGGGCTGCCCTGCAATCCACATGGAAAACGGCAAGGCTGCCATTGACACCACACTCTGCGTTGGCTGCGGCGTCTGCAAGCAGCTCTGCGCATTCGGAGCAATTACTGACTGATTGTTGGGGGACACTGTTCCCCTGACAAAGATGGATAAATCCACGAACACGAAAAGGAGAACATGATATGGAAGAGAACACCAGCCTTGGCAAAGGCATTCTCGGAGCAATCATCGGCAGTCTGCCGGGTGTGATTCTCTGGGTCATTCTGGGATATTTTGGCTTCACTGCGGCGATTGTCGGATTTGTGATCGCTGCCGGCATTATCATTGGCTACGGAAAGGGCAATGGTCCACTCAACACGGCAGGTCTTGTCTCATGCGTATTGATCATGATCGTTGCGGTGTATCTTGGCGTACATCTTTCCTGGTCGGCGGTATTCTTTGAATGGAATCCGAATCTGATCGACAGCGTGTTCGGGCTTTATCGTCATCTGGCGCTGCGTGATCTTGCAATGGATTTTGCAAAGAGTCTGGGCATGGGCTATCTGTTCGCCTTCCTCGGCGGTGCAGGTATGATCCGGAAAATGGCTGGATAACGACTAATTTGACGTTTAATCTATAGTAAAGGAGTTTCATGATGGAAACAAAAGGCATTGTCATCTGCGGTGTGGGCGGTCAGGGCTCACTCCTTGCCAGCAAGCTGCTGGGCAGAGTTCTTGTAAATGAGGGATACGACATCAAGGTATCCGAGGTGCACGGCATGAGCCAGAGAGGCGGCTCCGTTATCACCTATGTGCGCTATGGCGAAAAGGTCTATTCTCCTGTAATTCAGACAGGTGAAGCGGATTATATCGTTTCCTTTGAGCGCATTGAAGCGGCTCGCTGGGCATCCCTCCTGAAGAAGGACGGTATTCTCATCACCAACACACAGCGCATCGACCCGATGCCGGTAATCACCGGTGCGGCAGAATATCCGACCGAGATCCTCGACGAGCTGCGTGCAAAGAATGTTAAGCTCGAAGCCTTCGACGCACTGGCACTCGCTAACGAGGCAGGCTCCTCCAGAGCGGTGAATATCGTGCTCATGGGTCAGCTCGCAAAGCACTTCCACATCGACTATGATAAGTGGATCGCTGCACTCGAGCAGGTCGTTAAACCCCAGTTCCACGAGCTGAATAAAAAAGCGTTTGCGCTGGGATATGAATTTAGTGCTTGATGAACTATTTGTCATATAACCTGACGGTGCACTGTTCCCGATCCCCGGCAAGAATGGGATTCTTGCATTCTTAGCGTTTTGCCCTTGCCCCCAAAGGGGGGCAAGGCAAAACGGCTCGGGATTCCAAAGGGATGACATCCCTTTGGCTGGGGGTACGGGGGACAGCGTCCCCCGTCGGGTTATGGTGACAAACAATTGATAAAGGAGGATATTACTATGACAACACAGCAGCTTTCTATTTTTATGGAAAACAAGCCCGAGCAGCTTGTCAAGGTGACGGAGACACTGGCTGAGGGCGGCATTGACATCCGTGCGATGTCTCTGGCGGACACGCAGGATTTCGGCATTGTGCGCATGATCGTGAGCGACTGTGCCAAGGCACAGGCAATGCTCAGTGCAAAGGGTCTGATGTCCAGCATCACCAAGGTAATGTGCGTGGCGATCCCTGATCAGCCCGGCGGTCTGGGTGTGATCACAAAGGTACTGTCCGAAGCAAAGATCAACATCGACTACCTCTATGCGTGCATCACGATCATCGGAAAGTGCGCATACATCGTACTGCATGTGGATGATGAGGCAAAGGCTGCGCAGGTACTGCAGGCAGCCGGCATCAACCTTGCAACTGACGAAGAGCTGGCAAAATTAGCATAAACCAAATGCCCTCCATGCGCTTGCATCGAGGGCATTTTTCAACGAAAGGCGCCGCATTATGGAACGATCAAAGCTGACGGGGATCTGCCGTCTTTCCATTGAATTTACCATCTGCAGCTTTGCGGGATGGCTTTATGAAGTACTCCTGAACCTGATCATGTACCAATCCTACACGGACAGGGGGGTACTGCATCTGCCGCTGTGCCCGATCTATGGGTTCGGGGGACTGGCACTGCTGGTGCTGTTTCACCGGCACAGGGGCTGGGTGACGGTGTTTCTGGGCAGCAGCATCCTTGCGACGGTGCTGGAGCTTGCAACATTCGAGCCGCTGCGCAGACTCATGGGGTATCGCCTGTGGAATTACAGTGCATGGTGGCTCAATTACAAGGGGATGGTTTCGCTTCCAAGCAGTCTGCTGTTCGGGGTGATGAGTCTGGCGCTGATCAAGGGACTGGATCCCCTGATGGAGTGTATGCAGAAAAAGGCGCCGGTGCGGCTCGTCCACACGCTGGGAATTGGCTGTGCTGCGGTGATTCTGGCGGATGCGGTTTGGGTGTTTGCAGAGAAATTAGGATAATGCCGGAGGGCGATGCGCATGCATCGCCCTCTTTTCTCTATTTCGCCAGCTCCGCAAACGGAACCCAGCTTTCCACCACGTCGCCCTTGACCTTGCGCAGCTCGATCATCGCCAGATGGCTGCCCTCGCCGGGGAGGACTTCGTTGTTCAGACCGCTGTTCTCAAAGCAGATATAACCGTCCTCAAGCGGGATCGGCGCTGCCCCGAACAGGAAATCAAAGCCATTATACGGCGAATTATAGGTGAAATCAATGCGATCAATGATCCTGTATTCGAAATTGCGGATCTCGATCAGCTTTCGGTTTTCCAGATCGACGTAAAATCCACGTTCTTTGAGCGTGCCGTCCTCCTGCTGGTACGAAGCGGTGCAGAGGATCTCCACCTTGCCGTCCTCACGGATGGCAGAAAAACTGATGCCGTTCCAGCCCTCCGCACCGTGGGGAACGCCTGCCTTGTCAAGCGAGTCCTCGATGTTTCCGACAAAGGTGAGTGCACCCTCGTCGAAATCAAAGGCATATAATCCGCTCATGCCGTCGCTGAATATGCAGTGGTCCTCGTCGCCATAGACAAAATACGGGAATTCGGAACCGAAATAGATGCTGTTCAGCCATTCTTCGCTGGCGGGGAGGATGAAAAAATCACTGTCAGCATACTTTGACGCAAGCAACCGATAGCCGAAATCAACAAGCGGCTGTATATTTTCCACATCATACAAAATTCCGTTCACATAAGTGTAACTTGGTGAAATACTGGTCGTCGTGCCATCTGTATAGGTGATATCAAATCCCAATCCGTCACCGACCAGCAGTTCCTGCGACTCCCTCACACCGACAAAATCAACCGCTTTGAGATGCTCCAGGAAGGTGCGGATATGCGCATCCTGCAGACGGAAAGTTTGGTTTGCTTTTACGTCGGCTACTACAACCTGTTCGATCTCCTCAAGTGTCAGTGTACTGAAAGCTTCCGGATCCCGTAAATACTTTCGGTTTCCCACCAGCTGGACAGCATTGCGGTAGATTGCATTTCCGATCTCCGGATCAATATGGTAGGCTGTGCCATTCAGGGCAAGTGTGTCTTCTGTAAAGATGATCTCTGTGATCACGTCCTGTGCACCGGTAACCGTCAGCACCAATGCCTCCTCCGGAAGTTCAGTCATCACAAAAGGTTCCAATAACAGCGATTTTTCCAGCTCTTCGAACAGCCATGTGATTGTGAACCCCTCCAGCCTGACTTCATGTTCCGGCGCTGCCACGCTTTTGAGCGTGACCATTTTTGTAGATTTCTTGTCAAGCGCTGCAAGCTGTTCCTGCGCAGCGGAGATATCCGGTTCCTCCACCATCTCCAGTAAAGGATGGAACTCATCCACGGATTCGGCAGGCTGCAGCGTATCGCCGCCGGACAGGAGCTTCGGCAGGCAGAGTGCGCCCACGCCCAGCACGGCACATGCGGCAATCGCAGTGATCCAGGCATAGTGTCTGCGCTTCGGCAGTTCAGTGACATTCTCCTCCAGCAGCGATTCATCCAGACCGCCGATGGCTGCAAATAAATCCTCTCGTTTCATAGTGAAAATCCCTCCTGTTCCAGATGCTGCCGCAGCTTTTTGCGGATGCGGCAAAGCTGCACGGCGCAGCTGCTTTCCTGTATGCCGAGTTCTTTCGCCAGCTCCCCGATGCGTTTTGCGTAGAAATACCGCCCGACAAAGAGCCTGCGGTCTCTCGAGGGGAGCGCCGCTGTAAATTCCGAAAGGCTCCGGCGCAGCGCACGGGTGTCAAGCACTGTTTCCACGTCGTTTTCATCCGCCACGCATTCGGCAAGCTCGTCAAGGACTGCATTCAGCTCGCCTCCGCCTCGTTTGGCTGTTTTTCGCATTTTATAACGATCGAACGCAAGATTCCGCACGATTTTTCCGAGAAAAAGCCGGAGCCGTGCAGGCTTCTGCGGCGGGATCGCTTCCCAGAGCCGCAGCATGGCATCGTTCACGCATTCCTCGGCGTCCTCGGGGCTTTCGAGAATGCGGTCTGCGATGGTGCGGCAGTAGGTGCCATATGCCTGCTGGGTTTCTTCGATGGCGGCTTCATCACGGGCAAAGAATAATTCGATGATGCGGCTGTCTTCCATGGGCGTTCCCTCCTTTCATACAATAGGACGAGTTTTTTCCGGAAATCTTACAGGGGGGGACAGCATTTTCTGAAAAAAGCTCCCTGTCGCTGGGACAGGGAGCTTACTTGCATGATTCGGATCCGGATCAATAGCCCTCCATCGGGGCACCTTCCTCCGGTGTTTCGGGATTTTCCGGTGCGGGGGGATCAGTTTCCGGCGGATCCGTCGGCTCGGGAGCGGGAGTGGTCTGCACCACCGGCTCCGGTGTGGTCACAACAACAGTCGTGGTTTCGGGTGCCGCTGTGGTGGTTGCCGCAGTGGTCTCGGGGTTGCTTGCGTAGTAGATCTTGATCGTTTCGGTGCCGGTCAGGTCGAACATGTCGCCTGCCTCAAGATTCAGCTCAATGACCTTGCCGGACTCGTAGTTGTAATTGGTCACGGCTTCGGTCACATAGAAATCACGCAGTCCCAGCTCATCAAGGATCGCCTCGTATTCCTTCAGGGTCTTGCCCTCATAATCCGGGATCTCGACCTCGGACGGTCCCTTGCTGACGGTAACCTCAACGGTGGAGCCGCTGAAGAGCAGATCGCCCGGTTCGATTGCCTGATCAACGATCAGACCAGCCTTATACTCATTATTGAACTCGTAGACAGCTTCCAGATAGATCCATCCGTCCTCGGCAAGCTGATTCTTCTTCAGTTCGAAATCCTTACCGATGAGGTCGGGCATGGTGCTGTCGCCGCCCGATTCGGTGGTGGTTTCGGTACCGGTCACGGTCTCTGTCACGATATTATCCACAGTTTCGGTCTGTGTGGTGGTGGTCTCCACGGGACGGCTGCTGTTATTGCCGGCAAAGGGACCCATATCCAGCAGTCCCAGCACGACAATGGCAATGACCAGCAGCACGCAGGTCAGCAACACGCCGATGATGATCGGGATCTTGATGCGGTCGATCATATGATCACGGTCGTCCACGTCGTAATCATCATAGTCATCGCTGCGATAATCGTCGTAATCGTCATAGTCGTCCTGCACGGGCTGGACACGCTTTGCACTCTGGCGGGGACGGTACACAGGCTCCGGTGCCACGACCGGAACCGGCTCTTCCTCGGGCTGGTCAAACAGCTCCGTCACAAGCTCGGTGACGGTCTGGATTCTGTCCGCACCAAAGAGGTTCAGACCCTTCATGATGACCTTGGACACATGACGGGGGATATTGGGATTCATCTCGTGCGGTTCGCAGAGATTGTCATTTTCCATACGGCTGGGCGCATCGGTCGGCTTACAGCCGGTGAGGATGCGGTAGAGCACGGCACAGATACCATAGACATCCGTCCAGTTGCCCTGACGGGAGCTGGGGGAGTACTGCTCGGGTGCGGCATAGCCGCCGAACAGCTCACTGGGCAGCTCGGTATTGGCAGTGCGGACGGTGGAGATGGAGAAGCCGCACAGACGCAGCTCACCCTTTTCTGTCACATAGATCGTATCGGGGCTGATGGCACGGTGTACCACACCGTTGTTATGCATCAGGCTCAGGGTTGTAAAGAAGGGGGGGAACATCTCGGAGACCTGCTTCCAGGTCAGCTCGCCGGCATTTTCCTTGAGGTAATCGACCAGCTTGATGCCCTCTAAGTATTCATACACCGCATAGGTGGTGTTATTGGTCGCAAACAGATCAAGCGTCGGGTTGATGTGGGGAAGGCTGCGCATCTGTGCGAGTGATTTGTTCAGCTCGGTGAATTCCGCCATCAGTGCCTTGTACTGCACGACCTGGCTGGGATTCACGCTGATGGTGGCTTTTCCACGGACACGCACGCAGAGACCCTGCGGCATGTACTCACGGATGAGCACCTTGCAGCCAATGGATTTATTGTAACCGATATAGGTAGCACCTTCGCTGTTATGTCCGAGCATCTTGCCAACGGCATAACGCTCATTCAGAATGGTTCCGGGTGCGATATAATTTGTGTCATAAGGGGCACCCTCTGCGTAACCGCAGTTCTGGCAGACCGGCTCGGCGTTGGACTTGAGTTCCATACAGCCGTAGCAAAGCTTTTTCTCTCCCATTCGTCTGCTCCTTTCCAAAGTTCTGTTTCTATCCGCAGCGCCGGATCAGCGCACGGTAACTCATTCTTATTTTAGCAGTTTCCGTGCGGAATGTCAACCGTTTTGCCGCTTTGCAGCGGCTTTGGCCGTGCAATTGTATTTGTTTTGTAATCTTCTTTAACCTTTCGCAATCTAATCGTCATATTCCTTGTCACTTTTCCTACAAGATGGGGGTTTTTCGGGTTCTACCACCAAAGCAGCGGAAGTAATACAATCGGTAGAATTCCAACTCTATATTAGTAAAAATTCATAAAAAAGTACTTGCATCTTTGGTAATTTTATGATATACTATAGTATACTGAAGTGTTTTCGCCCACATCCATGAAGGAGGTACCATATGTCTTTTTTAGATAAACTCAGTGCAAATGTCACAAATGCGGGAAAAATCGTTTCCCAGAAAGCAAAAAACATGACGGACGCAAACTCTCTCTCCAATGCACAGCGTGCCGAAAAGCGCAATATTCAGGAGCAGATGAACGAGATCGCTCGCCTGTACTTTGAGAAGTACAAGGACGATCCCAATGCAGAATTCGCTGCACAGATCGCTTCCATCCACGCTTCCGAGCAGCGCATCGCTGAGATTCAGGAAGAGATCGAGGCAGTCCGTGCAAGAGAGCCGGAGCTGATCCCCGTTCCCGAAGATCCCAAGCCCGCTCCGAAGCAGCCCACAGCGATGGTCTGCATGCAGTGCGGTCGTTCCTATGCACCCACGGAATATTCCTGCAAGGACTGCAACAGCCAGCTGATCCCGCAGTACGGCACTTTCCCGAATGCTGCACGCCCTGAGGCACAGGCAGACGCACCTGCGGCTCCTGCGGAACCCACGGAAGCTGCACCGGTACAGCCCGAAGCTCCGGCAGAGATCCCTGCACAGCCCGAGACAGCAAATGACGCACCCCAGCCGGAAGAGCCCAAGCCGACGGGCGGTTTCTGCGCTTACTGCGGAAAGCCACACGAGGCAGGTCAGGCATTCTGCGCAGGATGCGGCAAGAAGCTGTAAGATTCTGCACAATTCATCAAATCTTTACAAAAAATGCTTGTAATGTTTGAAGAATTATAGTATAATTGTGATTGTGCAGATGTGCACAATTCCGACCATGAGAAAGGATTGCCGAATACAATCGGCGGTGACGATACATGCCTGAAAACAAAACACATATCGCTGTCATTGTATCCACGCTCGACGAGGAATATCAGAGTGATATTCTCAGTGGTATCCGGCAGTATGCCTTTGCAAATTCCATTACGCTGGAACATTTCGTTGCATTCGGCAACATCGGCGGCGACATGCGCCATGATACCGGTGAGTATAATATTTTTGCGCTGGCTGACTTCAAACGCTTTGACGGCGTGATTCTGGTCATCAACACCATTCAGCTGGCAGATTGCATGGAAATGGTGATTTCCCGTGTACGGAAGGCCGGAATTCCGGCGGTCTGCATTGACAAGGATGTCCCCGATTTTTATACGATCGGTATTGATAATGAAACTGCGATGCGCCATATGGTGGAGCATTTTGTCCATCATCACGGCTATCGCCGGATCAATTATATCTCTGGTCCTGCGGATAACATCGACAGCCGCCAGCGCCTGAAGGCATACCGGAATGTACTGAAGGAGAACGGCATTCCTGTCGAAGAGGAACGCATCTACCACGGTAATTTCGTGGCAAAGGACGGCACGGATGCCATCCGTTCGTTCCTGCATTCTTCCCTCGAATTCCCCGAGGCGATCGTCTGTGCCAATGACGCTATGGCGATCGCAGCCATGAATGCGCTGGCACAGCACGGTGTGCGTGTCCCCGAGGATGTAGCGGTTTCCGGTTTTGACTACATTTATAACGGACGCAATTATGCGCCCTCCCTGTCTTCGGTACAGCGTCCGCTGGAACGTGCGGGACAGCTTGCGTGCCAGATGATCCTGAACCATGTGCGTGGAATCGCACAGGAACGCAGCGTCACTCTGGATACACGGTGTTGCTTCTCGGAAAGCTGCGGATGCCATGAGACGCCCGTGATGGACACGGATGAATTCAAAAAACGCAATTTCAATGTGCTGGAATCCTTCAGCACGGATGTTTCCCTCGTCAGCCGCATGTCTACGGCATTGGCGGAATGCGACAATCTCGAAGAACTGACGGTGAATCTGCAGCGCTTTATTCCCGAAATCGGCTGCAAGGAATTCTATCTCTGTCTGTGCGACAGCTGGAAGCAGGATATCATGATGGATGAGACGGAGGAAAACTACCTCATGCACATCCTCGCCCCGAACAATTACATCGTTGCCGGTTTCGGCAAGACCGTGCAGGTGCCGCTTGCCTATAAAAACGGCGAGTATATCACGATACCGGATTTCCCCGTTCGTGAAATGCTGCCCGATCTGTTCCACAAGGACAACGATCCCGGCAATTACTACTTCATGCCGCTGCATTTCCGTGAACGCTGCATGGGCTACTGCGTCATCAAGGACAGCAATTTCCCCACCTCCAGCAAGCTGTTCCACACTGCTGTTATGGGGATCGCCAATGCGCTGGAAAGCGTGCGCAAGATCATCTGTCTTGACAGAGTTACGCAGAAACTCAACAAGCTTTACACCATTGATCCGCTGGCGAACATCAACAACCGCAACGGCTTCCGCATCAGCACACAGCAGCTGTACAGCTACTGCATCAACACGAAAAAGCCCGTCATGCTGATGTTCCTGGATATGGATGGTCTCAAATACATCAACGACACCTTCGGACACAAAGACGGCGACATTGCGATTGCCGCCATGGCGGAGGTACTGCGGACTGCCTGCAGCTGCGGCGAGATCTGCTGCCGGTTCGGCGGTGATGAGTTCGTGGTCTTTGCGGCGGATTACACCGAGGAACGTGCTGCTGCGCTGAAGAACAAGATCCTGCATCTGCTGGATGAAGTGAACGAGCAGCGGAAATTCGGCTATACACTGGCAACCAGCATCGGTTATCATATTGCGGTGCCGGATCGTGGGGTGGATCTGTTCCAGCTTGCGACGATTGCGGACAACATCATGTATGCCGAGAAGAAAAAGAAAAAGACTTCACGTTATCTGAAGAAGAGTCCGAATCTTCCGGTTTCTCCGGAGAGTGAGACAGAATAAGAACGAAAACGGCGCTGTATGGCGCCGTTTTTTAGTGTTCTGTCCCCCACAGATAGTGGGGTGTCTTCCCATTCACTGCCAGAAATATCATTTCTTGCAATTGCAAGGTTAAAAAAAGAGCCTCATACAAGGCTCTTTTTTAACGCTATGGGATTCCAAAGGGATGTTATCCCTTTGGCGGGGGTGAGGGGCAGCGCCCCCTCTTACTTCGCAGCAGCACCCAGGAATGCTGCACCGATCAGACCTGCGTCATTACCGAGCTTTGCGATCACGATCTCGGTATTCTTCGGGGAGTTTCTGGTGTAAACTTCCTTCGCCACGAGTGCCTTCATGGGCAGGAGGAGCGGATCGCCCTCATTGCACACGCCGCCGCCCACGCACAGAACGTCGGGCTGGAAGGTGTTGATGGTGTTGGTGATACCGGCAGCCAGACACTTGATATAGAAATCCACAACTTCCTTTGCTGCAGCATCGCCCAGACGCATTGCATCGAAAGAAGTTCTTGCGGATACCTTGCCGCCTCTCTCAGCAGTGAGGGCGTGCATCTTGGAATCGGGGCATTCTGCCATCTTTTCCTTGGTCATGCGGACAAGACCTGTTGCAGAAGAAAACACCTCAAAACAGCCCTTTCTGCCGCAGGAGCACTGGGGACCGTCCACAGAGATCACGGTATGACCGATCTCTGCGCCGGCAAAGTTGGAGCCGGAGTAGATCTTGCCGTCGATGACGATACCGCCGCCGACACCGGTGCCGAGGGTGATGCAGACTGCGTTCTTTGCGCCCTTTGCTGCACCTGCCACATACTCACCATAAGCTGCTGCATTGGCATCGTTCTCGATGAATACGGGCTTGTCGATGTGCTTGCGGATATATTCTGCCATGGGTGTATTCTCAAAGCCGAGGTTGTTGGAATATTCGATCACGCCGGTCTCGCTGTTTGCAATACCCGGTGTACCAACGCCGACCCATTCGATCTGGTCCATGGTCAGACCTGCTTCTTCCACAGCCTTGATCGCCATAGCTGCCATATCGTCTGCGATCTCCTGTGCAGGACGGGGGCAGTTGGTCTTGGTGCTTGCCTTGGAAATGATGTTGTAGTTTTCGTCTACTACGCCTGCGACGATGTTGGTACCGCCGAGGTCAATGCCGATGTAGTATTTCATAATGAAATCCTCCTTAACGTATTGATGTGTTGATAAATTTGCATTTACCATCTATTCTGCACGCACCTGTTCCAGCCGGAACAAATACGCTAGTGCCTTTTTTTAGCGGAATTTCACAGTTGTCCGCTGTCAGTACTGCTTCGCCCTCCAGTATCAGAAGATGAACAAAGGATGTTTCATCCGAACCGATCTGACAGAAATCATCCATTTCTGTACAGGAAGTATAGAAGTAATCACAGTGTGCCAGAAGCTGCGTGATGCTTTGCTTTGGATGGCATTCCTGCGGCTTTGACGGTGTGAGGCTTGTCACATCCAGCGCCTTTTCCACATGCAGCTCCCTCGGCTTTCCGTCCGCCCCGACTCTGCCGTAGTCATAGACACGGTAGGTCGTGTTGGAATTCTGCTGGATCTCCGCAATGAGGATGCCCTTGCCGATGGCGTGCAGCGTGCCTGCCTCGATAAAGAACACATCGCCCGGTTTCACAGGAACACGATTCACCTTGTCAAGGAGTGTGTTTTCCTCGATGGCACGGCGGAATTCCTCCTTGGTGATGCTTTCCCTGAAGCCGTAGATCAGCTCCGCACCGGGCTGGGCATCGACAATGTACCACATCTCGGTCTTGCCGTATTCCCCCTCATTTGCAAGGGCATAGGCATCGTCAGGATGCACCTGCACGGAGAGATTGTCCTTTGCGTCAATGAGCTTGATGAGCACCGGAAAGCGATCGAAGCGGCCGCAGTTTTTGCCGAGGGCTTCGGGGTGATCTTTAAGAAATTCCGTCAGTGTTCTGCCGGCGTATGCGCCGTCGGCAATGATGCTTTCGCCGTCGGGATGGCAGGACAGCTCCCAGCTTTCAGCGATGATGTCACTGTCGGAGATTTTGCCGTATTCACGCAGTTTATTGCCGCCCCAGAGGTAATCCTTGCAGGGTGCAGTCAGTCGGAATGGTTTCATTCAGCCGCCTCCTCTGTGAGAGAGAATTCTTCTAAGAATTCTTCATAGCTTCCATTATACACATTCAGGTCAATATACATCTCCAGATTGTCCGCCTGTTTTCCGTCGTAGCCCTCCAGTTCGCCTTTGTCGGAATACTGCCAGAACGTCCAGCGTTCCATGGGCTTGTAGAAGGTGTTGCGCATCCACAGGGGATATTCCCCATAGCCGCCGCCGAAAAGGTACTGATAATAAGCTTTCGGGGTGGTGTAGATGATGGGCTTGACGCCGTAATGTGCTTCGAGGGTATCGAGCAGATCGTCAAGGATGACACAGGTCTCCTCCTTGGGGAGGGGATTTTCGGTATACTCGCCGTAGAACTCCAGATCCACCACGGGCGGAAGGTCATGTTCCAGTGCCCCGACTGTATCAATGAAATTCTGTGCCTGCGTTTCACCGCTGCTTTCGAAGCTGAAGAAATGATATGCCCCGACATGGATTCCGCTTTCCTGCGATGCCTGCCAGTTATAGACAAAGCACGGATCCTGATAAGAGCTGCCCTCGGTCGCCTTGATGAAGGCGAACACGATGTTCTGGGAAGCGATCGTCTCCCAGTCGATATTGCCCTGATAACGGGAAACATCGACGCCATTGACAGGATAGCGTGCGGGGTCGGGGACATTGAGCTTCAGCTCGCCCGTATACACCCGATGGGCAGTCACGCCGCCCCAGATGCCTGCAACCAGCAGGCACAGAAGGAGGAGCGTAACAAAAATGCGTTTGTATGCGATGCGTCGTTTCTTCATGCGTTACTCTGCGATGTCACCCATGACGATACCTCTGCCGTTGGAAGCAAAGTACACTCTGCCGTAGACATTGCCATCGCCTGTAATATACTTGGGGGAGAGATTGCCGAAGAGGTGCTGCTCGTCATTGATGCGCTGCCAGCTCTTGCCCTGGTTGGTGGAGCGATAAATACCCTCCTGCTGGTCTGCTTCTTCACCGACGGTACCGATCGCATAGATCACGGGGTAGTCGCCTTCCTTTTCAGGCGCACCGAAGCCGATGGCACCGAAGTTGATGCCCTTGAGCATCTCGAAGTTCTGACCGCCGTCCGTGGAGTGCATCAGCATGGTGCCGCTGCACAGCCAGATATGATCTTCCTGACCGACCACGGTATACACCTTGGCATTGTCGGAAACCATCTGACCGGTCTGCTGGAAGCTCTGACCGCCATCCGTGGAGCGGAAGAACATGCCGTTATACACAGCATAGTATTTGCTGGGGTTCACTCTGTCGGCTGCGACCTCGGCACCGTAGCCGAGACCCTGCGCATAGAACCACTTTGCATCGTTGAAATTGTACAGGTAGATATTAGTATTGCCCGCTGTTGCCGGTGTCCAAAGCATGGTGCTGCCGTCGGCAGAGATGGAAACCTTGCCGCCTGCCGCAAGCTCAGGAGCCTGCAGCTCGCTCCAGGTCGCACCGCCGTCCCTGGTGTACCAGATAGGCTTGTTTCTGTCCTCGATGGTATAAACAGCGCAGTTTGCATTCTCATACGCAACGTCGAGATCCATTGCGGCACCGCCGGAGGCTGCGCCCATGAAGTGGGCTTCATCGGGTCCCACGGTCACGTCCAGATGGGAGAAACCGGTAAGGTCGCCCATGATGGAGTAGAGCTGGGGTTCGCCGTCCTGATAATGCGGAGAAGCCATCTGGAATACGGCAGTTTCCTCGAGACCATAAGCATCGAATGCGACGGTGACAGGTGTGCCGCTGCCGAGGGCGGTCATATTCTGTGTGGTGTAGATGGTCGCACCGGTACCGTACATGACCTCATCGGAATTGAAGGGGTTGATGTTGATGTCGGAGGTCCACCAGCCGAGCTTTGCTTCCTCCAGACCCCATGTCAGCCAGTCCGCACGGGAAACATCCATCACATAATTCTTCTCACCGGTCTTGGTATTATGCATACCGGTCCAGGTTTCGCCGCCGTCAGTGGTACGGTAGATATTGTCGCCATAGTTCGACCAATAGAAAATGGTGCTGACAACAACGGTATTCGGGTCATTCTTATCGACGGAGAGACCGCTGAAGCCGCCATATCTGCCGTCATCGAGGTTCGGGGTGATATCGGTGAAGGCACCGTCCTTGAACTTGGCAACGGCACCTGCGGCACTCTGGCTCATATTCGGGCCGCAGTTATCAGCATAGGAGAGGTAGAGGGTACCGTCTGCGGAAAAGTCTGCCTGCAGCGGATAGAGTCCCTGCTGGAAGGCAGGGAGCGCCTCCCATGTTGCGCCCTGATCGGAGGAACGGTACACGCACTGACCGTTCAATTCCGCAACGCCGACATAGACATCGCCGGAATTCGGTTCAAATTCCACCCACATCACGCCGATGGAATTGCTCTCCTGGAAGTAAGTGCCCTTGGTCGGGAAGCTTTCTACCGGATTCCAGGTCTTACCGAAGTCTTCGGACTTCCAGAGACCTTCGGTTCTGGTGCCCATGTAGATTTCCTTGTTATTGTTGGGGTTGACCATCATGCGCTCGCCGACGCCTCTGCCGGAGCAGTTGCCGCCGCAGCCGAAGGGCAGGTCAACCTGTGTCCAGGTGGTACCATAGTCCTCGGAGACGAGCACGGCGCCGTTATCGCCCATATAGGTACCGCCCATGACATACACACGGTTCGGCTCCACGGGGTCGGTGGCGATGCTCTCGATACCGATGAGGTTCCAGTTATCCGCACCGAGGTGGTCGGTGATGGCTACCCATCTCTGCTCTGCTTCGACCCAGCGGTAGGCACCGCCGATATCGGTTCTTGCATAGACAAGGTTTTCCTCGGTTTCGTTATACACCATACCGGTAACGTAACCGCCGCCGCCGATGGCAACGTTGCTCCACTTGTAAGCGGGAGCTTCCTTGCTGCCGCCTTCGCCGCAGCCGGTAACGGACGCCAGCAGCAGCACGGCGCTGAGCATACCGGCAATCGTTTGTTTCTTCATCATAAATTCCTCCTGTTACATTTCCATTCTTTCCTGTATTATGCTTCGCCAAAGACACGGTTTGCAATGTCCACGGATTCCTTTGCATCCTTTGCGTAGAAATCGGCACCGATCTTTGCGGCGTAATCGGCTGTGAGCACGGCACCGCCGACCATGATCCTGCAATCGGGGCAGCGTGCCTTCACGATGCGGATCGTCTCCTCCATGGAGGGGAGCGTGGTAGTCATGAGTGCGGAGAGTCCGACCAGCGGCGCACCCGATTCCGCTGCGGCGTCGGCAACTGCCTCACAGGGCACATCCTTGCCGAGGTCGATGACCTTGTAGCCGTAATTTTCGAGCAGCACCTTGACGATGTTCTTGCCGATGTCATGGATATCACCCTTGACGGTGGCAATCACGATGGTGCCCCGGCTGACGGTTTCTGCACCGCTTTCGCTCATGGCATTGCGGATGACCTCGAACGCACTCTGCGCCGCTGACGCCGCAGAAATGAGCTGGGGCAGGAAGAGCTTTCCTGCTTCAAAATCCGCACCGGCTCTGTCGAGTGCCGGGATGAGCCGGGTGTTGACGATCTCCATTGCCGGCAGCTCCTGCAGGAGCGATGCGGTGAGCGAACCTGCTTCCTGCCGCAGACCTGCGAAGATCGCATCGCCAAGCGTCATACTCTGCACAGCGGACTTTGGAGCGGCTGCGGGCGCTTCGCCGCTGTAATGGGCGATGAAATCCACAGCGTTTTTGTCATGATTCGCCAGCAGCTTGTAGGTACGCACGGCGGCGGTCATGCTTTCGGTATTGGGGTTGATGATGGGGAGATCGAGTCCTGCCTGCAGTGCCATGGTGAGGAAAGTCTTGTTCACCAGCTCACGATTCGGCAGACCGAACGAGATATTCGACACGCCGAGCACGGTACGCAGCCCAAGCTCCTGCTTCACACGGGTGAGGGCACGCAGTGTTTCCATCACGCCCTCCTGTTCGGCGGACGCCGTCAGGGTGAGGCAGTCGATATACACATCCTCCCGGCGGATGCCCAGGGCAAGTGCACGGTCGAGGATGCGCTTTGCGATGGCAAATCTGCCCTCGGCGGTTTTCGGGATACCGTCCTTGTCGAGGGTCAGTCCGACAACGGCAGCACCGTATTTCTTCACGAGCGGAAGGACGGTATTGAGGGATTCCTCCTCACCATTGACGGAATTGACGATGGGCTTGCCGTTGTAGATGCGCAGACCTGCTTCAAGGGCGTCGGGCTTTGTGGTATCGAGCTGCAGGGGGGTATCGGTGATACCCTGCAGCGCCTTGACAGCGCTTTGCATCAGCTCTGTTTCGTCGATCTCGGGGAGACCGACATTCACATCGAGGAGATCGGCGCCAGCCTGGATCTGCTGGATCGCCTGTCCGAGGATGTAGTCGATGTCATGCTCCATGAGCGCCTGCTTGAAGCGCTTTTTGCCCGTCGGGTTGATGCGCTCACCGATGATCCTCGGCTGGTCGATCACGACGGTCTTATTGGCGGAGCATACTGCTGCGGGGATCTGCACATGGCGCTTGACGGGCGTCATGGAACGGATCTGTGCGGCAGCTTCACGGATATGGTCGGGGGTGGTGCCGCAGCAGCCGCCGAAGATGACCGCACCCATTTCCACGAAGGGCTGCATGCAGGCACCGAAACGCTCGGGCGCAAATGCATGCTGTCCTGTGATGGGGTCAGGGAGTCCTGCATTGGGCTTGACAATAACGGGGAGATTTGTCCATCTGCACAGCTCCTGCACGATGGGCACAAGCTCCTCCGGACCGAGGGAACAGTTCACGCCGATGGCGTCCACGCCCAGTCCCTCGAGGGTGAGTGCCATGGCAGAGATCTCGCAGCCGGTGAAGGTTCTGCCGTTTTCCTCAAAGCTCATGGTCACGAAAATGGGCTTGCCGCCGCCGTGTTCCTTGGCAGCAAGGACGCCTGCACGCACCTCGAGGAGATCCGTCATGGTCTCGAAAATATAGAGGTCGGCACTCTGTCCGGCTTCGATCTCTTCCCGGAAAATATCGTAGGCTTCTTCAAATTTCAGCGTACCCGTCGGCTCAAGAAGCTGTCCGATGGGTCCGATATCGAGGGCAACGAGGGTATCCTCCTTTGCGGCGGCACGGGCATTGGCAATGGCGGCGGAGATGATCTCCTGCACGGATCTGCCCGTTTTCGCCATTTTCAGGCGATTTGCACCGAAGGTATTGGTATAGATCACATCCGCACCGGCTTCGATGTAGGCACGGTGGATGTCGGTGATCTGCTGCGGATGGGTGAAATTCAAAAGCTCGGGGATGCCGCCCAGCTCCAGACCATTTGCCTGCAGCATGGTACCCATGCCGCCATCCAGCATCAGAAAGCCGTTGCTCAGTAAGGTTTCCGTCATTTACAGTGTCCTCCTTTTGCCCGATAGGGGCAGGTGTCCGATAGATTACAAACCGCACAGCCACGCCGGCTGCGCTGCAGGGGCGTATCCGCAAGCCCCACGATGGCGGTCACGGATTTCCGGGGCGTCATGATGCCGCTTTCGTTCACGCACACGCCGATGCGTCTTGCCGCATCAATGGCACCGAGCAGATCGACCTGTGCGGCGATGGGAAAATCGCCGTAGCCGGGGCTGTAGCGCCATGTCGTGAAGAAGTGGCGCAGCTGCGGCAGGCTCAGAATCTCCTTTTCTGCAAGATCGCAGAACTGCTCGGCGGCGGCACTTGCCATGGCGTCCATGAGGTGCGCCATTGCCACATCCTTTGCCTGTGCGGCACGGATGGCACGGTCGGCACCGAAGGACAGTGTGGCGCAGAACACGACCGCATGGGTGCAGCGGCGCAGGTGGGTTTCGATATCCGCACCGGATAGCACGGCGCTGCTGCCCTCACAGTGTATGCCAAAAAATGTCCGTTTCAAGGGGAAAACCCGATAGACATATGCCGGTCGGATTTCACGCAGGAGCATTTGCTCGCATGCATCGGCAAGCTGCTCAAGCTGCGGTGTCGGTTCCCCCTGCATGCCTGCATAGCGGAAAGCTTCGCTGCGGTTGATCTTTGTCAGCTGCATCATCATCTTCCCAGAATGCCGGAAACGGCTTCGGTGATACGTCTTGCGACGTAGGGATTATTCATGGTATAGAGGTGGATGCCGTCCACGCCGTTTGCAGCAAGATCGACGATCTGATCGACGGCATAGGCGATGCCTGCGTCACGGATCGCTTCAGGGCTGTGACCGAACCGCTGCATCATGACGGTGAATTTTCTCGGCAGGCTTGCACCGCACAGGCTCACCATGCGGTTGATCTGGGCAGCATTGACCACGGGCATGATGCCGGCTTCGATCGGCACATGAATGCCGATGATATCGCATTTTTCACGGAAATCGTAGAAATGCGCATTGTCAAAAAAGAGCTGGGAGATCAGGTGATCTGCGCCCTTGTCCACCTTTTCCTTCAGGTGGCGCAGGTCATCGGCGGCGGAGCGTGCTTCGGGGTGCACCTCGGGGTAGCAGGCTGCCGAAATATGGAAATCGCCCTTCTGCTTGATAAATTCAATCAGATCAGCAGCGTATTTAAAGTCGTTCTTTTCGGGGCGGTCGGGGCTTTTGTCGCCTCGCAGCGCCAGAATATCGGTGATGCCGTGCGCCTTGAAATCCTCGAGCACGGCAGAAATCTCCTCCTTGGTGTAGGAGATGCAGGGCAGATGCGCCACGGGCTTGACGCCGTACTCGTGGAGGAGCTTTGACGCAAGTTCGCAGGTGAGCGCACCGCCGTTGAGACCGCCGCCTGCGCCGTAGGTGACGCTGATGAAATCGGGTCCCAGTGCGGCAAGCTCTGCAAATGCATTCGAGATGCTCTCCACGGGGGAGGTGGGCTTGGGCGGAAAAATTTCAAAGGAATAAATGGTTTTCTTCTGTTCCATACTCACACAACCTTTTTATGTAATCGACCAGTCAATTTCGGAAAATCCCTTGCTTTTGAGGAATTCGTTTGTTTTGGAAAAATGCCTGCATCCGAAGAAGCCTCTCGTTGCCGAAAGGGGGCTTGGGTGGGCAGATTTAAGGATGAGGTGGCAGGGATTCGTGATGAGCACTTCCTTTTTTGCGGCATGGGCGCCCCAGAGGAGAAAGACGATGGGATCCTCACGGACATTGAGCAGGCGGATGACGGAATCGGTGAACTGCTCCCAGCCCTTGCCACGGTGGCTTGCCGGTTCCCCGTCACGGACGGTGAGGACGGTATTGAGCAGGAGCACGCCCTGCTTTGCCCAGGAGGTCAGCTCGCCGTGCTTGCCGAGGTTGTCGATGCCCAGATCCTCCCGGATCTCCTTGTAGATATTGATGAGGGAGGGGGGCGGCTGGACGCCCTTCTGCACGGAGAAGCTCAGACCGTGCGCCTGTCCGGGACCATGGTAGGGATCCTGTCCGAGGATGATGACACGAACCTTGCTGTATGTGGTATATTTCAGGGCATTGAAGATATCGTACTGGTCGGGATAGACGGTTGCCGTACGGTATTCTGCCGCCAGAAAACGGCGCAGCTCCTGATAATACGGCTGCTGCAGCTCCTGTGCCAGCAAAGTATCCCATTCATTCCCGAACGTTACCATTCCGATGCCCTCCTGTTTTTCAGATATACATGTTTTATTATAGCATAAAACGGTGGTAAATACAAGGGGAATTTTGAAATAATCACGCATTTGATACGAAATTTTACGCAAATTATCGCATTGGTTTGATTTCGGGCATGCGAAGATACGCCCGCCTTTTTATGATGCTTTGCAATACAAAATCCCCACCGCAATGCGGTGGGGATAAGTGTTACTTTGATCTTCTGCGGCTGCCGTTCTTGCGGTCGGTATTGCGCTTGATATCGCACATACGCTCCTCGCTGTTCTGCTTGAACCGGCTCATCATGTCCTCGAATGTCATCTCGGACTGCGGCTTCTGGGGCTTCGGCTCCCAGACAATGCCCTTGTCACGCTCGGGACGGCGGGGACGGGGTTTCTGCTGCGGCTTCTCCTCGGGATTGGCTTTCTTGATGGACATGCTGATCTTGCCCTGTTCATTCACGGAAAGCACCTTGACCTTGACTTCCTGCTCCTCGGTGAGGTGCTCACGGATGTCATTGACGAACGTATTTGCCACCTCGGAGATATGTACCATACCGGTGATGGGCTTGCCATCCTCCACGGGTACCTCGACAAAAGCGCCATAGTTCGTAATTCCTTTTACCTTGCCGTCATAAATTTTTCCGATTTCCAGCTGCATACACGGAAAGCCCCCTGCTTTAAAATTTCAAAATTTCACCGTGATCAGTCACGGGATGTGTCATAATATCTGCGTTCATCGGGATACGCATAGGAATAGCTGCTGTTCTCCACGGCAAGCTTTTCCATATATCTGCCGATATCATCGGATTCGATGATGTCGTGCAGTTCTTCATTCGCTGTCTTCATGACCTCGATATCTTCCTCGATCTGCGCAAGCTTCTGTTCTTTTTCTGCGATACCGCTCTGCGCACTGATGATGGAAGCAATGCAGAAAATCACAAACAGAACCGCTGCGATCCGCATGGTCATGCGGAACAGAAAATTCGGTTTATTTTCCTGCCTTTTTACTTTTGCCATAATGTGCCACCTTCTTTTGTTTTCTGTTCTTATTATACACCATGGACGGGGTATCTTGCAAGAGATTTTGCGCATTTTCTTGTGCTTTTTCTGTTTTTTTGGAAGTTTCTACAAAACTTTGCGATACTTTTCGACAAATCGATGCAAGAGATTCCCAAAACCACCGGATGGGTCTGCGGATGCACAGGCAGAGGTGTCCGCCGATGAACAACAAGGGTCTGCCGAGCGTACATTCGTACAGAACAAAGCCGATCAGGCACCCGATAACGTAGTACATGCGGAAGTCCCCGAGTGCAAATGCCGTAGTATAGCCCATCAGGAGGATGCCGCAGAGGACGAGGAAGACGACATCTTCCAGTGCCGTGAGGATGGCGTTGTGAGGAATGAGGCGGCGCAGAAGCCGCAGCAGATCGAACGCAAGTCCGCACGGAAGTCCCAGCAGGCAGGCACCGCCGAAGAGCAAAAGCTGGTTTTCTACAGAAACATATGTTTCTGGCACAACAAATGCGGCACTCATCGGAAGAGCTTCCCCAGCATTGTGAGGGCGTTCTGCTTATCCCGGTCGCCATAGCAAAGCGACCAGATATCGCCCTCGACGGTCATATTGCCGCTTTCGATGCTGACAGCATTGATATGGAGATCCTTACCGGTGATGGTAAGTTCTCCGAGGCGGGTATAGAGGACGATTTCCCGTTCATCGAAGCTGTCAACATCGGTAACGCCGGAAAGGCTGAGGGATTTGCGGTTTTCAAGGATCATGGTATGGGGGACAGTGTTCTTTGGTTCCTGCATGGGGATTCCTCCTGTGATTTTTTCGGTTATCAATAGGATATGCAGGAGTGTGCAGGTTTAGAACCATTGTAACGGATATCCTTCATTTCATCAAAAAACAGCACGGGAGAAATCCCCCGTGCTGCTGTTTTTTCTTATGCCTTTGCCGCAGCAAATGCCTGCTGGATATCGGCGATAATGTCCTCTACATTCTCCAGACCTACGGAGAAGCGGATCATGCCTGCGTCGATGCCTGCAGCTACAAGCTGCTCATCGGTGAGCTGGCGGTGGGTCATGCTTGCCGGATGGAGCACGCAGGTGCGGATATCCGCTACATGCACCTCACGGGATGCAAGATTCAGGGCATCCATGAACTTGGTTGCCATCTCTCTGCCGCCCTTGATATTGAAGGAAATAACGCCGCTGCAGCCGTCGGGGAGGTACTTCTGTGCACGCTCATGGTACTTGTCGGATGCAAGACCCGGGTAGCTGACGGAGGAAACCTCTTCGCAGCCCTCAAGGAAGGATGCAACCACCATAGCATTCTTGGAATAACGCTCCATTCTCACAGCAAGGGTCTCCAGACCGAGGTTGAGCAGGAATGCGGAATGTGCTGCCGGATAGCAGCCGAAATCACGCATGAGCTGCATTCTTGCCTTGATGATGTATGCCATATTGCCGAATTCCTTTGTATAAACAACGCCATGGTAGCTCTCGTCCGGCTCTGTGAATTCGGGGAAATTGCCGTTTGTCCAGTCGAATTTGCCGCCGTCCACGATGACGCCGCCGCCCTGTACGGCATGGCCGTCCATGTACTTGGTGGTGGAGTGGATGACGATATCCGCACCGTGCTCAATCGGACGGCAGAGGATCGGGGTCGGGAAGGTATTATCCACGATCAGCGGGATCTTGTGGCTGTGAGCAAAGTTTGCAAAACGCTCGATATCGAACACGTTCAGTGCGGGATTTGCCAGTGTTTCGCCGAATACAAGCTTGGTATTGGGCTTGATGGCAGCCTCCAGCTCTTCCTCGGTTGCCTCGGGATCCACAAAAATGCACTCAATGCCGAGCTTCTTGAGGGAAACGGCAAACAGGTTCACGGTACCGCCGTAGATGGCGCTGACTGCGATGAAGCTGTCACCAGCATGGCAGAGGTTCAGCACGGAAAGCATGGACGCTGCCTGACCGCTGGAGGTACACATTGCAGCGACGCCGCCCTCGAGCGCAGCGATCTTCTTTTCCACAGCGTCAACAGTGGGGTTGGAAAAACGGGAATACATGTGCTCGGTGGGCATGTTAAACAAATCAGCGATATGCTGCGTACTGTCAAATACATAGGTTGTGCTCTGTACGATCGGGAGGGCACCGGGGGCACCATTGGTACGCTCATAGCCTTCGTGCAGGCATTTTGTTTCAATTTTCATGATGGCAAAACTTCCTTTCGGTTTTGTATCGGCGGAGGATCCGCCTGTTTTTTTATTATAGCACAAAATACGGGCAATTGCAAGCGTTTTGGGCGATCCTGTTGTGTAAATTTACGGGAAAATCTGCGCTATCCGATCAGTGAAGCTGCGGAATTTACCAGAAAACACAGCAGCAACCCAATGACGGTTGGCAAAAGGATCGCAAATAGCGTCCATTTCCAGCTGCCGGTTTCCTTGCGGATGGTCAGGACGGTGGTGGAGCAAGGAAAATGGAAGAGTGAAAAGAGCATGGTGCACAGTGCTGTCACCCACGTCCAGCCATTTTCCACAAAGAGCGTGTGCAATGTGGAAAGATCAGAAATATCCGTCAGGCTGCCCTGAGAAAGATAGGACATGAGAATGATGGGGACGACGATTTCATTCGCAGGGAAGCCGAGCAGAAATGCCAACAGGATGGTGCCATCCATGCCGAACCACTGCGCAAACGGATCGAGGAAGGCGGCACAGTGGGAAAGGAGACTTGCGTTTTCCACAGTCACATTGGCAAGCAGCCAGAGCAGCAGTCCCGTGGGGGCTGCCACAAGGCAGGCTCTGCCGAGGACAAAAACGGTACGGTCGAGGAGGGAACGGACGATCACCTTGCCGATCTGGGGGCGGCGGTAGGGCGGCAGCTCAAGCACGAAGGTGGACGGAACGCCCTTGAGGAGGGTTTTCGACAGGACGAAGGACGTCAGCAGCGTGACACCCACGCCGAGTAGAATGAAGCCAAGCAGGATGAGGGCAGAAAGAAATGTATCCAGAATGGAAGTGCCGGCGATAAAGAACATGGTGATCATTGAAATCAGCATCGGAAAACGCCCATTACAGGGGACAAACACATTTGTGAGGATGGCGGTCAGGCGCTCTCTCGGTGAGTCGATGATGCGGCAGCCGGTCACACCGGCGGCATTACAGCCGAACCCCATACACATGGTAAGTGCCTGTTTGCCGCAGGCTCCGCAGCGACGGAAGCGGTGATCGAGCGTGAAAGCGACTCTTGGCAGGTAGCCCACATCCTCGAGGAGTGTGAAAAGTGGAAAGAAGATCGCCATTGGCGGCAGCATCACAGAAACAACCCAAGAAAGGGTACGGTACATGCCCTGTATCAGGAGTCCGTCCACCCATTTTGGGGCATGAATGGATGCAAGCGCGTTGCTCATGAGGTCTCCGGCGGCAAAAAGGACGGCAGAAAGCCCCTCGGAGAGGTAATTTGCACCGATCATCGTCAGCCAGAGAATGCAGCCAAGCAGCAGAAGCATGAGGGGGATGCCGAAGCGTTTTCCGGTGAGGATGCGATCCAAGCGGCGATCCCGTGCATCGTGTGCTGCCTTTTCGTAGAATACGGATTTTTCTGCGATTTGCTGTGCTTTCCGAACGATGGTGGAAATGATGTGATCCTGAATTTGCGGTGCATCCATCCCGAAGCGCAGCAGGTGGTGCTGCATTTCTTTCAGGTGCGCATCGAAATAGGGCGGCGGATCCTCAATTAGAAGCTGCTGTGTGATTTCGGCATCCTGCGCAAGAAAACGAAGTGCCGCCCAGCGTGGCGGAACCTGCGGGCAATGCTCCGAAAGCAGATCGGAGAGGATGCGGATCTGCGGCTCCAGCATTTCTCCATAATCCATGGAATATGGCGTTAATTCGTCTTTTTTCAGCAAAATACTCAGGCGCAGGAGCAACGCGTCAAGTCCGGTTCCGCTGCGTGCGGTGATGCCTACGACAGGAATACCGAGCTGCTGCTCGAGGGCTTCGAGTCGGATGGAGATGCCTTTTTTCTCCGCTTCGTCAAGGAGATTCACGCAGACAAGCACCCGCTCCGAAAGCTCCATTGTCTGCAGCACAAGGTTCAGATTCCGCTCCAGACAGCACGCATCACACACGACGACTACAGCGTCCGGCTTCGAAAAGCAGAGGTAATCCCGGGCTGCCTGTTCTTCGGCAGAGTCTGCACGCAGCGAATAGGTGCCGGGCAGATCGACAAGAACATAGCGCTTTTCATCATAAGTAAACGTTCCCATTGCGTGGGTGACTGTCTTTCCAGCCCAGTTTCCCGTGTGCTGGTGCAGTCCGGTGAGGGCGTTGAACACCGTAGACTTGCCGACATTCGGGTTGCCGGCAAGTGCAATGAGATAGTCCCCATCCTGGTGTTCTGTGCTGTGCTGCGCCATCCCAAAGCCCGTACTTTCCGCTGTGAGACCCATGAAATCTCCCCCTTTTCAGTGTTACTGCTCATTTTATGCGCTGCAGGGGATGTCCTATGCTTGCATTTTGGGTGGTAATATGCTATAATGAGGGCAGGAGTTGATTGGATGAGCGAACTGATTAATCAAAAAAACGTCCTGTTTCTGACTGAAACGGACTCGACGAATCGTATTGCAAGGGAACTTGCGGCAAAGGGTGCGCCGCATGGAACGGCTGTGATTGCCGATCGGCAGACTGCGGGACGGGGACGGCTCGGGAAACAGTTTCATTCCCCTGAAGGCGGACTTTATCTTTCTGTGATTCTGCGGCCTGCACTGCCCGCAACGGATCTCATGGCGGTGACGGCGTGTGCGGCTTCTGCCGTATTTTCGGCACTTTCCGAATTCGGCATTACGCCGCAGATCAAGTGGGTGAATGATCTGTTTCTCAACGGGCGAAAGATCTGCGGTATCCTCTGCGAGGGGGGATTTACGCCGGACGGTCACTTTGATTATCTGGTGATCGGCATCGGGCTGAATCTGCGCCGTGATCCGGATATTCCGCAGGAACTGCAGGGAATTGTTACGGATCTGCAGACCGAAACAGGGCAGCAGATCGACCGGAATGACGCAGCGATGCGGATTCTCTCGCATCTTGAAACGCTTGTGGAAGAGCTTCCAATGCGGACGTTTCTCGAAACCTACACGAAACATTCCTACACGCTCGGGAAGCGAGTGATCGTGACGGTCGATGGTCACGAGATGCAGGCAACTGCGGTTTCCTACACGCAGAATGCGGCACTTGTGGTACGGCTCGACGATGGGACGGAGCATCTAATTTCGACCGGAACTGCGAGGTTTTTAACGGATTCGATATGAAAAAGGCGATGCAAATGCATCGCCTTTTCTCTTTACTTCTTTACCGGAACCTTGATCTTGTCGGTGAACATGTAACGCTGCAGTGCCTCCGGAATACGGATGCTTCCGTCATCGTTCAGGTTATTCTCGAGGAATGCGATCAGCATTCTCGGCGGTGCAACCACGGTGTTATTCAGCGTGTGTGCAAAATACTTCTGCTTGTCCGCACCCTTTACACGGATGCCCAGTCTTCTAGCCTGTGCATCGCCCAGGTTCGAGCAGCTGCCGACCTCGAAGTACTTCTTCTGACGGGGAGACCATGCTTCCACGTCGATGGACTTCACCTTGAGATCTGCCAGATCGCCGGAGCAGCATTCCAGTGTACGCACCGGAATATCCAGACTGCGGAAGAAATCAACAGTATTGTTATAGAGCTTTTCAAACCATTCCTTACTCTCCTCGGGCTTGCAGACAACGATCATTTCCTGCTTTTCGAACTGGTGGATTCTGTAAACGCCACGCTCCTCAATGCCGTGTGCGCCAACTTCCTTACGGAAGCACGGAGAATAGCTGGTCAGCGTCTGCGGGAGACTCTCCTCGGGGAGGATGGTGTCGATGAATTTACCAATCATGGAGTGCTCGCTGGTACCGATGAGGTAGAGATCCTCGCCCTCGATCTTGTACATCATGCCTTCCATTTCGGCAAAGCTCATAACGCCCGTAACTACGTCGCTTCTGATCATGAAGGGCGGGATGTAGTAGGTAAATCCTCTCTCAATCATGAAATCACGGGCATATGCCAGAATGGAGGAGTGCAGTCTTGCGATGTCGCCGCAGAGGTAATAGAAACCATTGCCGCTGGTTTTTCTTGCTGCGTCAATGTCAATACCATTCAGTTTTTCCATAATGTCCACATGGTAGGGAACCTCAAATTCAGGTACAAAGGGATCACCAAATCTCGCAACTTCGACGTTTTCGCTGTCGTCCTTGCCGATCGGCACGCTCTCGTCGATGATATTCGGGATCACAAGCATGATCTCACGGACACGCTTCTGCAGCTCTTCCTCACGCACTTCGAGATTCTTGAGTTCCTCGTTGATTGCGATTACCTCAGCCTTAACAGCCTCAGCACCGGCTTTGTCGCCGTTTTTCATCAGTCCGCCGATCATTTTGCTCTTGGAATTCACCTGTCCACGCAGTTCGTCGCATCTTACCTTTGCTTCACGGAACTCCTTGTCGAGTGCAATGACCTCATCCACCAGCGGGAGCTTCTCATCCTGGAACTTTTTCTTGATATTTTCCTTCACAATATCGGGATTTGTTCTGACAAATTTCATGTCGAGCATGATTTTCATTTCCTTTCGTTTTTCATTATTATGGTGACTGCAGCGTAAATGCAGCAGTTTGAAACACAGAATCAATGATGTTTCACGTGAAACATTTTAGAAATCAAAGCCATCTGCAAGCTTTTCAGCGAGTGCACGAAGATCATCCTTGTCGTAGAATTCGAGCGTCAGCGTGCCCTTATTCTTCTTGAAATCGACCTTGACCTTGCGGGAGAGCTTGTCATGCAGGCTGATCTCCATCTCACGATAGTATGCATCGAGCTTCGGAATCTTCGGCTCGCTCGATGCTTTTTCACTGTCTGCAGCCATTTTTTCAAGCTGACGAACTGTCAGAAGACCTGCTGCAGCACGCTGGGCAGCCGTGATCATTGCCGATTCATCGGTAAAACCAAGCAGCGCACGGGCATGTCCGGCGGAAATACTGCCGTCAATCAGAAGCTCCTGCACTTCCTCGGGGAGCCGTAGCAAACGCAGAGCATTTGCAACCGCACTGCGGGATCGACCCACGATTTTAGCGATATCGTCCTGTTTCATATCAAAATCATCCTGCAGCTTGCGGAAACCCTGTGCTTCTTCAAGCGGATTGAGGTTCTCACGCTGCAAGTTTTCAATCAACGCAATCTGCGCCGTCTCCATATCAGAAAGATCCCGAATGATGACCGGCACTTCATCAAGACCGAGCATTCTAGCCGCACGCCAGCGACGCTCACCGGCAACGATCTGATATCCGCCGAAAGCCAGCGGTCTGACCAGAATCGGCTGCAGCACACCATGCTCACGAATCGAATCCGCAAGTGCGGAAATTGCTGATTCATCGAAATTTTTACGGGGCTGAGCACGGTTTGGCTCCAATTCCGACAAGCGAAGCGTTTTCTTTACCTGCACCTGTGAAACATTGTCCTCAAACAGCAGATCCATGCCGCTGCCAAGTCCACCCTTTGCCATGGTATCACCCTTTCCTATTTTTTATTTCTGCCAAAAATTACCCGATGTTTCGGCTTTTCTATCGGTTCTTCACCAAGCAGCTCTCTGCCGAGCATCTCATAATACTGCGCACCCTTGGAATTCTTATCGTAATACATGACGGGCTTGCCGTAACTGGGAGCTTCGGAAAGGCGCACATTTCTAGGAATTTTTGTTTCAAAGATCTTATCGGGGAAGTATTTTTTGACTTCATCCACGACCTGTTCGGACACGTTCAGGCGGCCATCGTACATCGTGAAAAGAATGCCGCAGATCTCAAGCGAGGGATTATAGTTTGTCCGCACGAGCCGCAGTGTATGCATGAGCTGTGTAAGGCCCTCCAGAGCGAAAAATTCAGCCAGCATCGGTACCAGAATCTCGTCACAAGCAGTTAATCCGTTCAACGTGAGCATGCCAAGCGCCGGCGGACAGTCGATGAATATGTAATCGTAGTCGTCCTTGCATGTCAAAACCTGCATTTTCAGGCGCTGAAAGCGGTTTTCCATCTTAATTAGCTCAACTTCCGCACCGGCAAGATCCGCAGTACCCGGGATCACACTGACATTCTCAAATTCAGTCCGGATGACTGCATCTTCAAGCTTTCCTCTGCCGAGAAGCAAATCATATGCCGATATTTCGACGCTTTTTTTCTTGATGCCAAATCCTGTTGTCGTGTTTCCCTGTGCATCTATGTCGATACAGAGCACTTTTTTACCGCGGGAACCAAGATATGCCGCCAAATTTACCACGGTTGTGGACTTGCCGACACCGCCTTTCTGGTTCGCAACTGCAATAATCTTACCCATGACGGCACCTCCTTTTTTCTACCTATTTATTATAGCATGTTTTTCGGTATTTGTAAAGTAATTTCGGTGCGTTTGGGCAAAGAATTTCAAAATTCTTTCTGATTCTGTGGAAATTCATGTTTCACGTGAAACATTTTGTGGAAATATCAGTTATTCTGTCGAATCAGCGGAATCCGAATGCGATATTCAATATAGTCATCAAACTGCATTTTTTGCGAAGCCGCAGGAATTCCGACTGCCTGCATGGTTTCAACTGCCTTTTGGATTGTGTTGGAAAAGAGGCGGATATCGCGAAACAGGACACTTCGTTTACGCAGACTTTCCCTTTCCCGTGTTTTACCAATCTTTTCATCGATCAGCCGTTCGGTTTTCTCTACGTTCAAGCGATATTTCACGATCTTATCCAGAATCTGCAGCCGTTCTTCCGGGGCAGCTAGCTTCAGAAGTGCTCTGGCATGACGCTCAGTAAGTCCGTGTTCCGTGATGATCTCACGTTCTGTAGCACTCAACCGAAGAAGTCGAAGCTTATTTGCGACCGTACTCTGGGCTTTTCCAAGTTTGATTGCAGCGTCCTCCTGTGTCATACCATAGTAGGAAATGAGTTTTTCAATGGCGGCTGCTTCATCAAAAAAACTCAGATCCTGTCGCTGAATATTCTCAACTAGCGCTAAAATAGCGGAATTTCTTTCGCTGATATCCATGACAATACACGGAACAGCTCGAAGTCCTGCGATTTTTGCTGCCCGAAGTCTGCGTTCACCTGCGATCAGTTCAAAACGCTCTCCACGTTGTTTCACTGTCAATGGCTGCAGAATTCCGTTCTGGCGGATGCTGTCGGATAACTGCCGTAAGTCCAAATCGGGAAATGCGGTTCTGGGCTGATGGGGATTCGGCAAGATCTGCTCCACCGGGATGATCAAAACTCTGTTCTCGTCTGTTTTTTCTTTAGAAAATGCAAATAAACCTGTCATAATGTCCTCCTTTTTTTTGTATCTGACGGATTTGTAATTCCATTATAACAGACCAGGGAAATACTTACCACAAAAAAAATCCACCATATCTTGCGAAAATGGTGGATGAACAGTATTATTTTTTCTGAATCACAGAGGTTTTTGCTTAATCTGACCGCTATTGCGTGGGTATTTTGTCGGAGTCTGCGATATTTTTTTTACGACATAAATCACTCTCGCATCACCGCCGGGCAGTTGATATTCGATCGTATCCACGAGCTTTCCGCCCAGCATCCGGATTGCCTGCAGTGCAGATTTGATCGGTTCGTTCGGACCTTTCATTGCAATCCAGGTACCGCCCACTTTCACAAAGGGAAGCGAATATTCCGCAAGTGTCGGCATTGCGGCAACGGCTCTGGCCGTCACAACATCAAATTTTTCTCGCATTTCGGGTGTTTTTGCCAGAAGTTCTGCTCTGCCGTGGATCGGATTGCAGCTGCAGCCAAGCAGTTCACAAAGCTGCTGCAGGAAGATGATCCTTTTATTCAGGCTGTCAAGCAGGGTAATCTCCAGATCAGAACGAACAAGCGCAAGCGGAACACCGGGAAATCCTGCGCCGCTGCCGATATCCAGTACGCTTGCCCCCTCCGGAATTGCACCGTATTTTTCAAGCAGGACACTGTCGAGAAAATGCTTCCGGAGAATCTCGCTGCCTTCCGTAACAGCTGTCAGGTTCACCTTTTCATTATAGTCCACTAGAAAATCAGCATATTTCGTCATTTTATCGTATGTTTCACGTGAAACACTGATTTCATATTCGTCAAACAATGCTTTCGCAGCTTCAAATTCCGGCAGCATTCTGTACCTCCTTATGCTGTTCAAGCCAAACGAGCAGGACGGTAATATCCGCCGGTGAAACGCCGGAGATACGGGATGCTTGTCCAATACTCAGAGGCTTGCGTTGATTGAGTTTTTCGATCGCTTCCAGCCGCAGTCCCCGAATCGAAGTATAGTCCAGATCGGAGGGAAGTGCCTTTCTTTCGAGTTTTTGTGCCTGTTCGATGGCATTGTACTGGCGCTTGATATAGCCATCATATTTGATCTGGATCTCAACCTGCTCCTGCACATCCTGTGGGAGAGATGGACGTTCCGGATCAAAGGGTGCAGTCACAGCATAGCCGAGCTGGGGACGGCGGATGAGATCACCCACTTTACAGCCGGTTTTCAGCGGAACAGTTCCCATCTCCGTGAGCATTTCATTGAGTTCCGGGCTTGGTCCGAGATTTGTGTGGTTGACACGATGGATTTCCTGTTCTACGAGGCGGTATTTCTCCAGCATTGCCTCATATCGCTCCTTGGGCAGAAGTCCGATCTCAAATCCGATCGGCATCAGACGGAAATCCGCATTATCCTGCCGCAGAACAAGGCGGTACTCACTGCGGGAGGTCATCATGCGGTAAGGGTCGGAGCATCCCTTGCAGACGAGATCGTCGATGAGGGTGCCGATATAGGAGCCGGAACGATCCAAAATGAGGGGTTGTCTACCCATGACGGACAGTGCGGCGTTGATACCGGCGACTAATCCCTGCGCAGCAGCTTCCTCATAACCGGAGCTACCATTGAACTGACCTGCACCATACAGACCCTTCACCGCCTTGGTTTCGAGGGTGGGATAGAGAGCGGTGGGATCCACGCAGTCATACTCAATTGCATAGGCAGGACGTAGGATTTCGACATGTTTCAGACCCTTGATCGTACGCAGGAATGCAAGCTGGACATCCTCGGGAAGTGAGGAGGACATGCCCTGCAGGTAGTACTCATCGGTCGAAAGACCCATCGGTTCGACAAAAATCTGGTGACGTTCCTTATCCGCAAAACGGACGATTTTGTCCTCGATAGACGGACAATATCGAGGACCCACACCTTCGATCCTGCCGCCGTAGAGCGGGGAGCGGTGGAGATTCTCTCGAATGACGCGATGTGTCTCGGCATTGGTATAGGCAATGTAGCAGCTGACAATATTTTTCAGCTCAGAACCATCATGTGCAAAGGAAAAAGGCGTAATTTCGGAATCGCCATCCTGACGTTCGAGTACAGCGAAATCAATGCTACGCTTGTGCACACGGCAGGGAGTACCGGTTTTAAAACGACGAAGGGGCAGATACTTCGCCAAATTTTCAGCAAGTGCATTGCTCGGAAGGGCGGCATCCGGTCCGCTTTCGAAAGAAACCTCACCGATATGAATTTTACCCTTGAGATAGGTACCGGTGCAGATCACAACGGTTTTTCCGTAGTAGACAGCACCAAGACGAGTAATAATCCCCTTGATTTCGCCGTTTTCGACAATAATATCGGCTGCTTCACCCTGTTTGACGCAAAGATTCTCCTGCGCTTCACAGACCTGTTTCATATATCCGTGATACTTCACACGATCCGCCTGCACACGCAGGCTATGGACGGCGGGACCTTTTCCACGGTTGAGCATACGGCTCTGAATGAAGCAGGCATCCGCTGCACGACCCATTTCGCCGCCAAGTGCGTCGATCTCACGCACGAGATGCCCTTTCGCAGTGCCGCCGATCGACGGATTACAGGGCATATTGGCGATCTGATCGAGGGAGATCGTCAGGAGCAGCGTCTGACAGCCAAGACGTGCTGCAGCAAGTCCGGCTTCCACGCCGGCGTGACCGGCACCAACGACAATGACGTCGAATGTTCCCATTTCATAGTTCATGGTAATTGCTCCTTAGTTTTTACCATATTATGGTAATTATTAAATCATTCACTGTGCGGTCGGCTATTTTCCGACGCAAAACCGGGTGAATACGGTATCCACCACGGCATCTGTGATGCGTTCACCGGTCAGCTGTAGCAGTGCATCAGCAGCGCCCTCCAAGCTCACTGTGACTGCATCGTAGGCAAGTCCCAGCTGCAGGGCATCGAGTGCTTCCTGCACTGCGGCGATCGCATCAGAAAGGCAGGTTCGCTGGCGTTCATTGGCAATCATACCATCCTCGGCAGGGGTCGCCATGCGGGCGGCAAAACGCTCCACCGCAGCTTCAAGCTGCTCCATGCCATCGAGCATTTTTGCCGAAATCTCGACAATATCAGAAAACTCATAATCCGACGGATTCCACATTTTCGGAAGATCCGATTTGTTGCAGACGATGATCGTGCGCTCCTTTGGCAGCTGTGCAATGAGGGAGGTATCATCCTCGGAAAGGGGACGGCTTGTATCGAAAACCGCCAGCACGAGGTCCGCATCCCGCAGATAGGCAAGGCTGCGTTCCACGCCGATTTTTTCAATCTGCTCGTCCGTATCATGCACGCCGGCAGTATCCGACAGGCGCAGTGCATAGCCGCCGATGCGGATCTGCTCTTCGACGACATCACGGGTCGTACCGGCAATATCGGTCACGATGCTGCGCTCAAAACCGCTGAGCGCATTGAAGAGCGTGGATTTTCCGACATTTGGCTTGCCGACAATGACCGTATGCAGTCCCTCCCGGAGAATTCTGCCGTAGTCATAGGTATTCAGGAGCTTATGCATAGCGGCAAGGAGGAACTGCAGACGTTCCTCAAGTGCCGAAAAATCGACGGAGGGGATATCCTCATCGGGGTAATCCGCCCAGACGGCAAGGTCGGAAAGAAGCTCCAGCAGAATCTTGGAAAATCCTGATATTTTGCGAAAAGTCGCACCATCACGCAGACTTCGTGCACATTTCACCGCATTCTCGCCCGAAGCGGAGATAAGGTCGGCAACGGCTTCCGCCTGTGTCAGGGACAGCTTGCCATTGAGAAAAGCACGCTTGGTAAATTCCCCGGCTTCGGCAAGGCGCACGGTATCGCAAAGAACGGTACGCAAAATTTTCTGCGTAAGATATCTGCCGCCGTGGCAGGAGATCTCCACCACATCCTCGCCGGTGTAACTGTGGGGGGCACGGAACACGGTAAGCACGCAGTCATCCAGGACAGTATCCTCACGCAGAATATGCCCATAGGCACAGGTATAACCGTCCATATCCAGCGGTTTTTTTCCTCGAAGCGGACGGAACACCGCATCCGCACGGGAGATGGCACAGGGTCCGGAAATCCGGATCACCGCAACGCCGCCCGTACCATGGGGGGTTGCAATTGCTGCGATTGTTTCCATATTGCCTCCTAAATAAAAAGGGGATGAACCTCCGTCCATCCCCCTACATTTGTATTAGATTATGTTCAAATGCGTCTGCAAGCGGTGGCTCCCCGCATCAGAACTCAATTTTGCCGTAGAGCCCTGCATTCAGATCATCCTCGGGCTTGGGACGCTTGTAGTCCATCTCGAAGCTGGTCTTCATGGAATCCATATTGATTCTCGTCGGCGGCTCGTCCGGATTGCGGCGGCGGCGATTATCTCTATGGTCATTTCTGCGTCCGCCACGATTTCCGCCACGGTCATTTCTGTTGTCGTTGCGGCGGCGGCTGCGGTTCGGCTTGCTGTTGGAGGAGATGACAACCTTACGGTACGGCTCCTCGCCGATACTTCTGGAGCTCACGCCTTCGATCTCTGCAATTGCAGAATGGATGATGCGTCTCTCATAGGGATTCATCGGCTCAAGTGTGGTCTGTCTGCCGCTGCGCAGAACATTCTTTGCGATCTTTGCTGCAAGCTCCTCAAGGGTCTTGCGGCGGCGCTCACGGTAGTTTGCACTGTTGAGGATGACTCTGTAATAATCCTTATCGCCACGGTTCGCGATCATGAAGGTCAGATACTGCAGCGCATCGAGTGTTTCGCCGCGCTTACCGATCACGGTACCGTTGTTTGCAGCCACGATGTCGATCATGGCGCTTTCTGCACCGGCTGTGACAACGAGTTCAGCTTCCACGCCCATCTTTTCGAGGATACCGCTCAGGTAAGCCTTTGCCTTTTCGATCTTGGCAAGAGCAGCCTCGGACGGCTCGCCGGTGATGAGGGAAACGTCCATCTTATCGGTTTCTTCCTCCGCAGCGGGTGCTACTTCTTCTGCAGTTGTCTCTACAATTACGGGAGTTTCCTCTGCGGGAGCGGGTTCTGCAGTTTCTTCTGCGACGGGTGCTTCAATTACGATTTCTTCCGCAGCTTCTGCGATCTCAGGTGCTGCTTCTTCTGCAGCAGGCTCTGCAATGGCAGGAACTTCCTCCACTGCAACGGTCTCTACGATCTCTTCTGCTGCCGGTGTTTCTTCCGGAATACTTACGGAAATGTAGGTTGCACGCACCCGTGCCTCACCCTTCATAAAGCCGAGAAAGCCCTTCTTGGGTTCCTCGATTACTTCAAATGTGATATCTCCTGCGGACGCACCGAAATGGCGGATGGCAAGCTCCTTTGCTTCTTCCACAGTCTTCGCTGTAAAAATTTCTGTCATGGGGATGACCTCCTTTAATGGAAATTAGTTGTCCTCTCCGTATTTTTCAGCCATACGGCGGCGTGCTTCACGGATAATGGCGGTATTGAATTCTTCGCTCTCCTTACGGCTGAGCTTGATTTCATCGTCATCGGAATAACGGACACGGTTCGATGCGGTCTTTGTACCGCCTGCGGTGCCCTGCTGCTGGCGCATCAGCTCTTCCTGCTGCTCCATGAGCTTCTGCATCATGGTAGGACGGCGGGTCTTGCTGGCAGCCTTTTTGCGCTCTGCTTCGCCGATCTTTTCGATTCTCTTCTCATTGAACCAGAGATTCAGACCGATGCTCTGGATAAAGGAGAATACGGACGAGCATACCCAGTAGAAGCCGACACCGGCGGGCACGGTAAATGCGAGCCAGACGGAGAAAATCGGCATACCATAGAGCATGATATTCATCGCACCCATATTGGGCATATCCGGGTTACGCTTTTTCTGATTCCACTGCATATAGATGGTCATGGCAAGCTGCACGATACCAGAGAGCAGGGGGATCAGAAAGAGCGGGAAATTCTTAGTAATATCGCTCCACTGCGGCGTGAGGTTGAGATCAACGCCGAGGATATTAAAGGTATCAGCGAATTCGGAAACTGTCGGTACGAATTCCGGATTGACAGATTCCATCTTCTCTGTAAATTCGTCCTCATGCTTGACGATCTCTTCCATAATAATGAGCTGCTCACGCATATCATTTCTGCCCTTTTCGATGTTCAGGGCAATATTCTCATTATATTCCGCAGCGATTTCTCTTGCGGCGGTGATGGTCGTGTTATCATACTTGAGGATATGGGTCATCGGTTCATACACAACGCCGAGGACACCCCAGAGAATGATCAGGGAAATAAACATGGGCAGACAGGAAGCATAGGGGTTGATATTTTCCTCCTGGTAAAGCTTCATCTGCTCCATAGAAAGCTTATCGGGGTTATTCTTGTATTTTTCACGCAGTTTTGCAAGCTTGGGGTTGATCAGCTGCATATGCGCTGTATTTTTCTGCTGTTTGTAATAGATCGGAAACACGATCAGCTTTGTGATCAGCGTAAAGAGGATAATGGCAACACCATAGTTTCCGACAAAATCGTAGATCCACTTCATGACAAAGCCAAGCGGAGTACCTACCAGATCAATAAAAAAATCAAACAATTTCTGTTACCTCATTCCTTCATCCTTATGGCTGTAATCAGCCGTTGTTCTGCCAAAAATACGCCGGTAATTTTTTCCAGGAAAAGGTTTCCGGCACCTCGTCAAAGCCGCCCCTTGCCCAGGGATGGCACCGCAGCAGCCGGGAGACTGCCAGAATTCCTCCTTTGATTGCACCGAACCGCATCACTGCTTCCAGTGCATAAGCGGAACAGGAGGGGATGTAGCGGCAGCAGGGGGGAAACAGGGGAGAGATGCACCGCCGGTAAAACCGGATCGGCAGCGAAAAAAGAAATCGGATCATTTCCTGCTCCTTGTCCGCTCCTGCGGCAGATCGCCTGCATAGATCTTATGGAGTGCAGGCACCGCTTTTGTGCGAAGATAGTCGCTGAGCACATCGGATTTGAGCTCCGGAAGCGTGCTTTTTGCGACGATCACAATGTCAAGACCCACGGGGACATTGATTTCGTTTTCCCTCCACGCCTGACGGATAAGGCGTCTTGCACGGCTGCGGCAAACGGCGTTTCCGACCTTTTTGCCCGTCGTGATGCCAAGACGATTCACCGGCAGATGATTGCGCCGTGCATAAATCACGACAAAATGATTCCCGATACTGCGACCCTTATGGTAGCATATCTGGAAATCCTTATTCTGCCGCATCACTTCCGTAAACATCATTGCCGGTTACCTCGATTCGTGCTTTCCGTGAAAGATAAAACAAAAAGACCACAAATCGTGATTTGTGGTCTGGCTCATCAATGGGAAAGTCTTGCTCTGCCCTTTGCTCTCCTGCGAGCTAAAACCTTTCTGCCGTTCTTATCGGACATTCTCTTCATGAAGCCGTGTTCCTTTTTTCTGTGCAGCTTCTTGGGCTGGTATGTTCTTTTCATGCGTTCTCCTCCTCTCACCTTCGGCAGCTTCCTCAGCACCCGCCGATGAATCCTGCCTTACTTACAGAGCACAAGTACTCTTATACCCTACTATTATAACGTATCCGTTCGCACCTGTCAAGTGGTTTCTGAAAATTTTCTTCAAATGGCACAATTTTCACATTCCGGAGCGGTCGGAATCGTCATTTTTGACAGTTTTTTTCAAGACAGGGTGCTGAACCACCCTGCAGAAGGGGAAATTTTTTCAATTTCCACGCAGATTCTGCGCCTAAGCCGGGCGGTACACAGAAAAAATATTGTTGAAAATTTCGGATTTCCACTTGCATTTTCAACAGTTATATGTTAGAATATAAGATAGAGAATTATATTCTGTTTGCCCTAACCGGGCAATGATTGATAAAAATGGAGGTTGTGACATGAATTCCTTTGACGAAGTATTTGCACAGGTCAAGCGGTACTGCTCGGAGCATGAGCTGATTTCCGACGTTGCCATGAAGACCTGGATTGATGCAATGACACCGGTCGGCATTCAGGGAACCGATGCTGTGTTCCACGTGCAGACTGAATTCCAGCAGGGTGTACTTCTGACGACCTATAAGGCAGTACTCGAAAATGCGCTCGAGCAGGTCATGGGCTTTCCGCTGCGCCTTGTGGTGAATTTCAATAATCACGAAGAAGAAAGATCCCGCAGCAATGCGTCCGTTCCGGATTTCGACGCCCTTGACGAAAAGCATGAAGAGCTGCGCAAGAGCTATGAATTTGCGGAGTACGACTATAATTTCGAGACCTTTATTGTCGGCAGATCCAATGAATTTGCCTATGCGGCATGTAAAGCCGTGGCGACCGATGCCGGTTCCACCTACAATCCGCTGTTTATCTATGGTCCCTCCGGACTTGGCAAGACCCACCTTGTGACGGCGATCAAGCATGAGATCATGCGCCGTGATCCCAACAAGAGCGTCATTTATGTAACGGGTGAATCCTTTGGTAACGAGCTGATCAAGGCGATCGACCAGCGTGATACCTCGGTGTTCCATGATAAGTACAGAAATGCGGACGTGCTCATTGTCGATGATATTCAGTTCTTCTCCGGCAAGGAGCGTATGCAGGAAGAATTCTTCCATACCTTTAATAAGCTGCATTCCGAGGGCAAGCAGATCGTCATCACATCCGATAAGCCGCCCCGTGATCTGAAGACGCTGGAAGAGCGTATCCGCAACCGTTTCGAATGGGGTCTGATCGCAGATATCAGCATTCCGGATTTTGAGACAAGATTTGCGATCATCCGCAGAAAAGCGGAACTTCTGGATCTGAAGATCCCGGATGAGGTCACAGAATTCATTGCAAACCGCCTCAAGACGAACATCCGTCAGCTGGAGGGTGCGGTGAAGAAGCTCAAGGCACTGAAGATGCTGGCAAACAGCTCGCCGACGATCTCGATGGCACAGAGCGTGATCCGTGACATTCTGACGGATGACCAGCCGATCCCGATCACAGTGGAAAAGGTCATTGCCGAGGTCGCAAATGTTTACGGCATCACTCCCGAAGATATCCGCTCCAGCAAGCGCACTTCCCAGATCTCAACCGCAAGAAAGGTTGCAGCTTATGTGGTGCGTGAAGTAACCGGCATGCCCTTGGCGGCAATCGGCATGGAGTTCGGCGGCAGAGATCACTCTACGATCGTATATGCAATTAATAATGTAACCTCCGCACTGAAGAAGGACGCAAACCTCAAGGAACTGGTAGACGATATTATTAAGGATATCCGGGAAAAGAATCCCAATCCTCCCACCGCCTGAGCGCAGAGCCTGCGCTGGCAGATGCGCTGCATAGTGTATCGGTAAGGGAAGTCGGTACATCGAGATCAGGTTTGAATGCCGCAAATGACTTTGCGCTGCAAGCGTCATTTGCGAAGGGGCATCTGGTAGGAATTTCTTTCCCGAACAACCCTTTAAACAGGTTTTCACCAAAGTTTCAACACGATGTTGAAAAGTAGGTTGAAAAACATTCCTCGAATTACCGCAGATTCTGCTGCGGGCAGGAATGCAATTCCACTTTTTCCGCAAATTCCGATTCCACAGAATGTGAAAAGAAGCGGCGGGGAGTTTGAAAATTCCACAAAATTTTCAAGAATTTTTCCTTTTCCACTCCACAATTTTCAAAAGTTTCCACGAGAAAAAATCGAAAATTTTAAATTTTCACTTTTTCACTTTTTCTCAAAAGGGGTATTGTGGAAGAAAAAGAGGGAGAAATTCTCTAAAATACTGGGGTTTCTGAAATCTTCAACTTTTCAGCACCCCCTACTACTACTACTATTTTTTATTTATGATTGAAGTGAATGATTTGCACGGATCCCTTGCTTTCCACGGTGAAGCTGAATGTGGAAAGTCAAACGGAGCTTCCGGATATACAGGAGTTGATAAACATGAGATTTGAATGTGATAAGAATGATCTTTGCAATGCCATTGCGCATGTGTCGAAGGGTGTTTCCCAGAAATCCACAATTGCGGCACTTGAGGGCATTTGCGTACAGCTTGCGGAAGGTGCAGTCATTCTGACGGGCTATGATCTGGAGATCGGTATCCGTACCCGTGTTCCGGCGGTTTGCAGCGATCAGTTCTCCTTCGTGCTCAATGCAAGACTGTTCAGCGAAATGACCCGCCGCATGGTGGGCGAGCGTGTGATATTTGAAATTGATGAGACGCTCAATGCCAGAATTGCAAGCGAAAACACGGAATACCGCATTTCTGCAATGTCTGCGGAAGAATTTCCGGCACTGCCCGTTGTAGAAACTACAACAAAAACTGCCGTATCTCAGCCGATTCTGCGTTCAATGATCCAGCAGTCGAGCTTTGCGGCTTCTATCAAAGAGGACAAGCCGATTCTGACAGGTGAGCTGTTCGAGTCCGGGGACAATATGTTCTATGTGGTGGCAATGGATCGCTACAGACTGGCAATGCGCCAGGAACCGATCGCAGAGCTGGGAACATTCCGGTTCGTGGTACCGAAGAAGGCACTGTCCGAGCTGATCATGCTGATGAAGGATGATGCGGAGACACCGTGCGAATTTTCCACAAACGGCAAGCACATTGTATTCTCGGTGAACGGTTTTGAGCTGTTCGCAAGACTGCTTGAGGGTCAGTTCCATAATTTCCGCAGCAGCATCCCGGCGGACGCTAAGACGGAAGTTGTGATGAATACAAGGGATATGATCGGCTGTGCAGAGCGTTGTGCACTGCTGATCAATGAGAAGAACAAGGCGCCGATGCGCTGCGTATTTGCAGATGGTTTCATGGAGATCTCCTGCAAAACAGGCATTGGTGTGATCAATGACCGTATTCCGGCGGATATCAGCGGCGAAAGCCTGACGATCGGATTCAGTAATAAGTATCTGCTCGAGGCACTGCGTGCATGCGAATGCGACAAGATCAAGCTGCATATGAGCGGCAGCAATAAGGTCATCAAGATTACGCCCATGGATGGGGAATCGTTTGTGTACCTGATTATGCCGATTCAGCTGAAGGGCTAAACGCACTTAGCAGGGGGAGGCGCCCCCTGCATGCGATGAAGCCACAACCAGAAACAACCATTTATCCGGTCGTGCTGCTTTGCATACAGGCCGGACAGTCGGGAGGACTACATGGCACAGGAAAAAATACAAGTCTCGATTAAAACAGAATTCATCAAGCTGGATTCTCTCCTCAAATTTGCAGGACTCTGCGATACCGGCGGCTTTGCGAAGGAACTCGTGCAGCAGGGCGCAGTTTCCGTCAATGGCGAGGTCTGCACGATGCGTGGCAAGAAGATCCGTCCCGGTGATGTGATCTCCGTTGACCGGTTCATCGTTGAGGTGCAGTAAGTTTTTATGTATATTACGTCCTTTTCCGCTGATGGCTTCCGCAATCTCAAGGGCGTGCGGCTGGAACCGGATGCGCATTTCAATGTGATTTTCGGCGATAATGCGCAGGGAAAGACCAATCTGCTCGACGCCATCTGGCTGATGACCGGCTGCAAGAGCTTTCACGGTGTGAAGGAACGGCATTATCTTGGCTTTGATGCGCCGTTTTTTCAGTGTGATATGCGCTTTCATGACGGCAGACGGGAACAGCGTATGACCTACAGCATGGAGCGCAGCCAGCAGAAAAAGCGAAAGATCACGATCAATGGCGTGGATACGGGAAAAACGGGCGGTCTGTTTGAGGCGTTCCATTGTGTGGCGTTCTCGCCCAGTGATGTGGAACTGGTCAACGGCGCACCCGAAAAACGCCGCAGCTTCATGGATCTGTGTGCCTGTCAGCTGCATCCGAGGAGTATGGAATATGTCAGCCGTGCATCCCTGCTGCTGGCGCAGCGCAATGCGTCGATCCAGAACGCCCTCAAGGGGCGGATCCGACGGCAGGATGTGACCATGTTCGACGTCCAGCTTGCCAAGGCGGGTGCGTGGATCAGCTGCATGCGGGCGGAATATATCCGCAGTATTGCGCCGATCTGCAAGGAACTTTACAGCGTGATGACGGGCGGCAGCGAAGAGCTGCATGTGTCCTACCGCAGTGCGCTGTATGGGGAGACAGAGCTTCCCGCACGTCCGACGCAGGAACTGATCGAACGCTATGAAGCTGTGCTTGCGGAGAATCTGACCGAGGATCTGCGGCTTGGCTACACGCAGAAAGGTGTGCAGCGGGATGATATGCTGCTGGATATCGGCGGCTATGCGGTGAGTCAGTTCGGCTCGCAGGGACAGCGGAAAAGTACGGCGCTCGTGCTCAAGCTTGCGCAGGCGCATCTCTATAATGAAAAAATGCAGCGTTCCCCCGTGGTTCTGCTCGACGATGTGATGGGCGAGCTGGACGAGCGGCGGCAGCGGCTGATTTATGATATGGTGGCGGATATGCAGGTGTTTATCACCCTCTGCCATCCCTCCTCCCTGCGTCTGCAGCAGAAAGGCAAGGTCTTTCTGATGGAGCAGGGAATGCTGTGTGAACCGCAATAATTGTGGAAAACTCAGTTGAAAAATGGGGAAAACCGGACTGCAGATGCAGAAAACCACGGTTTTCCGACACTGGTTTTCAACTTTTATAGTTGAAAACCATGTGGAAAGTGTTAGTTTACGAGAGATATCCGGACATTGGTAGATATCAGAATTGATTGGAACGGAGAGTGAACAATATGGATCAGCAGAATATGCAGTACGATGCCGAGCAAATCCAGGTGCTGGAGGGTCTTGACCCTGTCCGCAAGCGCCCGGGCATGTATATTGGCTCGACAGGTATTGATGGTCTGCATCATCTTGTCTATGAGATCGTGGACAATGCGATCGACGAAGCACTGGCAGGATATTGTACGGAGATCACCGTGGAGCTTCTGCCCGATGAGATCATCCGTGTATCCGATAACGGCAGAGGTATCCCGACGGGTATCCACCCGACTGAGGGGATCTCCGCAGCAACGGTGGTTTACACGGTGCTGCATGCCGGCGGTAAGTTCGGCGGCGGGGGATACAAGGTATCCGGCGGTCTGCATGGTGTGGGTGCGTCGGTTGTCAATGCGCTGTCCGAGTGGCTGGAACTGACGGTACATGATGGAAAAAACATCCATTTCCAGCGCTTTGATCGTGGTGAATACAAGGAACAGCTCAAGATCATCGGTGAAACAGAGCTGACGGGTACGACCGTAACATTCAAGGCGGATCCTGAGATCTTTGAGACGGTGGTGTATGAATACGAGGTGCTGCTCAAGAGAATGCGTGAGCAGGCGTTCCTCAATGCCGGTATCCGCATTGTGATCACGGACAGCCGTGATCCGCAGGATGTGAAGTCCGAGAATCTCCATTACGAGGGCGGTATCCGCCAGTTTGTCGAGCATATCCACGCCACAAGGGGCTATGAATCCGTGGGCGATGTGATCTATGTTTCCGGTACGCAGGACGATTCCTTTGCGGAAATTGCGATGCAGTACAATGACAGCTACAACGAAGTCATTCTCTCCTTTGCGAATAATATCCGCACCAAGGACGGCGGCAGCCATGAAAATGGCTTCAAGAACGCCCTGACGAAGGTCATCAACGAATACGGCAAGCAGTTCCAGCTTCTGAAGGAAAATGAAACGCTCAAGGGCGATGATGTGCGTGAGGGTCTGACGGCGATCGTTTCTGTGAAGCTGACCGAATGTGAGTTCGAGGGTCAGACCAAGGGCAGACTCGGTAATCCGCAGGTGCGTCCGTTTGTCGAGAAGATCATGCAGGAAAAGCTCATGAGCTATTTTGAGATGAATCCTGCGGTGGCAAGAGAAATTCTGGACAAGTGCCTTGCAGCAAGACGTGCCAGAGAAGCGGCAAAGGCGGCAAGAGAAACCGCAAGACGCAAGACGGCAATGGAAAGTGCTTCCCTGCCGGGTAAGCTTGCGGACTGCTCCGAGCATGGCATCGAGCGTACCGAGATCTACATTGTCGAGGGTGACTCTGCGGGCGGTTCCGCTAAGGGCGGACGTGACCGTAAGTACCAGGCGATCCTGCCGCTGTGGGGCAAGATGCTCAACGTGGAAAAGGCAAGAATCGACCGTGTTTACGGCAATGACAAGCTCATGCCGGTGGTTACGGCACTGGGTACGGGCATTGGTGAGGATTTCAATATCGAAAAGCTCCGCTACGGCAAAGTCATCATTATGGCGGATGCCGACGTGGACGGCTGCCATATCCGCACACTGCTGCTGACCTTCTTCTTCCGCTTCATGCGGCCGCTGATCGAGAACGGCAATGTGTACATTGCCCAGCCGCCGCTGTACAGAGTGGCAAGGGGCAAGAAGGTATACTATGCCTTCAGCGATCCGGAGCGTGACAAATATATCCGTGAGCTTGCTGACGCAAACGGCAGCTCTGCGAAGGTTGCGGTACAGCGCTACAAGGGTCTTGGTGAGATGGACAGCGAACAGCTCTGGGAAACAACCATGAATCCCGAAACAAGAACCATCATCAAGGTGACGATGGAGGATGCGGCAAAGGCGGACGAGATCATTTCCATTCTGATGGGTGATAAGGTCCTGCCCCGTAAGGAATATATCGAGAAGAATGCGAAGAGCGTTTCGAATCTGGATATCTGATGCCCCCTGAACCTGCATAGAAACACAAAGGAGGTTTGTCAGTGGAAACTGAAAACACTGTCGTACAGCCGCTTCTGACAAAACAGTACCATATTCCCTTTGCAATGTTCCGGGATGCCTTTGCTGCATTCCAGAAACAATATGTCTATCCGAGAACCTATGTGATGATGGCGCTGCTTCTTGCAGTTGCCGGCATCTACAGCTATTGCGTCGTCACGGGAACGGATTCCCAGCGCCCGCTGTACTGCATGATCATCATGTTCTGTCTGGTGCTGTGTGCGCTGCAGTGGCTCAGCCCCCGCAGGATCCGCAGGAGACTGATGGAAGCTATCCGGGATCTGGAAGAGGATCTCTATGAAATGCATTTGTTCCCGGAATACCTTGAGATCGGCACCATCCTCCCCGAGGAAGCCCTGACCGAGGAAGATCAGGAGGCGGATGCATTGTTCGATGATGCGCCCGAGGGGAATTTCTCCGGTACGAGAATCCATTTCAGCAATGTTGTAAAAGTTACGGAATATCGTGAATTTTTCATTGTATACATCAAAAAGTCAAATTTCTATGTCCTGCCGAAAAGCGCCTTTACGGACGCTGAGCTGGACATGATGCGTGATACATGCTCCGCAAGGCTCGGCAAGGGCTTTGCATCCAGAATCAAATGACAACTATCCAATTGAGGTGAGAGCAATCAATGAGTAACGAAATTGAAAATGAAAACCTGCCGGATCTGCAGAATCCGGAAAAGGTTGTGCCGGTGGATATTGCGAATGAAATGCATGACTCGTTTCTGGCATATGCCATGTCAGTTATCGTTTCCCGTGCACTGCCGGATGTGCGTGACGGATTAAAGCCCGTACATCGCCGCATTCTCTATACCCTGCACGAAAATGGTCTGACACCCGATCAGCCCTACCGTAAGTGTGCGGATACCGTTGGTTCCGTGCTCGGTCGTTACCATCCGCATGGTGACGCCTCCGTTTATGATGCGCTTGTGCGTCTGGCACAGGATTTCTCGCTGCGTTATCCGCTGGTGGACGGTCACGGAAACTTCGGTTCCGTCGATGGCGACCCGCCCGCTGCTTATCGTTATACAGAAGCGAAAATGTCCAAGATCTCCATGGAAATGCTCACGGATATCCAGAAAAATACGGTTCCGTTCGGCATGAACTATGATGATCGTCTGAAGGAACCCCAGGTGCTCCCGAGCCGATTCCCGAATGTGCTGGTCAACGGCTCCGTGGGTATCGCTGTTGGTATGGCGACCAATATTCCGCCCCATAATATGGGTGAAGTCATCGACGCACTGAATCTTCTGATCCAGGATCCGGACTGCACGCTCGATGATCTGATGGAATGCGTCAAGGGTCCGGACTTCCCGACCGGCGGCATCATTATGGGCAAGGCAGGCATCCGTGCGGCATATGGCACGGGTAAGGGCAAGATCACGCTGCGTGCCAAGACCTCTATTGAGGAAACCAAGGGCAAGCAGCAGATCATTGTGCATGAGATCCCCTATATGGTCAACAAGGCACGTCTGGTGGAGCATATTGCAGAACTGATCAAGGATAAGCGCATTGAGGGCGCAACCTTTGTGCGTGATGAATCCGGCAGAGACGGTATGCGTGTCGTGATCGGTCTGCGTAAGGATGCGATTGCGGATATCGTCCTGAACAAGCTGTTTTCCTACACACAGCTGCAGGATACGGTCGGCGTGAATATGCTGGTGCTGGCGGATGGTGTGCCGAGAGTGCTCACGCTCAAGGAGATCCTTGAGCATTATCTGGCATTCCAGGTTGAAGTTATCACCAACCGTGTGAAGTTCGACCTCGAAAAGGCGCTGAAAAGAGCGCATCTGCTGCAGGGCTTCATGCTGGCGGCGGACTATATTGATGAAGTCATCGCCATTCTGCGTTCAAGTAAGTCCATTCCGGAGGGTAAGGAGCGCCTGATCGAGCGCTTCAAGGATACCGATATGTCGGCACTGCTGGACAGAGCGCAGTATGATCTGTCGAAGATCCATCTGGAAGCTGCGGTTGGTCTGTCCGAGGAACAGGCGGAAGCCATCGTGCAGATGCGTCTGGGTGCCCTGACGGGTCTTGAACGCCAGAAGATCTCCGATGAGCTGTATGGTCTGTGTGAGAAGATCACGGACTTTGAGGAAACGCTTGCGGATAAGAACCGTGTGTATGAGATCATCTCCGAAGAGCTGGAGGAGATCCGCAGAAAGTTCAATGACAAGCGCCTGACAGAGATCACTTCCGTATCGGGCGAGGTGGATATCGAAGAGCTGATCGCAGTTGAGGACTGCGTGGTTACCTATACGAATAATGGCTATATAAAGCGCATGGCGCTCGATGCCTACAAGACGCAGAAGCGTGGCGGAAGAGGCGTGCAGGGCATGAAGCAGCGTGACGAGGACTTCGTCAGCGAGATGTTCATCTGCTCGACGCATGACAATATCCTGTTCATCACGAACAAGGGTATGATGCACAAGCTCAAGTGCTACCAGATCCCGGACGGCTCGAAGGCGTCGAGGGGCTTCCATTTCGCAAATCTTCTCAATCTTCAGGAGGGTGAACGCATTTCTGCAATGCTCAAGACCCGGGACTTTGAGGGTGACAATTATGTGGTCATGGTCACAAAGTATGGCCAGATCAAGCGTACACCGCTGGCTGCATACCGAAATGTCCGCAGTAAGGGTCTGATTGCGATCGGTCTGAACGAGGGCGACGAGATTGCAGGCGTTCGTATGACCGACGGCAGCGCACAGCTCATGGTGGCAACGAAGAACGGTATGGCGATCCGACTCGAGGAGAAGGATATCCGTGCACAGTCGAGATCGGCGCATGGTGTGCGTGCGATCAAGCTGCGTGAGGGTGACGAGGTTGTATCCATGGCAAGAATCCGTGAGGGTGCAGCCGTGCTGACCGTGACGGAAAATGGCTATGGCAAGCGCTGCGCACTGGAAGAATACCGCATTCAGGGCAGGGGCGGCTACGGTCTGACCAATTACAAGGTGGACAAGGAACGTGGCAATGTCTGCGGCATCAAGGTCGTGGATGAGGATGACGATATCATCCTGATCTCCTCCGAAGGCATCATTATCCGCATCCGTGCAAGCGAGGTGCGTGTGATGGGACGTGTTTCCAAGGGTGTGCGTGTAATGCGTGTATCCGAGGGCAATACGGTTGTGGCATTCACCCGTGCCGAGCATGAGGCAGAGGAAGACGCTGTTGAAACGGAAGTATCTGCAGAAGCAGAAGAAACGACCGAAACCAGCGAAGAAGTATAAAAATGACAGGGCGGCACTTTGCCGCCCTTCGTTGATAGATCGCCTGAACGCAGCCCTTTTCGGGGAACAGGATGAGGAGGAATCCCATGCAAATCAGTCAATACAGCATCTGCCTGCCAAAGCTGCATGCGGCTTCTCTGCGGATCGTGCAGGTCTCGGATGTGCATTTCAGCATACACACCTCGCATGAACAGAATATGGCTGTGATTCAGCGTATTTCTGCGCATCTGCAGGAGCTTCGTCCCGATGTGATTACGGTGACGGGGGATCTTTTATCCAGAAGACCGGATGAGAAGAGCATTGCTGACGCTCAAGCATGCGCTGAGATGCTTTGCAGGAATGCCAAGGTATTTTATACATTCGGGAATCATGAGACCGATTGTACGGATGATGTGCAGCAGCGGATCACGGAAATTATGGAACGGGCAGGGGTTGAGATGCTCTGCAACCGCACGGTAACGTATCGGAATGTTGATTTTGCGGGCTATCTGCTGCCGCAGACCTGTTACAAGAACGAACGGGGCGGTTATTTCGGGCTTGCGAAATGCCGATGCAGCGAGATCGAACAGGCACTCGGCAAACGCTCACAGCGTCCGACGATCCTGCTTGCCCACAATCCGATGGGGCTGCCGGCGTATGCGCAGTGGGGAGCGGATCTGGTGCTTTCGGGACATGTTCACGGCGGCATCGTGAGAATGCCCATCCTGGGCGGAATTCTGTCGCCGGAGCGGAAATTCTTCCCGAAATATACAAAGGGACGCTACGAGATGGGAAATACCGCCATGCTGGTGTCAGCCGGTATCGGGAAACTGCGCATCGGCAATCCGCCCGAGCTTTTGTGTATTGATCTGACAGGAGAATTGGAAAAATGACGAAATATCAAAGAAACCGCATACTTATTGTTCTGTTGCTGTGCAGTTTTTTGGGGACGGGATGCTCGTTGCTGCAGTCGCCTTCCGTCGGAGCGCCGGTGGAGAGTACACCGCAGACGGAAGTTGTCACGACTGAAGAAGAGACGATTTCGGAAACGGAGCCCACATTCCCCGAAACCACGGAATTGCCGCTGCCGCCCACGGAGCCGCTTACGGAACCGCCACCGCCGTTGGAGCTGGAATATCCGAACGAGGCGGTGATGGAGATCTACAATCATTTTGCGCTGTATGAGGGGACAGTTCTGACGGAGGACATCACCGGAATCGACTGGCAGAATGTGCCGATGCTCCATAATACGGCGGAAATGAAGCAATATCTGCAGGAGCAGATGGCGGCATGCCGCAAGCACCTGCCGCTCATTCTGCTGCGTGGCTGCAAGGAAGCGGATGCGGATTTTCTGCTGAACGAAGCCGGTGTGATCGTTGCCGACCAGACGGGATTCAAGGCGAACCGCAATGGCGCAAGGATCACGTTCCTTGTATACGATCTGGAATATTCCACGGGACGGCTTGCCGTCCATGCCATGCAGACGGGGGATACCTCGGGGATGGACGCACGGGATCTTGAGGCGTATCAGAAAGCGCTGGAATTTGTCAATTCCGAGCTGGACAAAAGTGCTTCTCCCGTTGAACAGGAGCGGCAGATCCATGATTATATCTGTGAGCGGACGAGCTATCTGCATATGGACAATACGCCGGGACGGGAGAGTTTCCGTATGGCGACGGGTGTGATGCTGGACGGCGAGGCGAACTGCATGGGCTACAGCGACGCATTCTACATGCTTGCCACGATGGCGGGCTTTGAGGTCGGCACGGAAACAAATGCCACGCATATGTGGAACACGATCCTGCTGGACAGACGGCGGTATCTGGTGGATGTGACGTGGGATGATGATTCCGTGATGCTTCCCGACGGCACGCTGACTTGGAGCTATGATTATTTTAATGCCGATATTGCGTCCGATACGGAGCATTATGGGGAAGAATAAAGAGAGTTGAAGGACGTTCCACGGTTTCAGCAGGTTGAAAGGGCACAGCCCTTCCCGGGGTGGAGAACAGAGCACGAATTATGAAAAGAGGTGACCATCCATGCAAATCCCACACAGCATCGCCGTAATGCTCGAAATCCTGCAATCCGCCGGATTTCAGGCATTTCTCGTAGGCGGCTGCGTCCGTGACGCCGTACTTGGCATTGCGCCGCATGACTTTGACATTACCACCGACGCCCGCCCCGAACAGATCATTGCACTTTTCGGACAGGCGCACTGCACCGAATACGGCAGGGCGTTCGGTACGGTCGGGGTGAAGTATGGCGGAAGTTTTGCGGAAATTACGACGTTCCGCACCGAGGCGGACTATACGGACAGCCGCCATCCCGGAACTGTCACCTTTGCACAGGATCTCCTTGAGGATCTCTCCAGACGGGATTTTACCTGCAATGCGATGGCATATGCACCCGATACGGGGCTGGTTGATCCGTTCGGCGGCAAAGCCGACCTCGAACATGGCGTGCTGCGCTGCGTCGGTGTGCCGCAGCAGCGCTTTCGGGAGGATGCACTGCGGATTTTGCGTGGAATGCGCTTCTGCGCAAGATTCGGGATGACCCCCGATCCGCTTACGGATGCGGCAATGCGTGCGGGGGCATTCCGGCTGCAGCAGATTTCTGCCGAGCGTGTTTTTTCCGAATTACAGGGAATTCTGATGGGGGAGCAGGTCACCCGGGTGCTGCTCTCGTATCCGCAGGTGCTGGCGGTGCGGATTCCGGAAATCATGCCGTGTATCGCCTTTTCCCAGCATTCCCGGCACCATGATTTCACTGTCTGGGCGCATATTGCCCGTGCGGTTGGCGCTGCACCGCAGGATCCGGTGGTGCGCATGGCGATGCTTTTGCATGATATCGGAAAGCCGTCCTGCTTTACAATGGATGAAAAAGGCGGACATTTCAAGGGGCATGCGGCAGAAAGTGCAAAAATTGCGGATCGGATCCTCCTGCGGCTGCGCTGTGATAATGCACAGCGCAAACTTGTGACGAAGCTGGTGTACCTGCACCGGGATATTCCGCAGGATCTGCGCATGGTGCGCAGACTTCTCGGAACGATCACATATGCCGAATTTTCGCAGTTTCTGGATGTGCTGCGTGCGGACAACCGTTCCAAACGGACCGCAGGATATGATATGGCGGCGGAAGAAAAAATACAGCATGCAGCCGAATTTGCGGCACATTGCCAGAAGGAACGGCTTTGCTGCAGGGTGCAGGATCTCGACATCCGGGGCACGGATCTGATGGCGCTCGGGCTGCAGGGCAGGGAGATCGGTCGGGCACTGCAGCATCTGCTGGAGGCAGTGATCTCGGGGAAATGTGAGAATCGGAAAGAGGCGTTGGTGGTATTTTTTACCAATTGTATATAATGCCAAAAAATTAAAGACTTTCTGTAAAATTTTAGTGTGAATTTTGTGCATTTTTAATAAAAAAAGTGGATTTTTCGGATGTGTCCTATCCGGAATCCGCTTGTTTTTTTATCAGATTATGTTATAATAATAATGTATTAGTATATCTATTGATACAAGAAATTTATAAGAGAGAGGATGAATGCAATGAGGAAGAATTTGGGCAGCAAAATCATCAGCAGCCTGACTGCGGCGCTTCTGACAGCGATGTATGTCCTTCCTTCATTTCCGAATGGCATGAACGTGTCAGGTATTGAGGATGTGAATAACAGCAATCCTACTGACGAAGTCACGCTTCTGGTCGGTTCCAACAGCGAACTGCGGGCGGACAATGTCACAAATACCATTTCGAATGCGGATAATACTTATGCAATGGGTATTGCGTCACAATTCTGCGTATTTCTGAATTCGGATTATGAGGCGTTGGAATCTGATGCTGAAGGACGTATTGCGGTCGGCGGTGATGTGTGGGGAAATCTGGGCTGGTATTATGCGATCGGTCTGGGTGATTTCCATGACAGAGTATCACTGGAATATCTGACAGGAAACAGCGGTTATGCGCAGCTGGTAGTCGGTGATAATTCCACGATTAAGAATATCCGTGGTACCAGTGACTATGGTGATGACCTGCGTCTGTTCCCGGACGATAATACGATGAAGCATCTGACACGTAATATCGTTGCAGGTACGGATTATGTGATTGACGATATCAGCGGTGAATATCATCTGTATGAGATTCCCGAAGCAAGTTTTATCAACTTTGACGCAGAGTTTCTGAAGATCAAAAAGCGTTCAAATAAACTTGCGGAGTATCCGGATGAATTTACGGTAACACCGGACGGTCAGAAGGTAACTTTGTCCTGGAACGGCGAAGCAAGTGCGGTTAAGGATGTCGTTTATTGTACGATGGATGCGGATGAATGGGAAATTTTCCGCAATGCCACAGATGTATATTTCGATAATATCCCGAAGATGGAAGAACCCATCACGTATCTCAAGTCCTATGGTAATGAGGATAATGATGCTTCCACGAAGGGTGTTGTTGAGGAAGTCTGGGAATACGCCTACATTGTCATCAATGTAGAGGGTACAGGTGAGGTGCATATCGCAAACCCGTCGAATTCCAACGGTCATAAATTCACTTATATTAACGGAACTTCCATTTCTAACGGCAGAGGCGATAAGAACAATAATGAACCCGGTGTATCCTCCCTGCTGTACAATTTCTACGAAGCAAACCAGGTTATCATTGGCGGTGCGTTCCAGGGTACCATTCTGGTACCGAATGCACATGTTACCGATGAATGGACACTGAAGGTGGATGCTGCAAATGGTAATAAGGATGCTGTTTCCGGCGAATACCGAAGCCACCTTTCCGGTGCACTGATCGCACAGAGTTTCAAGGGCGGTACAGAGTTCGGCTACAGACCGTACACAGGTCCTATCTCCGTGGTTGGTGTTACTTCCAGCTATACGATCGAAGTCAGCAAATTTGCACAGGATGCTGTGAATTTCCTGAAGGGTGCGACCATTGGTATCTTTGATGCAACTGTCAAGGATGAGAATGGCAATTACACCAGCATGGTGACAAGCTTTACTTCCTCCGGTACCGGTGCAGATACTGTACAGGTGGATGCAGGTTCCTATGTAATGATGGAAATTGCGGCACCGAATGGCTATAAGCTTCCTGCGGACAGCCCGAAATATTTCTTTAAGGTTGAGGAAGTTGAGACAACGCAGCAGACACAGGTCGGAGTCAAGGAAGAAACTGTGATCTATCAGGTCGTAGAGACTGTGACAGGCAATGCACAGGGCGTGGTTGAGATCACAGCAGAGGATCTGGCACAGGGTACTTATGAAAGTGCAAGAACAACTGCTGTAATCGACATGGGTCAGACTGCATTCAGCGATGATATGAGTCAGAAGGATAATGTGAAGATCAAGAGCTTTATCTTCACCTATCTTGATGGCACTACACAGACAGCAGATGTTTCCTGGATCAATGAATCTGCAAACTGGTCTACGATCACGCTTGGCAATGGTATTTCCAAAACAGACGAGGTCGTAAAGATCGAAGTTGTGGTCGAAGCATCTGAGAATCCCGGCATCAGATATCTGGTAATGAAGCAGACAGGCGGCAAACTGCTGTTCAATCAGGCAACCAGCGTTGTTGCAACTGCAGATAATAAGGCAATGATTACCTCTGCTGCAGAGGAACAGACAATCACGATCTTTGAGACAGCTGATGAGCAGAAGTATTACAAACTCAAGGATGACGGCAGCGGCTATGAGACTGTCAGCACGCCTGTTTATGAGGAAAATACAATTGCAACAGAAGTCAGCATCTCTGTTGCGACCGATGATACGTTTGAAACACTTGTTGAGGACAAGCAGACTTATTATCCGCTTGATGTGACAAAGAATTCCTACGTGATCAACAATGAGACCTATACGTTCCAGATCCCCGAGGGTGCGACTGAACCGGTTCCTTACCTGGGTTCAGAGCCGGCAACGATCGAAAATCTGTCCTTTACAACCATTGCAGACGGTGATAAGATTTATTATATCGTGATGGTTGACGGAAAGTCGATCTCCCCCGTGATCGATCTGATGCAGAATCTGAATACCGAATTCACTTTTGTGAATGAGGAAGCACTCACCTTTATCAAGACCGACAAGAATGGTAATGCACTTTCCGGTGCGGAAATTGTGCTCGAAGTCGGTAATGTGCAGGCTGAAGGGTATTTTATGAACAGAACCTATGGATTCAGCGATGCACCTGCTGCAGTAACTGCTTGGACTGACGCATGGCAGACAGGCACTTCTTCCAAGATGACATTCGATATCAGCACATTTGCGGAATTTGGTTATGAGAGCAGCGGCAATGGACCTTTCGCGACTTATACTTATAAGAATGTATACAGAATCCGTGAGGTAGCAACTCCTACCAATGCAGAGTATGAAATGGCACCGGATCTGATCCTGATCCGTTATGGTGATACTATTTATTACAGCAATGCTTCGGCAAACAACGGAAATTGGACATCCTTCCCGATTGCAACGGATTTCATGGGTAATCCGACCGGTGTGGACAACAGCAATGCAAACTGGAATGAAATCTCCCTGACTGCACCGGAAAATGAAACTCCTGAGCAGATGGCAGAAAGAGCTGCAAGCCGTGTGCTGACTATGAAGAACTATGAGATCAATGGTGTGAAGCTCAATCTTCAGAAGGTCAGCAGCCTGACCGGTGCCATCGTTCCCGGTGCAACACTCGGTTTGTATGCGGCAGACGGCACAATGCTCGGCGAATGGACAGAATTTTCTGGTAATTTGGATCTGCTCGATGATCCGGAATTCAGAGCACTTGACAATGAATATGTTTCCAGAGGTTATCTGCAGGCAGGTACTTATTATCTGATGGAAACTGCTGTTCCTGAGGGTTATCAGGATACCCTGCTGAATGTACCGCTGTACTTTACAGTTGAGGATGACGGTACCGTATTCGAGGGCGTATCGACAGCACTTTCCATTCATGCACAGGTAAATAACAAGCAGTATTATGTGGTGGATCCTGAGGGAGACATCATGAATGACGAGAATACTGCTGGTATTTCGAATGTTGTCAAGCTGACAGCATACACTTCTGCTGCACCGACCGTTTATGTCAATAGCGAGATTGACGGCGGTACCCTGCAGAACGGTACCTATGCAGATGGTGTATACACCAGAACTTTTGACACGCCGGTGAACTTTACCAAGTGTGAGTTCCAGGGCCCGGGATGGAGTGACATCCAGGTTTACGGCGTGATGTTTGAGACTGCGGATGGTCTGGTATATCAGTCCGACAGCTACACGATTACTTACACACTGACCTATAATGATGGTTCTACACAGAGCTTCAGCCATACCGGCGCAGCTGAGGGTGATGACCAGCATGTACAGCTGCAGAGCTTCCCGGTGAATACTGAAAATGTGGTATCCGTGAACTTTGCACTGGAAGAAGGCAAAACTGCAACCAAGTTTGAAGTAATTCAGGATGAGTGGAATAATCCCGATAAGGTGACACTTCTGGAGGATGCAGAAGGTCTGAATTCCGCACTCCTGACACTTGCAGCACCGACCCAGAATCTGAAGCAGTTCTATGTGAGCGGCATCACAGGAAATGATTTCTCCACTGATACTGAGCTGACTATTACAGGCGGCACGGATAATCTCTACAGCATTGCGGTTCCGAATGAACCGAAGAATGTAGAAGTAACTATTTCCAAGCAGAACATGGCAGGCGATGAGATCGCAGGCGCAGAGCTGACCGTTTATGATCTTGATGGAAATGTAGTTGATACATGGACATCTGAAGCAGGTGTGGATCATCTGATCGAGAACCTGAAGGCAGATACCGTTTACAAACTGGAAGAGGTTTCTGCACCGAACGGTTATGAGATCGCAGAGGATATCTACTTCAAGGTGGATCCTGCCGGAAAGGTTACAACTGCAGATGTGGCAGATGGTACCTATGAGGCTCCTTCAGCAGAAGATGGCAACAAGGTTGTTATGTTGGATGAATATACCGAATATTCTGCAAAGATCTCCAAGGTCAACAGTGTGACCAATGATCTGATCGAGGGCGCACAGCTCAAGGTATGGTATCTGGATGCAAATGGTAATGAGGTTGTGATCTCCAGCTGGACTTCTGTTGCAGGCGAAACCCACACCATTACACCGCTGACAAGGGATAAGATCTACACGCTCACAGAGCTGCAGGTTCCGACTGATGCGGATGGCAATGCACTGTATGAAAAGGCAGATGACATCAGTTTCATCGTAAATCCCGATGATGGTGAGCTGTATCAGGTGATCAGCACTGATGCCAATGGTGGTGTAGCAGAGACTGCTCCGATCAGCGACAAGAACGTTGTGATGAAGGATGTTCCGATCGAAACAACAACTACTACAACAACGACGACAACAACCACAACCACGACGACAACAACGACGACCACATCGACATCTACATCTACTTCGACAACGACAACAACAACGACAACCACCACTACTACCAAGACACCGGAAACTACCACAACAACCACGACAACCACGACGACGACAACAACAACCACGACAACGACAACTACCACAACGACAACCACGACAACGACAACTACCACAACGACAACCACGACAACAACAACCACGACAACGACAACTACGACAACGACAACTACGACAACGACAACTACGAC
>JAZPZJ010000064.1:0-4062 GCA_045544635.1 Oscillospiraceae bacterium
TGCCAAAATCAAAGAAATCGCTCTTTTTTTATTTTTTTACAAGTAAAAACCCACTTTTCCCTTGACAAATGGAATTTTTTCCGGTATAATAGATAATGTGATAGCGATTTAGCGCATAAAAACTTAAAAGCGTCAAAGCGAGAAAGAAGGAGACCCATTATGATTAAGTGGATAATTCTGGTATTCTATCTGATTCTGATGGTTGGAATCGGATTGTACTGCAACAAAAAGACAAAGAGCGTAGATGACTTCGTGCTCGGCGGCAGAAGCATCGGCCCGTGGTTCTCAGCATTTGCGTTCGGCACCTCGTATTTTTCGGCGGTTGTCTTTATCGGCTACGCCGGACAGTTCGGCTGGAAATACGGTATGGCTGCCACATGGATCGGCATCGGCAACGCGCTGATCGGCTCCCTGCTTGCATGGCTTGTACTGGGCAGACGCACCAGAATCATGACAAAGCATCTGGATGTCAATACCATGCCGCAGTATTTTGCGGAGCGTTACGGAAGTCCTGCGCTGAAAACAGCCGCTTCCCTGATTGTATTCATTTTCCTGATCCCCTATACAGCGTCGGTTTACAACGGTCTGTCCCGTCTGTTTGAATCCTCCCTCGGCATTCCGTACCTGTGGTGCATCATCATCATGGCGGTATTTACGGCAATTTATGTCATTGCCGGCGGCTTCCATGCAACAGCCCTCAACGACTTCATCCAGGGCATCATCATGCTCTTCGGTATTGCAGCAGTGGTACTGAGCGTTGTCAATTCCAAGGGCGGCCTGACAGAGGCAGCAAATGCACTGGGTCAGATTCCGGATGAATCCGGCAGAACAGAGATCTTCAACAGCATCTTCGGCCCGAATCCTCCCGATCTGATTGGTGTTGTCATTCTGACATCCCTTGGTACTTGGGGACTGCCGCAGATGATTCAGAAGTTCTACTCCATTTCCGATGACGGCGCCATCAAGCGCGGCACGGTGATTTCCACTGTTTTTGCACTGATCGTATCCGGCGGCTGCTATTTCCTCGGCGGCTTCGGCAGACTGTTCACAACCTCCGAAGAAATCGCAAACGCAGCAACCGGCAAGCTTGACTATGACGCCATCGTTCCGATGATGCTGGAAACACTGCCGGAATTCCTGATTGGTCTTGTTGTTGTACTGGTGCTTTCCGCATCCATGTCCACACTGTCCTCCCTGGTACTCAGCTCCAGCTCCACGCTGACGCTTGACCTGATCAAGCCGGCGATGAAGAAGGAAATGAGCCAGAAGCAGCAGGTTTTGATTATCCGTATTTTCATCGCTGTATTCCTGCTGGTATCCGTCATCATGGCGGCAAACAAGAACGCCTATATTGCGACGCTGATGTCCATTTCCTGGGGCGCGCTGTCCGGTTCCTTCCTTGCACCCTTCATGCTGGGTCTGTTCTCGAAGAAGATCACACCTGCATCCGTATGGGCTTGCTTTATCTTCGGCGTAGGCTTTACACTTGTACATACAGCACTGTTCCAGATGGGCTGGTTCCCGGAGCTGACCAAGGTTGCAAGCGAGCTGCCGGTGCCGTTCTCCGTGGTATCCCCGCTCAATGCTGGTGCATTCTGTATGCTGTTCTCCCTCATCCTCTGTCCGGTTGTGAGCGCATTCACAAAGGTCAAGGACGAGAAGAATGTGGACGAAATTTTCTCCTGCTATGCAAAGTGATTTTAAACAAACAGAAAGTCCGGCGTTTTGCCGGGCTTTTTGTTTGTTGAAAAGTCTTTTTCTGGGGTTAGCACTCTAAAGTCTGCCCCCACCCCATCCCCTCCCCGCGGGGAGGGGTTATATTGGGAGGTGGTTGCACCACCTCCCCCGCCAAAGGGCATAGCCCTTTGAACCCATTGGGGTTTAATGCAGCAGGCCTGGACATTTGGGGGATTATGGTGTATAATTAGAGAAAGACTACCATGCTGTGCAGAGCTCCCTCCGGATTTTTTCAAGAGATTTCGCTCACTGCAGCGAGCGACAAGAGAAAGGATTTAATTATGAACTACATCGACTTCCACACACACGCCTTCGCGGATAAAATTGCAGAGCGTACCATTACTTCCCTTGCAGAAATCTGCGGCGAGGAGCCGGAGACGAACGGCACGCTCGCAGACACAGAGCGCGCCATGCGCGAATGGGGCGTGGACGGCTTTGCGGTTTTAAGCATCGCAACAAAACCCTCGCAGCATCTTGTCTGCAACAACTGGGCGGCATCCATCAAGGCGCCGCACATCTTCCCGTTCGGCTCCGTGCATCCGGACGGCGAGGATGTCATGGAGGAGCTTGAGAGAATCAAGGAACTCGGGCTCTACGGCATCAAGCTCCATCCGGATTATCAGCATTTTCTGATCGAAGAGGAGCGGATGTTCCCGATCTACCGCAAATGCGGCGAGCTGGGACTGCCGATTGTGTTCCACGCAGGATTTGATCCTTTGAGTCCGGACCTTGTGCACTGCACACCGCAGGGCGCTGCAAAGGCACTTGCGGCAACTCCGGAAACCACCATGATCCTGGCGCATATGGGCGGCAACGAGATGTGGGACGAAGTGGAAACGCTCCTCTGCGGCAGGTTCCCGAATCTGTATCTGGACACCTCCCTGTGCGCAAAATACATGGACAGCGCGCAGGTTCTGCGCATCATCCGGGGGCACGGCGTGGATAAAATTCTTCTCGCAAGCGACTGTCCCTGGGATAATACTGCGGATACCATCGAAAAACTGCGCAGCATCGGGCTGACGCAGGAGGAACAGCGGATGATCTTCGCAGAGAACGCAAAGCGGCTCCTTGGAATTGCATAATTGTGCTATCCTGTTGACAAGTTCTCTGTTTTCTGTTATAATGAAGCTATTCATTCCATATCGAAAGGAGCGTTTGCCATGCTGTATCTTTCCCAGTTTATCTACTACGCCATTCCCGCCGCTGCAATTGTATTCTTTTTTGTCAGCCTGTTCCGGTTTCTTTCCGCGAAAAAGAAGAATCGTCTGGAACCGGGCAGTGTCAGCAGGGAATCCATGCGTTTGCGCACAATTATGCTCATCCTGTCCTCCGTCATCGCCGGTGTTCTTCTGGCTGTCGTGATCGGCATCGTGCTGCTCATGATGATGGCTGTGGCGTATATGTGAGGTGCGCCATGAAGGATAAGGTATTTCTGAGGATTTTTCTGGGCACGGCGGCACTGTGCCTTGCGCTGACAATTGCACATTTGTGCTACGCCGTCGATGCCTACCGGCATTGCTCGATCATCCAGTTCATTGCAGAGGAGATGTGGTAAATGCAGAAAAAGAAACTCACCATGCAGCTCCTTGCCATCGTGCTCCTGATTGCGGCATTTGCCGCTTTCAATGGGAGTATGTACCTGCTGCTGACGAAGCGGCTTTCAAATAATTTCAGCGACACAAGCCAGTCGAAGATGATTGATGTGGGGCGGTATCTTCCCCATGAGGAAGGCTCCGATCTTGCGAGAATTGACGCATCCCTGCAGCTGACGGAGAACCTCCCCGTTCTGGACGGCGCGGCGGCGCTTGTGCCCGTGTACGCCTCTATCATTGAGAATGTCTATCCGGAAGGCTCCGTGACCTACGAGGGCGGCAGCTTCTCCGATGACAACTACTACGGCGAGAATTTCGCGCCGGACAGCAAAATGCAGTACAAGAACACCGTCAGAGGCTACAAAGCCATTGTGGACGGAGACACGGATATTCTGTTCTGTGCCGCCCCTTCCGAAGCCCAGAAAGCCTATGCGGCGGAGGCGGGCGTGGAACTGGTGTATGTACCGGTGGGACTGGAAGCATTCGTGTTCTTTGTGAACGAAAACAATCCGGTGGACAGCCTGACCACAGCACAGGTACGGGATATCTACGCCGGGAATATCACAAACTGGAAGCAGGCGGGAGGCCCTGACCGGATCATCAATCCCGTCACCCGGCTGGCCGGCAGCGGAAGTCAGAGTGCCATGGACGCATTTATGGGCGAGACACCTGTTGCCCGGAAATCTCCCCTTGCCGTAACGGGAGGCGCCATCGGCTTGTCCTTCCGGTATTA
>JAZPZJ010000065.1:0-6392 GCA_045544635.1 Oscillospiraceae bacterium
TTGGCAGACCTTAACTTCATTATAACATTGGAGGTTCTCTTTTTCCACCATAGCTATAAGCTTTTTATCCCCCAGCATAGCTGGGGGTTTTCTTGCCAATAAAAAAATGCTGCACGCATAGCGTGCAGCATTTTTAGCTACTTACTTGTTTACAGCTTCCTTCAGGTTCTTGCCAGCCTTGAAAGCGGGAGCCTTGCATGCCGGAACGTCCTGCATCTCGCCGGTGCGGGGATTCTTGCACTTCTTAGCGCTGCGCTCACGAACCTCAAATACACCAAAGCCTGTCAGAGAAACCTTCTCACCTGCAACCAGTGTATCCTTAATAGAATCCAGAACTGCATTTACTGCCAGATCTGCGTCCTTCTTAGAGCAGTCGAGCTTTTCAGCAACTGCCTGAATCAGTTCAGCTTTTTTCATCGTTACATCCTCCAATAGAAATTAATATATTTGTATTATATCCGATTCTATGCGATTTGTCAAGTTCTTTCGCAAAAATCGGCGTTTCTACAGATTTTCGGGCGGATTGCCGTCGATTTTTAGATAATATCATAGAATTCGTCGAAAAATCCCCGAAATCTCCGCTATATTGCCGCCAGCATTTTCGCTGAACGCATCAGTTCCAGTACCTGCGCTGTCCCCTCCGGCGTACGGCATTCCACCGCTGCGCCCGCTGTATCATACCGTACGGCGATCTCCGGACTGCAGGTGATGCGTTCCCCGTTATATCCCCAGAATCCTGCCGCAATTCCGCTTTCCGGAAGCGCCGGCGCCTGTACCTGTGAAGCACCCATGCAGCGCTGTGCGCCATTGCGGATATGGTAAAGATAGGGTACCGGTACACCCGAACGCAGACGACGGTACAGCTCCAGATCGTCCGGTGCATTTGTCACCGCTGCACAGCAGCCGTTCTGCTCGACCGCAATGGGCGGCGCATCGTCCCGGAACTGCGGTGCCAAGCGGAACTGCTCGATCTTCGTGGCAAGCTCCGCCGCACGGATCTCTGCCGCCTGATACTGTGCCCCCAGATCCGCACCGCAATGCAGATTCACGATCAGCACTGCCGTACTCTTCAGGTGATCATAGGCAACGAGCACATCATATAAATAAAATTCACCGTCAAACGGTGCATCTCCCTTCGCACAGCAGCCGGCAAATCCGCCGGTAAACTGCGGCATATCGGGAAACTGCGGACTTTTCTTTGCCTCCAGCAGCTCCTGCACCAGAGACAGCGTGCTGCCGCCGGCTGCACTTGTGCTGCCGAACGCCGTGATCTCCGGCTTGCCGTCCTGTACACGGATCCCGAGATTCGGACTGCAGCCGATATACGACCACCGCTGCCAGCTCTGCGGTGTCCGGATGCTCTCAAGCAGGAAGGCGTGTTCCTCCTGTAACAGTGCCGCATAGATCTGCAGCGGCGACCAGTGATCCGCCGGAATCTCCCAGAATACCGGGATCACATTATACTGCGCCGAAAGTCTTCGTACTTCTTCTAATGTCGGAAAAAGCATGCTCCGACCCCCTTTCAAATATGGGAATTATAGCATGTTTCCGGTTGTTTGTCAAGTGGTTTGCCGGAAATGTTCCCTTTGCGGTACATTTCCCGGCAGCTTCCTGCAGTTTTTTCAAATTTTTTCAAAAAGATTTCTGCAAACTACTTGCCATTCTTTTGAAAAAATGATATAATAACATTATACATACCTTTAACTCGACACAGAAAACAGAAAGGATTGTTCCGGTGCTGCAATGACCGGCAGCTGCGGAGCAAAAGGATTTAATGATGGGTGCGTTTTTTGCAAACAAATGGACAAAGCGTGCAGTTTCCCTGCTCAGCCCCCTTTACTGTGTGCTGATCCTCGGTTTGTCCTATTTATCAATATTTTATGATATGACCGTCCGGAACCCCGTGAGCGTCTGTCTGATGATCTCGGCAGTTTCCCTGATTGCGCTGGTCATCATGCTCTACAGCCGCAAGCAGGTGCTGACGATCCTCTCCAGCCTTGTGATGCTGCCGGCATTGCTTCCTGCCATCCTGCTGTATTTCGGCGCATGGGAAGTCCTGATCCCCCCGCTCGTGGTGGCACTCGTGATCTTCTTCTTCTCCGGACTTGGCGAAACCGCAAAAACGGTATTCGGTACGATTTCCCTGCTGCTGTACCTGCTTGGTTCGCTGGTCTACTTCCTGATCACCACGCTGTTTGCGCCTTCCACGGTTTCCACCACCATCGAGACCGGTGTTTCACCCTCGGGTGCCTATCGCTATGAGGTCATCAACACCGTGGACAGCTCCGACGGCAGCACGGTTGTCAATATCGAGTCCAATCTGCTGGACAAGGACTGGGATCTGGTACTGTTCCAGATCAAGGGTCTGACCAGAACCGTTGTACAGCTGCGTCCCCTGCAGGAGACAAGCAATATCGTATGGCAGACTGAGAGCCGTGCGGATATTACCGAACAGATTACGTCCATCTCCAAGGATGTAGAGGTCACACTGAGCGAAGCACAGGTGGATCTTCTGGGACTGCCGGCATATGAAGTCACCTATGGCGACGGCACCAGCGTCACCATGAGTCCTGCGCAGTATCACGAAACCATCGTGACGCTGACAGCGGATGAAATGACACTGCTGAACACCTCGCAGGAATCCTACAATCTCGACGAACTGAGCGACAATGCGCTCAAAAAGCTCGGCATTACCATCGATGATCTGCGTACAATGAAGCTCGCTGAAATGACGGAAGCCGACTTCAACACACTGGGCATTCCGGAAGAAGGCGACGTAATGTACTACAACGGCAAGCCCGTATTCCGCTATTATATCGCCATCCTTGAGGAATACTTTGCACTTTCCAATCAGGAGATTGGATTCACCTAATGGCACAAACCGGCTCTGCGCCTTGCAGCAATCGTGCAATTGCGGCAGGGAATCGACAGCCCGGTTTCAATAAGAATATTCATTTTCAGGAGGTTCGTTATGAGCGAATTTTTCAAGAACATCGGCAAGATCCCCTATGAGGGCAAGGCATCCACAAACCCGCTGGCATTCAAGTACTACAATCCCGATGAGGTGATTGCCGGCAAGACCATGAAGGAGCACCTGAAGTTCGCACTGTCCTGGTGGCATACCATGGGCGGCGACGGTACGGATATGTTCGGCTGCGGTACAACCGACAAGAGCTGGGGCGAATCCGATCCGATGGCTAAGGCTAAAGCAAAGGTAGACTGCGCATTCGAGATCATGGACAAGCTGTCCATCGACTATTTCTGCTGGCATGACCGTGACCTCTCTCCGGAGTTCGGTTCTCTGGCAGAGACCAACGAGAAGTTCGACGAGATCGTTGCATATGTCAAGGAAAAGATGGCAGCAGATCCTTCCAAGAAGCTGCTGTGGGGTACTGCAAAGTGCTTCGATCATCCGAGATATATGCACGGTGCAGGTACTTCTCCCTCTGCAGATGTATTTGCCTATGCTGCAGCACAGATCAAGAAGGCTCTGGAAGCAACTGTAAAGCTTGGCGGTCAGGGCTATGTATTCTGGGGCGGCCGTGAGGGCTACGAGACCCTGCTCAACACCGATATGGGTCTGGAGCTTGACAACATGGCTCGTCTGATGAAGCTTGCTGTGGACTACGGCAGAAGCATCGGCTTTACCGGTGACTTCTATGTAGAACCCAAGCCCAAGGAGCCTACAAAGCACCAGTATGACTTTGATTCCGCAACTGTGATCGGCTTCCTGAACAAGTACGGCCTTGACAAGGATTTCAAGCTGAACATCGAGGCAAACCACGCAACACTCGCACAGCACACCTTCCAGCATGAACTCCGTGTAGCAAGAGTGAACGGTATGTTCGGTTCCATTGACGCAAACCAGGGTGATACTCTGCTTGGCTGGGATACCGACCAGTTCCCGACCAACATCTACGATGCTGCACTGTGCATGTATGAGGTTCTGAAGGCTGGCGGTTTCACAAACGGCGGTCTGAACTTCGATGCTAAGACAAGAAGAGGCTCCTACACTATGGAAGATATCTTCCTTGGCTACATCGCAGGTATGGATACATTTGCACTGGGTCTGCGTATTGCGGACAAGATGATCTCCGACGGCAGAATGGATCAGTTTGTTGCTGATCGTTATGCAAGCTGGACCACCGGTATCGGTGCAGACATCATCAGCGGCAAGGCAACTCTGGCTGATCTCGAGGCTTATGCTCTGTCCAAGGGTGAGGTAACCGACTCCCTTACAAGCGGCGGTCAGGAGAAGCTGGAGAGCATCCTGAACAACATCATGTTCAATCTCTAATCATGACAATACAAAACCCCCAATGCACTGCATCGGGGGTTTTGTGAACAAGAAAGGAAGCGTCCAAAGCAAGAATGAAAAAAATTCGAATGGCTGCGTTTTTCACAGCACTCGGACTGTTTTGCATGACAGGATGTACAAATACCGATCAAAGCCAAGGGGATTCTCTGCCGTCTGCAGCATCGCAGGAAACGGTATTCTCCGATATACAGACGGAACCTGCCACTGCCGAGCCTGTAACCGAACCTCCCAAAACCACTGCACCGCAGACGGAGGAATCCACAGAAGCAGCAACGGAGGAAGTCACGGAAACCATCCCCGAAACCACTGAGGAGGAGAGCATTCCTGTGGAGTCCATTACACTGAGTTTTTACGAAATTTCTCTCTTCGTGGGCGATTCCGCCATGCCGCGCGTGACCATGCACCCTGAAAATGCGACTGACAAGGGGGAAATCTGGTCCACTTCGGATAATCGCATTGCATCCGTGGACTATCTTGGCAATATCACGGCAAACGAACCTGGGAGCTGCATTATTTCCGTTGCAGCCTCTGAGAATCCGGAAATTACCGCGCAGGTGCAGGTTACTGTGGAGGAACGGCCGCAGACAGATCCTCCGCCGACGGAAGCTCCTGCTCCGGAACCGGAGCTTACTTATATCAATGGAATTCTGATTGCCAACAAGACCTATGCGCTGCCCTCCACCTACAATCCGGGTCTGGATCCAACCTGTGAGGCGCAGTTTGCACTTCTGCGCGAAGGTGCAGCAGCGGATGGACTGAACATCTATCTTTCTTCGGGATTCCGCTCCTATGACTATCAAGCCCGGATTTACAACAATTATGTAGCATGGTACGGTCAGGAGAAAACGGATACGCTTTCCGCACGGCCAGGGCATTCCGAACATCAGACGGGTCTCGCAATTGATGTCAACATCGTCAATGACAGCTTCATTGGCACTCCGGAAGCCATCTGGCTTGCTGAGCACGCCCATGAATATGGGTTTATCATCCGCTACCCGAAGGGCAAGGAACACATCACCGGCTACAAGTACGAGCCGTGGCACATCCGTTACCTCGGTGTGGAAACGGCAACGGCAGTCTATGAAAGCGGTCTGTGTCTGGAGGAATACCTCGGCATTACATCCTGCTATGCAGACTGAACAACCCAAGCAAAAACCCACTGGCGATACGCTTCGCCAGTGGGTTTTGTCATTCGATTATATATGAGTCAGCTCAGCGAATGCCGTACTGTTCAATGATATAGTCCATATCCTTGTCACCTCTGCCGGAAAGACAGATCAGGATGGAACCGCGCTCCATCTGTTTTGCAAGGCGCATACCGAATGCTACGGCATGGGAGCTTTCAATTGCAGGGATGATACCCTCCATTCTGGAAAGCTTGAAGAATGCATCGATGGTCTCTTCATCATCAACCACATCATACTTGACTCTGCCAAGATCACGCAGATACGCGTGCTCAGGACCGGAAGACGGGTAATCCAGTCCGCTTGCAACGGAATAAACAGGAGCAGGTTCACCATTTTCATCCTTGAGCATGATGCTGTTGAAGCCGTGCATGATGCCTTCTGTACCATACTTGAGACTTGCAGCATGATCACCAAGCTGTACGCCTCTGCCAAGCGGCTCAACGCCGTAGATGTCCACCGGATCATTGAGGAAACCGGAGAACATACCCATCGCATTGGAACCGCCGCCCACACAGGCAACGACTGCATCCGGAAGCTCGCCAGTCATTTCAAGGAACTGCTCCCTTGCTTCAATACCGACAACGCTCTGGAAATCGCGCACCATCATCGGGAACGGATGCGGTCCGAGAACGGAACCGATGCAGTAAATGGCGTCCTTATATTCCTTGGTATACGCTTCAAATGCTGCGTCAACTGCTTCCTTGAGCGTTGCAAGACCATGGGTAACTTCAACAACATTTGCACCAAGGATCTTCATTCTTGCAACATTCGGTGCTTGTTATTTGATATCAACAGAGCCCATGTAAATATCACATTTAAGACCGAAATATGCCGCAGCAGTTGCAAGTGCAACACCGTGCTGACCGGCACCTGTTTCGGCTATGATT